>JAGWDQ010000109.1 GCA_018260615.1 Candidatus Altarchaeum sp.
TCCGAGCATTTTCAAAACGCGAAGTTTTGAAAATCTCCGAGCAACAGCGAGGTGAACAGCGAGGTTATTGTGTGAGCATTTTTTATTTTTGTTTCATTGTTTCACCGCAGAGGCGCAGAGTTTTGAGATTCTTCCAAGTCAAAAACCAATCTGCAAATCCCTTGCTTCAATAGAGGAACATTAAAATTGATGAGTAATCCAACCTTCCATCCACCGAGTTTTAGATATGTCAGGAGTTGGGCTTCATGAATAGGAAGAATTGATTCTATTGCTTTGATTTCTACGACAACAAGGTCATTTACCAATAAGTCAAGACGATACCTACAATCAATATTCACACCATTGTAATTCAGAGGTAAATGTTTTTGTCGTTCATAAGGTATCTGTCTCATAGACATCTCCTTACATAGGCATTCCTCATATGATGACTCCAGCAAACCAGGACCAAGTGCTTTATGAACTTCAATTGCAGATCCGATTATCTTCTGTGTTAATTCATTTACTTCTATTCTCTGCGTCCTCTGTGTCTCTGCGGTGATATTATTCATTTTTTATTCCTTTATCTTTTCAATTATTCGTTCCAAAATTTCCCTGTCCGGTGGAAATTCCGAATTTACTACCTTTTTTAGTCGTAACGGAATTCCATCCATCCTGTAAGCAGTCCCTTCTGCTTCTATTCCAGCGGTCGCAGCAGGAATAACAACATCGGAAATCAACGCAGTAAGAGAAAATTTCGGGTCAATCGTTATTACCTGAATATTTGCCAGATGTCTTGCGGCTTCATTGGGAAGATGGGCAACTGGATCCGTTGCTATAATTAATGCAGCATCGCATTCCTTTCTTGCTAACATCTGCGTTGCAGAAAATTCTCCCGGATTGTATCTCGGATATTGTAATGCAAAATTTATTGAGAACGGATAGCCGGTTTGCCACCCCCACACATGTACTGCACCGCTTACATTATAATGCCCGAGCATGGGAATAATAGAAAATTTTGTCAATTCGTTTAAATCCTTAATAAGCGAGATAGCATTATCAGTATTTAATTCTTTTCCAAATGTCTGTGTCATTCCCATCCCGTAAAACACAACACCGTATTTTGCATTTTTCATCCTGTTTATTAAATTTTCAATGTCTTCTTTATTTACGCCTGTAATTTCTTCAACATTATCGGGAATTTTCTGACCTTTAATCGCTGCCCTCATTATTGAAATTAATTCGTAGTCCTTTCCATGAGAAATTTTTATAAATTTATCCGATTTTTTTGCCGTCTGGGTTTCTCTCACATCTATCGTCACAATATATCTTTTGCTTCTGTCGCTCCACATTCCTGTTGCAGTCCCGGAATATCTGTTAAAGTGTCTCGGATGTGCTTCAATCGGGTTGCATCCCCAGAATATGACCAGATCAGCCCTGTTCTTTATTTCTCCCAGTGTTGCCGTTGTTTGTCCGACACTCTGCAATGCCATCATACTGGGACCGTGACATACCGAAGGTAACTGGTCAATTGTTGCCCCGGTTAATTCCGCTAATTCCAGTGCCTTACTTTGTGCCTCGCATTCGGTTGTTGATAATCCGAATATTAAAGGATATTTGGCATTTTTTAAAATTTCAGCGGCTTTTTCTATTGCTTCATCCATTGAAACATTAACTAAATTTCCTTCCTTTTTGAGCATCGGGCTTTGGACTGCATTGACATGATGTTTCATAAATTTTGTAATACAGATTCCGCAGCCGTTCTTAACGCCTTTTAGCTCGTTATCTTCAACATTTACAATTATATCGTCGCACAGACATCCGCAAAACGGGCAAGGAATATTTTTTATTTCCATTTTATTGCATTAATTTTTGTAAAATTTCTTTGACATTTAAAATTTTTTCATCTGTTTTTGAAATTTGGACATCAATTCCTTTAAAATCCGGCATACCTGTGCCGTCTGTATTTCCTCCTATAAGTATATTTGCCCAGGGTCCCATCGGAATGAATAACTCATTTTCGCCAACTGCACCTTTACTGCATTTAACGACAACTTCACCATAATTACTCTTTACCTTTATCAGGTCCCCTTCTTTCATACAGAATTTTGTTATGTCTTTTTCATTGAGAAATGCAATTGCACAGGCATCCTGGTAACTTTGGGAAATTTTACTCTCTTCTATCGTCATACCCTGTTTTAGAGTTCTTGCGGTTATAAGTTTCATTCTTGTAAATTTTTTGATTTTTAATTTGATTATTGATAGAATTTGATTATAGTCAATCTTTCAACTTTTGATACTTTGATTTAATAATAGTGTGTTCAGCATTAATATCAAAAATTAGCAGTTTCACTATATTAATTATTAATGTTAATAAAAATAAAGATTAATAAAAATTATTAAATTTTTTTGTATAATAGGAAATATCCGATAACTATGTTAAAATTCCTTATTTTCAATATAATGTCAATTTTGTATAAATTTATTTAGTAACTACTCACACTTGTGCGAAATTTAAAACTTTCGCAAGGTGAAATTTAAGATAAATAAAAATTTCATAGGTATATTTTTAACACCCAGCGAGTAGTTACAATAAAAGAAGAAAAAATAAAAGAAAAATAATTCATTTCTTTAAATCAAAAGCCAGTACTTTAATGGCAATTTGATAAATTTATCCTCAACAAGTTCAAGTTCATCACTGCCGATGATTATTCCGTAAGAAAAATTTTTTATCCTTTTAGCTGTCTCCTTTATCTGTTTTATGCCGTAGTTTTCTTTGTTAAATCCGATTTCAATCACAATTTCCCGGTCTTCGTTTTTTAAAACAAAATCAGCACCTTTTTTTGAAGAGTCGTACATAAATTCAATCCTCGGACATAATTTTTTGAAGTCCTTAATAAATATCAAACTACAATAATCCTCAAGTATTTTGCCTTTAATCTCTACGGGACAGATACCTTCTAAAATGGCCGAACGCAACGATGGTGAAATAAACAGATATTTCGGGGTTTTCCTTATTTTTGTATATTTTCCGCCGTAACTTCTGAGTTTTATCAGAATTCCGCTTATAACTAAAACATCTAACAGCGAGGTCAATGTACGACGATTAATTTCCAAAGAACTGCATAAATTCTCATAATTTATAGTGTCTGAATTTGCCAAAAGATAAAGCAAATCATTTATTTTTGACAGCGTTTCCGAATTAAATTTTTTAAGCATCAGAATGTCTTTGCCGATTAACTTCTCAATTACATTTCCTATTGATTCATAAATTTTTTGTTTATTTTTTGTTTTCAGTGTAAAAGGAAAGCCACCTGTATTTAAAAACTCTTCTTCGGTCCCCAAAGGTAGAGAAGCAAAAAAACTGTTTACTGTTGACGATTGCGAATTAAGTGACTCATATAAGTCCATGGCATTTTTGCTTTTTAATATCATTGTTGATAATGAGTCCGAAAGATTTTTTACCGGAAATTTGTTTTCTTTCAACATCAGGTATTCTGTAAATTTAAGCGGATAAAGTTCTTCCAGATATGCTCTTCTGGCAAGGTCGGGATTTATCTTGATATTTAAAGCAGAAGAACCTGTAGCAATAACTAAAATATTTTTATGTCCTTTGGTTCTGTCAAAAAGGGTCTTTAAAAAAAGTCCCCATTGTTTGTCATAATGAACTTCATCCAGCAAAATTAAAAGTTTTTTGTTTAATGTCTCAAATCTGAAGCCCTTTATTTCCTCATAAAGACCAAAGAAGTCATTTAAAGTAATGCCTTGTAAATGCAGCCGGCTTACATCAAGATAAATTTTCTCATAGTCCTGCGTAAATATTTTTTGATATCCTTTATTTATTTTTACAAATTTCCGGGCATAAAAAATCTGTGCAAAGAGTGTTGTTTTCCCAACGCCTCTGATACCTGACAAAAGATTGATTTTTTCTAATTCTTCAATACTGCTATCCAGGAAATTTTCCAAAAGGGTTGCGTAATGAGAAAAAATATAACGGGTTGGCAATAAGTCGTTGTTTTCATCGTAAATGTATCCTGAAAGAACATTGTCAAGTCCGGTTGTCCACAACCTGTAAAATTTATTTACTTTTTCTGATTTTATATCATTCATTTTAAATTTATTTTATTTGTATTACTCTGCAATTAAATTATATGTTTTATTTGTATTACTCTGCAATTAAAAATTCCAACATCTTAAATTACGATTAAACATATAAATATAAACGCCCGAATGTTTTCATTTTATTTATTTTATTTGTATTACTCTGCAATTAAATTATATGTTTTATTTGTATTACTCTGCAATTAAATTATATACTTTATTTGTATTTGATTACAATTTAAAAAATCTTGTAGATTTTTTATCGTACAGGAAAGTTCGTTTTATTGTTCTCTCACACCAAGACACGGAGACACAAAGGGCAATGTTGCTCTGTGACTTTGTGACTTTGTGTGAGCATTTTTTAAAGATTGAAAACTCAAAGTTTTCAGTATTTAAAAATTTCATAGATTTTTAAAGATTGAAAATCTTCCAGATTTTCAGTATTTAAAAATTTCATAGATTTTTAAAGATTGAAAATTTATAATTTTCAGTATTACAAAATTATATTATTTTATTGCGATAACTAAATTTTACATAAATTTTTAAATCGTTAAATTCTATAAAATAAATTCCTGCCAAACTTAATTATTAAACCTGTATAATAAGATGAGAATAGCGGTGCTAAACAAGGACAAGTGTAAATACAAGGATTGCAACTACTTATGCGTTCGTTTATGTCCCATGAACAAAAGAGGAGGCAAGACAGTAATTGCCGATTCCGAAAGCCAGAATCCGAAACCGGAGATAAATGAAGCGATGTGCACGGGATGCGGAATATGCGCGAACAGATGTCCTGCGGAAGCGATTCACATAATAAATTTACCTGATGAAATCGGAACCCCCATACATCAGTACGGAAAGAACGGATTTCGCATATTCAACCTTCCGTCTCCGAAAAAAGGTGTTGTCGGAATTGTCGGAAAAAACGGAATCGGAAAGTCAACAACATTAAAAATTTTGAGCGGACAGATAATACCGAATTTGTCAAATATAGACAGGGAAGGTAACTGGGACGAGGTAATAAAATATTTCAGGGGCAGGGAATTGCAGGATTTTCTGTTAAAAATTTCAAAAAACGAGCTCAAATTTTCCTATAAGCCGCAATTTGTTGAAGGCATCAGGAAGCTCGTTAAGGGAAAAGTCCGGGATGTTATAAAATATGACGCTCAAAATTTTGACGCTCATAAACGAAATTTATTGCAGGGACTAAACATTGACTTTTTGGATAATGATGTCGGGGAATTGAGCGGAGGGGAATTGCAAAAGTTAGCTATATATGTCTGTTTATCAAAGGATGCGGACATTTATTTGCTTGATGAACCGTCTTCGTATCTTGATGTTGAGGAACGGTTAAATTTAGCAAAGGTTATAGGCGGCATTCAGGATAAATTTATCATTCTGGTTGAGCACGATCTGGCTTTGCTGGATTATTTGAGCGATTATATTTATGTCATTTTCGGAAAGCAGGGCGCTTACGGAATAATATCCAATATAAAGTCAACGCGAATCGGCATAAACGAGTATTTGGACGGATTTTTAAAGGCGGAAAATATGCGGTTCAGGGATAGCATCAAATTTGAGGTAATCAGAGCGAGAAACAGGAAATTTCCGTTCCTGCTTGCAAAATATCCTTCATTTACAAAAAGTTATGAGCATTTCAGGCTTGTTGTTGGCGGGGGAGAAATTTATAAAGGACAAATTGTGGGCGTTCTCGGAAAAAATGCGAGCGGAAAAACAACATTCATCAAAATTCTGGCAGGTGTTGAAATGTCTGATGATGCCAAAGTTAATGTCAATTTAAAAATTTCGTATAAGCCACAATATATTTCGGTTATGGATATGAAGGTCAGGCAGTTAAATTTAAAAGCGGAGTTGATTGAGAAATTTTCAATTAAGGACTTGCTGGAGAAGAACATTGACGAATTGAGCGGCGGCGAATTACAAAAGGTTGCAATAGCTGATTGTCTTTCAAAGGATGCAGACATTTATTTGCTTGATGAACCATCTGCTTATTTGGATGTTGAAGAACGACTGAATCTGGCAAAATTTTTGCGTTCGTTTGCAGGAGAAAAGGAAAAGGGAATTTTTGTTATTGACCATGATATTTTGTTTATTGATTATATCAGCGATGCAATGATTGTTTTTGAAAGAAAGAAAGCTCATGATTCTTATGTTGAAGGGTATGCGTCTTCCGTATTAAATGTCAGGGACGGAATGAATAAATTTTTAAAGTCAGTCGGAATAACATTCAGGAGAGAGCCGGAAACGGGAAGGCCCAGGGCGAATAAACTTGACAGCGTTATTGACAGGGGACAGAAAGAAAAAGGGGAATATTACTATGCGGATTAAATTTTTGATTAAATTTTTATGCTCCGAATTTTTTCCCTCTTTCGCTTAAATCCATTAAAATATTTAGCAAATCAGATCCTTTAATAACCCCAAGCCCTCCTTTTGCACACTCTCTTTCGCTAAATTTATAAACCTCATCCGTTCTGACATCACCAAGAATTGCCACAGGTACCGGGTCTCCGCTGTGCTCTCTTACGGTTACAGATGTTGTATGATCTGCGGTTAAGGCAATTGTCGCATCTAAATCTTCTTCAAGTAATTTTGCCAAAACCGTATCTATTCTTTCAATCATTTCAACCTTTCCCTTAAAATCGCCGTCATGAGAAATTTCATCAGTACCTTTGATATTAATGAGAATAAAGTCGTGTTTGTCTCCTTTAAGTTCTTTTATGCATGCATCAATCTTACTCCCAATGTTTGAGTCCTTATGTCCGGTTGCGCCATTAATTTCAGCAACATCTAATCCGACTGCCCTGCTAATACCTTTAACCAGATTTACTCCTGCTATACACACCCCGTTCATTCCGTACTTTTCATTAAATTTCGGAATTTCGCCAATCTTTCCCGCACCCCGGGCAAGTACGATATTTGCAGGAGGCATACCTTTATTTAGTCGTTCTTTTTGAATTTCGCTGTTGTTTAAAATTTCATACGCCTTTCGGGTAAATTTATTTAAAATTTCTGCTGTTCTTTTTGATGAATTCGTATTATCCAAAGGAACAACATTTTTTATTTCGCCTTCGCTGTGCGGGTCGCTGTCGGAAATTTTTTCGGATAAATTTTTGCCCCTTAAAACCAGAACACCTCTGTGTCCTGAAGATGTCTTAAAAATTGCTTTCACATCTTCAATCTGAAAATTTAACATGTCTCCAAGTTTTTCCAGTCCGAATTCGCCTCTTCCTGCCCTTCTGTCAGTTATGAAAAGTTTGTCATTTTTCTTTTCGGCAGTGGCGAAATTACACCTGAAAGCGATGTCATCCTTGCCTAAATTTAATCCGGCACCTAACGCCTCAAAGGGACCTCTTCCAGTGTAATATTTATAAGGGTCATAACTGAGTAATGCCAAATGTGCGGTATCACTTCCGGGGGGAATTCCATATCCGATAGGATTCATAAGTCCGCAAATTCCTTCTTTTGCTATTTTGTCCATATTTGGCTTGTTTGCAACTTCAAGAGGGGTTTTATTGTTGTGCTCTTTGTCGGGTCTGTCTGCCATACCATCACAAATGAGCAATACGATTTTTTTTTGCTGCATTTTAAAATTTTATAAATTTTTAAATCTCCGAACTATTTTCAAAAACGCAGTTTTCAAATCGCAGAGATTTGAAAATCTCCGAACGAAGTGAGGTGAAGTTTTTGAAAATACACGAACGATAGTGAGCGTAAGTGAGGTGATTTTAAAAAATTTTATAAAGAATATATGGCATAAATTAAAAATAGTATAAAATAAAAAGAAAAAGTAATAAATAAAAAGGTTCCTGATTTTAAATAAATTTTTATTCCTTTTTCAACACACAAATCCTCCTCGTCAGCCCGCCATGAACCCTGACCTTGTGTTCCTCCGCAAATTTAAATTTATAAAAATCATAATCAATCCCGTCTTTTGATACAATAACAGCAAATTTACCTTCTTTAAGCAACTTGTATGCAGTGAGCATAAATTTATTATAAAGTTGTGTCAGATTTCTGTTTGTAGTAAAAGATGACCTTCCGTAAGGCAAATCCGTAACAATCGCATCAAAAAAATCTTTCTTCCTGATTTTTAACGCATCTCCTTCTTTTAAATTTTCAGTTCCGTATTGGACACCGTAAAAATCCAGATTTTTCCTGCATCCGTGGAGCATATACTCGCTAATGTCTTTTCCGAAAATTTTCATACCCATAAGTCCCGCCTCAACAAGTATCGCCCCGGAGCCGCAAAAAGGATCCAAAATCCTGGCGCCTTCCTTAACCCTCGCTAAATTTATTAGTGTTCTTGCAAGTTTCGGATGCATTGTAACCGGGACAGTAAAAGGTCTGTTTGATGGAATTCTCTGAAGAAATTTCTCCCTGTTTTTATTTATTCCTGCAAAATATAAATTTTCAGTATACAGACACATCACTTCGTTTTCGTAATTTTCAAGTTTCACTGTAATATTTTCGTTATGTTTTTTGATTATTTCTCCAAACCTTCGTTCAAGTGTCGCATCTTTAAAATTTCCGGTTGAATAACTTGTAACCCTGAAACTTCCTGAAATCTGAGATGCAACCTTTTTTGCAATATCTTCCAAATTTTCTCCGTGAGCGATGAACTCGCACATAACCTTTGCCATAGACATTCTCTCAAAGGGAAATTTTTCACAGGAAAAAATGTAAAGCCGGTTTTTTTCATAAATTTCGGAAAAATTTTTATTTTCGAGGTAACTTTCAATTAATCCTTTTGCCTCTGCTTTCGGAAGTGTAATATTGTCCCCTAAAAGATAAAGTAAAATATTCATATTAAAAATTTAGAGTTTGAAATCTAATTTTCATAAGATATTTTTATGGAAAATATAAATTTTAAAAACATTAATATAAAATGAATCCAAAAATTAGAGAACTCTTTGAAGACAAAAATATAATTGCAAAAATTCAGAATAAACTGCCGAAATTATTTCAACTTGCAGAGTTGGAAAGTGCAAGAGCGAGAAAAATAGGAATGGAAGTGGGTCAAGTAAGAGAAAAAATTATTGTTGCATTATTTATTTATAAATTTGGAGAAAGAAATGTTCAGACAGAAATCCCAATCACCAAAGCAGAAACAGATGTTATAGTTTACAATAATCCTATTTCTATCAAGACAATTACAGGAGGAAATTTCGGAGGGGTAAAGCTGATTTGGACTGTTGACAAAGTTAAAGCAAAGGAATTTTTAGATAACTATGGCCCGAGTTGTGATGTGGTGTTAGTGCAAATTAATTGGAATAATGGCGGAGGGTTTTATTATGTTCCTCGCGAAGTTCAGATGGAAATTTTTAAAAAACTCGGAAGAACAAAATACATCAAACTTCCAGTTGAGGGAACAAATCCGAGAGGTGTTGAAATATCAGCCGAAGGATTAGTAAATTTGATAGAGCATAAAGAAACATTCAAAATCCCCATTAATTGGAGAAAAGAAAATATTGCTTTCAAACCATTCCAAAGGTGGTTAGACCTTTGGCAAAACGATTAAAAAATGAAAAAGGGAACAATAACATGTGCTTTCGGAACAAATGGAAGAATCAATCATGATAGCTCCAAATTTTACAACTCAAAATTGTATTCAACTCTTGAAAGTAAAGAGGTAATTGATAAAACAGAAAACAACTTGCCTGACGAACTATTAAACACATTTATTCTCGGCTCCGCTGAGAATATGAAAGAGTTGCCCGACAATTCTATTCATTTAATGATTACTTCTCCGCCCTACAATGTTTCTAAGGAATACGATAATGACCTTTCATTGAAGGAGTATTTAAATCTTTTGGAAAATTCTTTCAAAGAAACATATAGAGTACTAATTAACGGAGGGCGCGCATGTATCAATGTTGCTAATCTTGGGCGCAAGCCATATATACCTTTATCCGGATATATTTCAAAAATAATGATTGACATTGGTTTTAATATGAGGGGCGAAATTATATGGAACAAAGCATCAAGTGCAAGTCCTTCAACTGCCTGGGGAAGTTGGCAAAGTGCTGCAAATCCGGTACTCAGAGATGTTCATGAGTATATTTTAGTATTTTCAAAAGGTGATTACAATAGAATTGCTAACGGAAAACAGAACACAATTACGAAAGAACAGTTTATGGAATGGACAAAATCAATCTGGACAATGAATGCTGAAAGTGCAAGACGCATTGGACATCCGGCACCATTTCCCGAAGAACTTCCATACCGCTTGATTCAACTATATTCATTCAAAGACGACATAGTAATTGATCCTTTTATGGGCAGTGGGACGACAGCGGTATCGGCAGTCAAGTCAGAAAGAAAATTTGTTGGTTATGAAGTAAATCAAGCGTATATTTCACTTGCAAAAAACCGGCTGATGCCATATCTGACACAGACAAAAATCGTACTTTAAAATATCAAAACAAACAAAAAAGGAGGGTGGTGCTGTTGAAGGAAGAATTCAGATTGCGATGAAGAAAGGAGGATGGGTGAAATATGATACAAAAACAGGGAAGGTTGAGCTGTTTAGGGGTTAGCAGAAATTCCCCGGGTGAAATTGAAAAATAGAGAAGAATAGAAAAAAGAATAAACTTTCATAAAATAAATTTAATTATTTACAGGACTTACGCAAAAGCAATACAAATTTTTGGTTTTTAAGTTTTTTCACAAGGTAAAATGCGTAAGTCCTATATTTATAAAAAATGTCAAAACAAACAAAAAAAGGCGGAAAAGGTGCAGTTAAAGGAAAAATTCAGGTTGAAATGAGGAAAGGAGGATGGGTATTGGTAAAAGATAATCCAAAGACGATGAAAGTTGAGCCGTTTAGAGGGTTAGCAGAAATTCCCCAGGTAAAATTGAAAAATACAGAAGAATAGAAAAAAGAATAAACTTTCATAAAATAATTTAATTACTCATAAAAAATGTCAGAACAAACAAAAAAAAAGAGCGATGTAAGTATATCTCCTGCTCAAATGTTTAGTTTACAAACAGGAAGGTGGGTTAAGATAGATACAAAAACAGGAAGGACTATTGCCGTAAAAGAAACACCTGGAAGGTTCAAAAGTATAAGAGAAATCACAGTAGAAGAAGCGGTTAGATTATTGAGGCAAGAAGGAAGGAATAAGAAATAAATTAAAAATGAGTATATCTATTAAGAGTTGTTATCTTGACACAAACATTATACTTGATTATCTGAGAAAGAGGAACGAAGAAACATTAAATTTTATTAATCTTGCAAAAGAAAAAAGGATAACCGTTGTAACATCACATTTTGCAATTTTTGAAGTGTTAGATTTAGAAGCACAAGATAAATTTATATTTAAAGAACTTAAAAATAAAAAAGCATTTGACGAAATTAGAAGAAATTTGAGAAATAGGAATCTCACAAAAAAAGAACTTGAGAATATTTATAAAAAAATAAGAAAAAATCTTTTTTACATAGACATCCCTCTAAAACTTCATTATTTAAGCGTTAATGGATGGGATTATTCTTTAAAATTTTTAATGAAAACAATAAATTTAGAATCTAAAGATGTTTTACATTTGGCAAGTGCTATTGAAGCAAGATGTGATGTGCTTATAACAAAGGACGAGATATTTAAACAAAATGCAAAAGAATTAATTCCCGCAATGACTCCGAAAGAATTTCTTAAAAATTTAAAAGAACTTAATATTAATCCAAAAAGTAAAAGCAACATAAAAAATCAAAATGCTCCCAAAGGACTATAACTTTTTAGAGGTTGAGAAGAAATGGCAGAATGAATGGCTCAGTGGAAAATACCGCGAAATTTTTAAATTTAATGAAAACGACAACGACAGCGAGGTCTATGTTATTGACACACCTCCGCCATTTACGAGCGGAAAATTACACATGGGACATGTTTTAAATTTTATCTGGATTGACATTATAGCAAAATATAAACGGATGAAAAATTTTAATGTCCTGTGTCCGCAGGGATGGGATACTCAGGGACTGCCGACAGAATTAAAGGTTGAACAAAAATACAAAATAAGGAAGAACGAAAGGGAGAAATTTAGAAATTTATGCGTTGAATGGACAAAGGAATTTATTGCAAATATGAAATTGCAGATGACTATAATCGGATACATTCCCGACTGGAGCAGAGAATATAAAACGATGGATCCGGACTACTGGAAAGCAGTCCAATATTCGCTGCTCAAATTTTACGAAAAAGGAATGATTTACAAAGCAAAGCATCCCGTTCATTTTTGTCCGTCCTGCGGAACAGCAATTGCAAAGGCAGAAATTGAATACACAACGAGAGATACGAGTTTAAATTTTATAAAATTTTATCTGGAGGGTGAAAATTTCATAACTATCGCAACAACAAGACCGGAATTAATTCAGGCGTGTGTTGCTGTTTTTGTCCATCCGAATGACGAAAGATACAAAAATTTAACCGGAAAATTTGTTAATGTTCCTTTAACAGACAGAAAGGTAAAAATCATAGCGGAAAGCGAAGTTGACATAAAATTTGGAACAGGAATCGTTATGATATGTTCTTTCGGAGATGAACACGATGTTAAATGGATTTATAAGTACAATCTGGGAATAATCAGAGGTATTGACGAATATGGAAAATTAACAGATGAATGCGGAATTTACAAAGGAATGAAGGTTGAGGAAGCGAGAAAGAAAATTATTGAAGATCTCAATGCAACAAATTTCATCGTAAAGCAGGAGAAGACAATCCAGAATGTAGGGATTCATGAAAGGTGCAAGAAGCCGGTTGAATTCATATCAACAGACCAGTGGTTCATAAAAGTTGTTGATTTTAAAGACAAAATTTTAGAAAAAAGCAAAGATATAAAATGGGTTCCGGATTATATGGAAAAACGATTTGTTGACTGGGCCGGGAATATGGACTGGGACTGGGTTATATCAAGACAAAGGGTCTTTGGAACTCCAATTCCGTTCTACTATTGCGAGCAGTGTAATAAAATAATTCCCGCTGAAATTTCCGAACTGCCGATAGATCCTACAGTTGCAGAAAAGAAATGTCCGGATTGCGGAAAAATTTTAAGTCCTGCGGGAGATGTTTGTGACTGCTGGGTTGATTCAAGTATAACTCCCTTAATTATTTCAAAATGGCTTCAGGATAAGGAATACTTCAATAAAACATATCCTTCATCACTTCGTCCGCAGGGGCATGAAATAATAAGAACCTGGGCATTTTATACTATATTCAGATGCCTGATACTTACAGAACAAATTCCTTTTGACAAAATTTTAGTTAACGGAATGGTTTTTGGACCCGATGGAAAAAAGATGTCAAAATCACTTGGAAATGTTGTTGAACCAAATGAAATTGTGGTAAAATACGGAGCGGATGCGGTAAGACAGTGGGCGTGCACATTTGTTCCGGGAAGCGATACTACTTTGATAATGAAGGACATTGATTACGGAAAAAGATTTATAACAAAATTGTGGAATATGGCAAAATTTATTGAAATGAATTTACAGGATTATAAACATAATGAGAATAAAGAAATTTTAACACAACTAACACCTGTTGACAAATGGATACTTGCAAAACTTGACGAAATGATACAAAATACAGACAACGCACTGGAAAATTTCAACTTTACCATAATGAAGGATTTGCAAAATTTCGTATGGCATGATGTCTGCGACAATTATCTTGAACTTGTGAAGTATAGGATGTATGAAAATATTAATAAAGAGTCGGCTCAATACACTTTGGACATTTTACTTAAAAATTTAATGAAATTGCTCGCTCCGTTCATTCCGCACATAACAGAGGAAATTGAACAAAATTTTAATAACGAAAGTGTTCATAGTAAAGGGGGGTTTCCGGAGAAAACAGGAATTGATAAAATTTATTTGAATGTTGAAAAGGTTGTTTCTGTTATTGAGGCGATAAGGAAATTTAAAGGTGACAACAAGCTCAAATTGAGTGAAGAAATAAGCGAGGTAAAAATTTACAGGAAGCAGGATGCGACTGAGGCGAAATTTATTGAAGAATGTATCATTGACATAAAAAAGGCGGGAAAAGTAAAGGAAGTTGAAATTTTTGACGGTAATTTTAAGGTTGAGTGTGAAAGATAGAAAAATTTCACGGACAGAGTAGGTGAAAGACACAAACAAATTCTACTCACCATCGTTCGTGGATTTTTCAAAACTTCGTTTTTGAAAAATGAGCGTAAGTGAGATGAAATTATTTTCAAATTTATTGAAATCTACAAAAGATGGTGGTTCTATTCTTTTAAATTTTTATTTTGTTTTTTAAATTTGTATTCTTTTAAATATATATTTGTTAAAATATAATTAATTATTAAAATTAATTAATAAAAACTAAAATTTTAAAAAATAAATATGAAACAAAAAACAAAATTAACAGGGATTATAGGTTTTACATTTTTAATAGCAGGAATTGTTTTATTAAGTGGTTGTGT
The DNA here is from genome assembly GCA_018260615.1 of Candidatus Altarchaeum sp. Classification (GTDB taxonomy): domain Archaea; phylum Altiarchaeota; class Altiarchaeia; order Altiarchaeales; family Altiarchaeaceae; genus Altiarchaeum. The sequence continues at coordinate 14,536 of JAGWDQ010000109.1, forward strand.
TGAAGAGAAACAAAAAGAAAATATTACTCAAACAAACGAACATATTGAATTAAAAATTTTTCATGCCGGAAGTTTAACCGAACCATTAGCAGAAGTTGAAAAGGACTTTGAAAAACAGCACAAAAATATTGATGTTCAGAGAGAAGCAGCGGGAAGCGTTGCAACCATAAAGAAGATTACGGAACTGCACAAAGACGCCGATGTTGTTGCTTCTGCAGATGCTTTCCTAATTCCGCAAATGATGTATCCAAACTATTCTGACTTCACAATAAAATTCGCAACAAATGAGATTGTAATTGCTTACACAAATAAAAGCAACCACTGGAATGAGATAAATAAAGATAACTGGTATCAAATTTTAAGAAAGGACGATGTTAAATTTGGCTTTTCAAATCCGAACGATGATCCTTGCGGCTATCGTTCTGTAATGGCTATGCAGCTTGCAGAATTTAAATACAACGACAGCAAAATTTTTGACGATTTGATTGAAAGAAACACAAACATAAAAGCAGATTGCCAAAATTTAATCTGCATGATTGTTATTCCAAATTCATCGCAAATAAATCCGAATACAAATAAAATAATGGTCAGAAGTCTGGAAATGGAACTGATAAGCGGGCTTCAAAGCAGGGAAATTGACTATTTCTTTATATACCGGAGTGTTGCCGTCCAGCATAAATTTAGTTTTGTTGAATTGCCTTCGGAAATTAACCTGAAAGATGAGACAAAGAATGAAATTTATAAAAGGGTTAAGGTTAAGTTAGCAGACGGGAAAATTCAGCAGGGAAACGCTATTATTTATGGAGTTACAATTCCAAAAAATGCACAACACAAAAAGGAAGCAACTGAATTTGTAAAATTGTTACTCAGTGAAGACGGCAGAAAAATTTTTGAAAATTTAGGACAACCTCCTGTCAGTCCAGCAGTTGTTGATAATATAAGCAATGTTCCTGAGGGATTGAAAGAATTTGTTGTTGAAAAATAAAATTATAATATCTGTTAGCCAAAATTTTAATGTTGGAAATAAAATTACTTATAACAATAATTAAATTAGTTCATTAAAATTTAATAAATCAAAAATGGAAAATATAACAGAGACAAAAATAAAAGACGCGAATGAAGCTGTAGAAATAGTTAAAGATTTTTTTAGGAAGGTTAAAGGGGCAGGAATAAAATTAGGGAAGCTGGAATTAATTGACTGGCTGGAGTTTGGTGTGATTTCTGTTCAACCATTGTCTAATAGTAAGGAAGCCCAGCCAGGAGGGTTCAAAATAATATGCGAAGTTAAAGAAGGTCTTTTTTCTGATAAAAAAGAGGGATACGATATTGAGGTAAGTATTAAAGGAGAAGTAATATCAGTTAAAAGAATAAATGCAGAATGAACGAATGTTAAAAACATATTTTTAATTTGAACAGAATGGAAAGTATAACAGAAGTAAAAGTAAAGGATGCGGCTGAAGCAGTAGAAATAGTTAAAGAGTTTTTTAGGGTGATTAAAGGGGCGGCAGAAATAAAATTTGGAGCAGGTGCAAGGGAATTAATTGACTGGCTGGATTTTGGTGTGATTTCTGCTCAACCCTTGTCTGAAAGTAAAGATGCTCAACCAGTGGGGTTCAAAATAACATGCGACCTTAAAGAAGGTCTTTTTTCTTCGAAAAAAGAGAAATATGAGGTTGTTGTAAGTATTAAAGGAGAAGTAATATCTGTTAAAAGAATAAATGAAGAATGAGCAAATTTACGAATATAAAAAAAGAGATTGTGATTGATACAGGACCCTTGTTGGTTATTTTGGCAGAGCATTATGGTCACAATACCCTGACAAAATTTGGTTATACAGATGATTATGTCATAGTATTGAAGGAATTTTTAAAAGATGTCTCAAAAATTATCATTACGCCCCAGGTTTTGGCAGAGGTCTCAAATTTAGTGAATACGAAAATCGAAAAAGTATTTTTTTCGGATTTTATAAATTTTTCAAAAAGTATATTGCAGGAATTAAAGGAAGAATATATCTCTAAAGACATCGTTTTAGCAAAAAAAGAACTTCCGAAGTTCGGGTTTACTGATGCATCTTTGTTGGAAGTTGCAAATGGTAATAAATTACTACTAACTAATGATGCATTGTTGCACTATTATTGTAGAAACAACAACATATCTTTGGCATATTTAAGAGAGATTGTTGAGAAATATCGTTCCACCAATTTCTGACTCTCAAAAGTTGTTTTGATTAATAATCGGGAAAAACTTCCTGTCCGGAAAATGAGAAACACAAGTTTTGAAAATACATTTATAATTTTAGGAATATTGGTCTTGCTGTTCATTTTAATTCCATTAGTAAATTTAATTTTATCAGCATTACTTAATACACAAATTTTCATTGAAAATTTAACCGACGAAGCAGTTCTGAAATCCATACTTTTGAGTTTCTCCTGTGCATTTTTGGCAACTCTGATTGCATTTATATTTGGAGTTCCTCTTGCTTATCTTTTGGCGAGAAAAAATTTTTACGGAAAGACCATTATTGAGGGCATGATTGATGTTCCTGTTGTTGTTCCGCATACGGTCGCAGGAATTGCATTATTAACCGTCTTTGGCACTCACGGACTGCTCGGACAATTTTCATTCATAAAATTTGTTGATGCAATTCCCGGAATTATAATAGCAATGTTGTTTGTAAGTATTCCGTTTATAATAAATTATTCAAGGGAGGGATTTGAAAGCGTTGATGTCCGACTGGAAAATGCGGCAAGGACATTGGGAGCAAGTCCGTTTTATGTATTCCTAAAAATTTCATTTCCTATGGCATTCAGAAATATTTTTGTCGGAGCAGTGATGACATGGGCAAGGGCAATAAGTGAGTTTGGAGCGATTATAATAATTGCTTATTATCCGATGATTGCGACAACTGTAATATATGATAAATTTTTAACCACGGGATTAGATGCCTCACAGGCGGTTGCGGCAATATTGCTGCTCTTTTGTTTAATCGTTTTTATACTTTTAAGATTGCTGATTAAAAAGAAAAAATGATAAAAATCCAAAATCTCTCATTAAAACTCGGAAAATTTGAATTAAAAAACATAAATTTAGAAATTAATGCCGGAGAATACTTCGTAATTTTGGGAGAAACCGGAGCGGGAAAAACAATACTGCTTGAGTGCATTGCCGGCTTACACAAATACAGCGGAAAAATTTTTATTGACGATATTGATATTGGCAATGTTCCCATAGAAAAGAGAAATATCGGCTTGGTTTATCAGGATTACGCTTTATTTCCAAATTTAAATGCAAGAGAAAATATAAAATTCGGATTAAAAATCAGAAAATTCAGCGAAGAAGTGATTAATGAATATGTCGGCGAAATTTCAAAAATTTTAAAGATAGAACATTTGCTGGACAGGAATGTTGAAAATCTGAGCGGCGGAGAAAAGCAAAGAATATCCCTGGCAAGGGTCTTGGCAATAAATCCGAAAATTTTGCTTTTGGATGAACCGCTTGCTGCATTAGACCCGAATACACAAACTGAAATTAAGACCTTCCTGAAAAAAATTCACAAAGAGAGAAATTTAACAACCATTCATATAACTCACAATTTTGAAGAAGCAATAGCACTTGCTGATAAAATTGCAGTAATGCACAAAGGAGAAATTTTGCAAACAGGCAAAGCAGAAGAAATTTTCAGGAATCCCAGGTCGGAATTTGTCGCAAAATTTACCGGAGCGGAAAATTTATTTGAAGGAATGAGCAGGGTTGAAAACGAGATTGCAATTATTGATGTTAACGGAATAAATGTTTATTCAACAAATCTGAATGAAGGCAAAGTTCATCTACTCATCCATCCGGAAAACATTCTGCTCTCAAAACAATGTCTTTTGTCAAGTGCAAGGAACAATTTTAAGGGAAAAATCTGCGAAATTTCAAAAATTCCAAATAAAGAAGGTCTAATAAAGGTTGTCGCTGATATTGGAATTCAGCTCGCTGTTTTTATAACAAAGCAGTCGTTTGAGGAATTAAATTTAAACATCAGCGGTGAAATTTATGTTTATTTCAAGGCGAGCGGGGTTTATGTGTTTTAAGAAATTTTGTTATTTTTGTTATTTACTAACGAAGTGAGTAAATATCCGAACGAAGTGAGGTTATAACTGTTATTTTTTTATCTTCTTTTCTTTTGGAATTAAACCGTTTGTACATTCACAGGAGTCGCCGTTGCCGTTATCCAAAAACCCTTTCCTTTTCAACAAATCTTGCCACATTTTGAATAAATGTCGCTACGGATGTATTAAAATATTCCTCGCCACATCTCTCGCATATCTCCGCTTCTACATCCTGCACTATAATTCCATTTATCTCAACATTAATCCTCTTTTTTACAATATTTCCTTTACAATTATAGCAGGTCTTCATTTTCTATGCTTAAAATTATCTTTCCACTGATTTTCGGATGGAATATAGATTGAATTTGCGAAATTTCAAATAAAAAAGGAATAATTGGAATCAAGGTTGATATTGGAATTCCGCTCGCTGTTTTTATAACAAAGCAGTCGTTTGAGGAATTAAATTTAAACATCAGCGGTGAAATTTATGTTTATTTCAAGGCGAGCGGGGTTTATGTGTTTTAAGAAATTTTGTTATTTTTGCGTGCAATTTATTTCATGATATATTTTATTGCACGCCCAACACACCCCTTCAATATTCATAACTCCTTTATTTCTTTGCACTGAACTCGGTATATCCGCACTTCCCGCAGTTATATCTGTCAGTATGCTTTGCCATGAATATCCCATCTCCGCATCTCGGGCAAAATTTTGTTGTTCTGGTTAATTTATTGCCATCAATCTTATAATTTTCACTTTTTTTGGTTGTCTTTTCCTTTCCTCCACCTTTTTTGGTTGTCTTTTCCTTTTCTTTTGCTACGACTGCTGCCATTTTAGAACATTATATAAATTTATGCTTTAAATTTTATTTATTTCTTTGCTGTTGCCGCTCCTTTCTTTTTACCTTTTACTTCTTTCTTCTTTTTTACTCCGAGAAGTGCATTAACTTTTTCATCGCTTAAATTTTTCTTTAATACAGGTCTTGTTTCAACTTTCATAGCATTTTCATTGTCATAAACCTTTAAGTACACATCGGAATAACGCACTCCGAACGGCTGATTTATGTTGTCAATCACAATTAATGTCCTGTCTAAATTTAACTTTGCCGCAATTGCATCCTTCATCTCATTTAACTTCGGTGTTGGTTTCTTCCCTTCATAAGATGCCTTTAAATTTATCTCCTTCCGCTCTAACAGCCGGTTGTCCTTTTCGTTTAAAATTTCCACATCCATTTTAAAATTTCAAAATTAAGTTTAATTAAAATTTACACAACTAATTAAGATACCTTTATTAAATTTATTTCAAAAATCCGTCGTAATCGTGAACAGGCATAAGAGCATCGTATTTTTTTTCATTGTCGCCGTGTTTTGCATTTTCATCTGTTTCAAAATCATTTTTGCATTTAAACAAATAGCCCAAAACAAGTCCGGCGAGCAGTCCGCCAAAGTGTACTGCGTGTGCTGTTGCTCCTCCTAAAATTAAGTCGGGAACTGTAACAAAAAGGAAATAAAATATTATTCCGATAAATCCGAGTATTCCTTCTCCCATAACTAACTCATAAATAAGCCCCACTCCCGGAACATAGGAAAAAAATTTTAAAATTTCCGATTTTTTGGCAATCTCATCGGCATTTTTCGGCTTTGCCATTGCGAGAGCGGCCATTACGGCAAAAACAGCACCTGAAGCACCGACAGCAGTGACAGAAGCTGCTCCTTCATCAATAACCGGATAAATTACCCATGCTAAATTTCCCGCAATTCCTCCGATAAAATAAATAACAAGAAACTTTTTCCATCCGATAAATGTTGCCAAAGTTATTCCAAAAACAAAAAGGAAAACCATGTTGCCAAAAATATGCCATTCATCAAGATGGGTAAATATTGCCGTAATTAGGGGCTCAAATTTTCCCTCCCGAAAGAAACTATAACTTTGAATTCCGTAAATTTGCCAGTTGTATTTATAAACATTTAGCTTTTTCCCTTCTTTTACTATACTATATTCATATGTTTTATTTTCAGTAATCAAAATTACCTTTCCCTCTTTTGCGATGAGTTTGAGGACAATTGAATTTTCCTCTTTTGTAATATATGTGAACATATCACTCTCGCTTTTTTTGATTTCCGCATCCTCTACCCATTCCGCTTTTATTTCATTCTTTAAAAATTTTATGAGTTCCGCATTCCAGTCGGGAACATCGTCCCAGCAAAATAAATACTCTTCTGTTGATGTAAACGGATATGCTGCAATAGTTAAGATAATTAAAAGTGTAACCACAATTGCCGCCTTTCTGTCGTTTTTCATTCTTTTATAAATCATAAGATTCCTGTTTTATTATTTTAAAAACCTGAAGTTTTGAAAATCTCTGAACAACATTGAGGTGATTTTTCTCACACAGAGCCACAAAGGCACAGAGAATAAAAAAATTTAATTTATTTCTCCATTGATTGTTCTTGATTGTATTTAATTCATCAGTTCTTGTGTCTCTGTGTGAATATTTTATTATTTTCTCATTTTCCTGCAAAAATATTGATTCTTCTGAATGTCTCAAAACATTTTCCTGTTTCATTTTGAGTTCTGTCAACCATCATTTTAATTACCTGAACGCGAAAATTTTTCCTGTCTTTCTCATCATCAATCTGTTTTGAAAAAGGCACAAGTGACGGCTGGTCTATCCACCGTATCATTTCGTCGGCATTATCAAAGTATCTGTCCGCATTTTCATCCCAAATCTCTGCATCCTTAAAATTTGAGTCCTTTGCCATTGATTTATATTCTTCAATTGCTGGCATATACCATGGCCATTGAAATTTCTCAAAATATTTCTGAAATTTATCCCGTCTGATTACCTCTTTAACAACGGCAAAAAAATTTGAGCAGTTGCCGTCACCTGCAAAATTGAATCTGATTATTCCGCCGGATTTCAAAGCAGTATGGCAATTTGCAAGTAATTTTGTTTCCATACTACATAGTACGATTTAAACAGCCCAAATCAAGTATGGACTCATTTCCGTGAAGTTTTGATTCCAACCCGGATATTATTTTATTGCCCCATTCCTTTTGATGTTTGTTTCCATACTACATCACCTCGCTTACGCTTGGAGATTTTTAAATAAATTTAAAAATAGTGCGATTTAAACTTGTTTGAAATATACAAACGAAGTGAGAGTATTTTGTATTTGCCCCATGTTTTCATACTACCTCACCTCGCTAACGCTCGGAGATTTTCAAAATTTCATTTTAAAAATAGTGCGATTTAAACTGTTTTGTTAAAGCTTTAATTTATTTTTAATTTCTTCATGTCTGCTGTGAAGTGTTGAAATCGTAATTCCTACCAAATACAATAGTTCTTTCTTTGGAAATTCCTCCCCGATCTGTTCACATGCCAAACTTATAATTGCTCCCGCAACCCCCGAAGGACCTCTACCTGCAGTAATTCCATATTTCTTTGCTTCATTAAGTATTTTCTGAGCTTCTTCTTCGGCGGTATTTGAAATCCCAATTTTTGAAGCATAGAGAGCAATATAATCTTCTACATTTGTTCTTGGTGGTTTCAGATTCATGGACTTAAGTATATGTTTATAACTTCTGCCGATTTCTTTTTTTGATATTCCGCTTTTTTCTCCGATTTCTTCTAATGTTCTCGGTTCTCCCTTCTTTCTGGTCACATAACATATTATTGCACCAATTATACTTTCTATACTTCTTCCTTTAACAAAGCCCTTATCTACCGCCTGTCTGTATAAGTGAGCACAGTCCTCCTTTATTGTTTCTCCGATGTCTAACAAACTGCACATTCTGTCAAGTTCCGGAAGAGCTATTGATAAATTTCTACCAACGCTGTCGCTCATTCTGCTCCTTGTTTGTAGTCGTCTCATCCTATACAGTTCAACTTTTCTTTCCACTTCAAATCCGCCACCTTTTGCATCTCTGTCGTAGCGGTCTATTTCCGTTGTTAAACCCTTGCTGACCTTTGCATCTTTTATTGCACCGCTTGCCCTTGATCTTTTTTCTTTTTGTCCGCTGTCAAATGAACGCCATTCCGCACCTGTATCTATCATCTCGGAGTCAATAATCGTTCCGCAATTTGAGCACACAATCTCGCCTGTCTTAACATCAGGAAAAGCACTTTCATAAAATATTTGTATATTGTTGTTCGCTTTTTCGGTAAAGCCAACCGAAAAAATTTTTTCCTCTTCTAAATTCGGAGAATTTTTAAGTGTAAAAACACATTTTAAATAAATTAGAAGGATTGCTCTGTTTTCCTTTTTAACAAGTATTTCGCTTCCTTCATTGCTTATTTCCGGCTCTTTCAGGTCCTTCAGCAAAGTCACTTTATCAATAATATTTTTATCTAAATTTTTCTTGGAATCTAAAATTTCCCATAACATTGTTTGCTTCTCTTTATCCTGTGAAAATTCTTCAAGTGTAAATAGATATTCGTCTTTATCATATATTTTTGTTTTGCTGTTTTCAAATCGCACTTCTCCCAGAGGATAAATAAATGCATCTCCTCCGCTTTGACAGCCGTATCTTTTATCTATCTTTATATCACTTTTTAAAGTTAAATTTCCAATTATCCCGTTTTTTCCCTTAATTTCAATCGTTCCATCCTCATAGACATATTTTGCCTCTTCTAAATTTGCGCTTAAATTTCCCCTCTTACTTCCCAAGTCGTTAAGCATACAGGTATTTTTTAAATACCTTTTTATTGCATTTTGCTGTGCTTTTTCCTTATCTATCTGGTCAAATACGAACAATATTCCTTTACATTCCGGACACCTCATTTTCCTTTTAATCTTTTAAATTTCTTTATTTATTTTACTTTTTTGATTAATTGTATAAATTTTAAAATGAAATAATAAAATGAAATAATAAAATGAAATAATAAAATGAAATAATAAAATAATTTTTTAAAATATTTTAATCTTTAAAAAATAAGTAATTTTTAAAATAAATAATAAAAATAAATAATTTAAAAATGAAATATTAATGAAACAATAAATAAAATAAAAAACAACAATTAAAATTTAAATAAATTTAAACATAAGGTAGTGATAAAGATGTAATGTTCGTTTAAATTGTAAAATTATCTCGTTGTTGTCCGGAGATTTTCAAATATATATGTTCTATGGATACTAATTATTAACACTACCTTTGTAAAATGTTAAGAACATTCAAATACAGGATATATCCAAACAAGAAACAGCAGGAACTATTAGAAAAACACTTCGGTTGTGTTAGATTTATTTACAACTTTGCTCTTGACAAGAAAATAAAAGCGTATGAAACATCAAAAACAACACTTACAAGATTTGATTTACAAGTTATCGTCAAAGACATGAAACAAGATAGCAAATATTATTGGTTAAATGAAGTAAATTCACAATCATTACAAGCAGTATTAAAACATTTAGACGGTGCTTTCACAAAATTTTTCAGAGAAAAGAAATGTTTTCCAAAATTTAAATCAAAGAAAAATAATTTCCATTCATTTGAATGTCCACAGCATGTTAAAATAGAAAACAATAAACTCATAATTCCAAAGTTCCTTGAGGGCTTAAGAATAAGATTAAGCAGAATGTTCACCGGTAAAATCAAGACAACAACAATATCAAAAACACCAACAGGAAAATATTATGCTTCTGTTTTAGTGGAAACAGATGATGTTTTACCTTTAAAACCAGAAATAAAAGAAGAAACAACCGTAGGAATTGATTTAGGAATTAAATCATTTGTCACAATAAGTGATGGAACTAAAATAGAGAGTTTAAAACCTCTCAAAAACTCATTAGACAAATTAAAGGTATTACAAAAAAGGTTAAGCAGAAAGGTTAAAGAAAGCAATAACAGGAAGAAAGCAAGATTAAAAGTTGCTAAAATTCATGAGAAAATAACAGAGCAAAGAAATGATTATATTAACAAATTAACATGCAGAATGGTACACGACAGCCAAGTGGATACAATCTGTGTGGAGAATTTAAATGTCCAAGGAATGGTATGTAACCACCATTTAGCACAGGCAATAAGTGATGCAAGCTGGAACGAGTTTAATCAGCAGTTAGAATACAAATGCAATTGGTATGGAAAAAATTATGTCAAAATTGGAAGATTTGATGCAAGCAGCAAAATATGTTCTGTGTGCGGAAACATAAACAAAGAACTTACACTTGCAGACAGAGAATGGACTTGTACCAATTGTAAAACACATCACGACAGAGATACAAATGCAGCAATAAATATGAAGAAATTTGGGTTGCAGAAACAAAATTTAATCAATTATTCAGGGCAGGGTATGCCCGTAGGGCTTGGGGAGTTGTTGTCAGTAGACAGAGCCATGAACCAAGAATGATAAGAGGTTTCATTACCTATTTATCACTACCAAACATAAATAATGGGAACTTTTGAAGATATTTTTATAAAATACGAATTAATTGGCTTACTGCTCGGATGTTTTGCATCATCTTCCATATTGCCGATTCCATCGGAACCGTTAATAATCATTAGCACAAAATTTCAACCCGTAATTTATGTGTTTGTTTTTGCACTTATCGGCTCTGTAGGCGGTGCAATGCTAAACTATGCAATCGGAATCAAAGGAATTAAATGGCTCGTAAAGAGGGAGAGTGAAAAAGAAAAGAAATTAGAAATGTGGTTCAGTAAATACGGAATATTTGTACTATTGGCAGTTCCATGGATTCCGTTCGTTGGAGACCTGTTTACAATTGTCGCAGGTTCTTTGAAAATGGATTTAAAGAAATTTATATTATGGATTACGATTGGCAAGGCAATAAAAATTTCTGTTGTTATTTATGCCGCAATGGCGGGAATAAAATTTTTCGGAATGTGATGCATTTGCCATTTGCATCTTTTTTCGTCCATCCTTTTTTGCTAATCGTGGCTAAAAAAGGTGGCTGTGATTCCAATTAGCAAGGCAATAAAAATTTCTGTTGTTATTTATGCTGCAATGACAGGGATGAAATTTTTCGGAATGTGATAATTATTCCTTCCAGACAACAAATTTCAAAATTATTGCTGTTTTTTCTTTTCCTTTTGCTAATGTCTTAACCATTTCTTTATTTAAATCAACTGCTGCTTTATCCGCCATTATGGCAATAGTTCGGTCATCTGTAAATTTACTTTTCCTTACAACGATATCTTCTTCATTCGTTAAAATTAAATTTTCACTGCCTCTCGCATTGATTTCTTCTCTAAATTGAGCGCAACTTATAAAAATTTTTACGAATGAGTTTGCATGCTTTAATGTTTCTTTAAATTTCTCCGAAAAACCAGCAACCGACTTATCGGCATTAACTCCGATTATGCAGTCGCCTTTTTTTGTTAAATGGTCATCTTTTGTAACTTCAAAGGTCATTTTATGTCCGGAAAGCACATTTTCATGCCCGTAAGCATGCAATTCTTCACAAATCCCCGCATAAAATTCGCCGAATAAATTTTCAATATCTTTCTTTACTCTTTCATTAATTTCAACCATTACAATTCCTTCATTTGGCTGTCCGTAAAACAAAAGTGTGTTCGGCGGACAAAATTTAACGCATGGAATAACAAATAAATCCTCCTCACCATCAACAAAAATTAACGAGTGTTTAAAATTTAAGGCATCCTTTACAATTTCAAAGGCATCTTCCGTAAGCATTCCCGCAGGATTCCACACGGAAAATTCATTGCCTTTGAAATTTTCCAGATTTTTCTCACTCTCATCGTAGTCCTTTCTTAATGTCTTATTGTCATACACACATAAATGGACATCCCATCCGTCGCCTAACATTGAATTGCTGACAACATCACCGACACAGATAATAAATTTATTCTTAAATTTACCTTCAAATTTCTCTTTAAATTTTCCCAGTTCCTCAATGTTTTTGAATAATTTTCCGTAAGGGGTCTTAAATTTCTCCCTTATGCTATCTGGCAAAATAAAGACATTCATTTCAAAAAAATAAAATTTAAATTAAAAAAGGCAGCAGTTGTAATCCACCTTCTGTTTTTTGGGAATTTGTCTGAGCGGCAAATTTGCCTTGCACCCTCAGCATTATGTTCGTTTCACAAAATTTAATGCATCGTCGGAAGAACCTCATTCTCATTTGCACTAAATTGTCTCGTCTCTGTACCACAATGGAACCGTTTCCGGCTTTTTCTGATTAACGGGTGGGCGGAATTTCCTTTGCTTTCGCAATCCTCCCACAACTGCTACCTGTAAAGAATTAGGATTATAAACTTTAAAATTTAAAAATTGGAAATTTCTAATTTATCTCTTCAAGATTTTTATCCAGGATTAAGATCTGTTCATCTAAATAATATAGATTTGTATTAATATAGATTTGTATTATTTCTTTACAAATTCCTTCAACAATTCAAAATTTTTTGTTATACTCGTGCCTATCAGCAAAGCATCGGCGTATTTTAATGCAGCCCGGACATCTTCTTTATTTTCAATCCCGCTTTCTGCAACAACAATCCTGTTTTCCCTGTTTTTTATCTTTTCGGAGAGTTCTAATTTATTTGTGTCAATTGCAAAATTTTCCAGATTTCTCGTATTTATTCCGACAATATTTGCATCGCCGATAAATTTCAAATCCCCCTCATCATGAACTTCAACGATACATTCCATATTTAATTTTCCCGCAATTTCCAGAAATTTACATGTTTTTTCCTTCAAAACACCTGCTATTAACAAAATTGCATCCGCCCCGTAAATATAACTTTCATAAATCTGTATTTCATCAATTATAAAATCCTTACGGAGTAAAGGAAGACCTATTCTGTCACTTTTGTTGTCTTTAAATTTCAAATCCCGCAATCTCATTAAATTTTTTATGTCCCCTTCAAAATTTTTGTCCGTCAATATCGACAACGCACACGCCCCGTAATCCCGAAAAATTTTTGCCGTTTCTATTACATCAACATCTTTTATTGCCCCGAATTTAGGACTTTTTCTCTTTATTTCGGCAATAACAGGAATCCTGTCTTTTGATGCATCTTTTATTGCTTTACTTAATGAAGACCTGAATTTTTGCTTTTCTAATTCCTTTCTTTTTTCGTCAATGATTTTTAAGAGTAAATTTTCCATTTTATAATATTGCCTTAATATATCCCGGGTTCGGTTCGTAAAAGTATCCCATTTCCATTAATTCGTAAATTTTATCTGTAATATTGATATTTTTTAAAGAAGAAAATTTTTCATTTTTTGACAATTCGCTGACAACTTCTTCAATTCCGATAAGATTATCTTTCTTGTCTTTTGTTAAATTTTCAACAAATCGGACAATTGCCAGATTAATTTCTCTTTGTTTTTTGTATTCCGTCTCACTCATTTCAAACACACCTTCAACAAATACATCTTCACCTTCCTTTGAAATTTCCAAAGGAACCGGTGGAATTTCAGAACTTACCGGTGAAATTTCTTCTTTTGTCATTGTTTCCTTTTCATCCGTCTTTGGCGTGATTTTTTCCATCTTCGGCAATGGTTTTTCAGTTATTTTTTCTTTACTTATCTCTTCTTTTTCTTTTTCGGACTTCTTATTTTTCCCGTTAAATTTCTCAGTTAAATGTACCAGTCCTTTTTTTCTTATTTCGTGAAATTTTTCATAAATTTGTTTTGTAACCTCAATTACGCTGTAATCCTGATTTGCGTTTAAATAAATTGCCCCTTTGTAAAAAGGATTTGCATATATCAATAAATAAATTTCTTTGTTTCCTTCGGAAAATTTTTGTAAAACATTAACCGCATCCTCTAAAGCCCTTTCATTAAATGTCCCCGCAGTGATGACAAAATTTTCACCGTCATTTAAGGTCAGCATAACTCCGAATTTTGTTCTCTTGCAGTCAACAACATTTCCGCACATTGCCAATGTATCACAGATTCCAAATTTCATCTGCAATAAATTTTTGCTGCCTTTCCTAATATATTTTGCATCTTTTAAGTCCGCAGATGCACAAAACAGGACATACATTTTTTAATTTTGCTTTATAAATTATTAATTTATAAATTATTAATGTCAAAATACTAATTTAAAAGATAAATTTAAAATTTAAAATTAATACATTAATTTAAAATGGCAAAAGCATTCGGAAAAAAAGATAAGTGGAAATTAAAGAAAAAGTATAAAATTATACTTCCGGAAAAATTCGGATCCAAGGAGATGGGCTTGGTTCTTTCATCGGACCCTGGAAATTTAATTAACAGAAAAGTTAAGTACTCTATCAGAGATATTACCCAGGATAAACAAAAACAGCATGTAAATGTAACCTTTAAGATCTGCGAAGTAAAAGGAGACAGGGCATTGACTGTGTTTGATACATTAAAAGTAGACAGGAAATATTTAATGAGCAGGATTGTCCCGGGGCATACGGTAATAGATCAGCCATTCATTCTTAAATTAAAGGATGCTGATATGATGGTTGCCGTGAATGTACTTACCGCATATAAAATTCATACATCCCAAAAGGGGGATATGATAAAAAGAATACCTGTGGTTTTAAATTACTATAAAAACGAGGGAATACATAATTTTTTGGAACTCGTTATTTCCGGAAGGACGAATGTTGAAATTTTTAAAAATTTAAAGACAATTGCACCTGTAAGAAGGGTTGAAATAAGAAATATGGAAACTCTGAAATTAAGGCCGATTGCTGAAACAACAGAAACAATAACTCCCGAAACACCAGCAACTCCCGTGCAGGAAAATTTACCTTCCGAAACACCGCAGCCATCAGGTAATCAACAATCAGCACAGGCGCCATCCGAGCAACAACCGCAACAACCGGCAAAGACAGCATAAAAGACATATTGGTTTCTCGTACTGAACAAAAATTCTTTGGATATTTGAATTTGAAATTTTTAACTTTCTTTTTTATCGTACAGGAAAGTTCGTTTTATTAGTTCCTAACCTCGCTAACGCTCGGATATTTTCAAAACTCTGCGTTTTGAAAATCGCACCAAGACACAGGGACACAAAGTGATAGATACTGAAAATTCTTTGAGAATTTTCAATCTTTAAAAATCT
>JAGWDQ010000110.1 GCA_018260615.1 Candidatus Altarchaeum sp.
ATCTGTTCTGTTCTGTTCACTCCGGTTAACACTTCACTTAACATTTTCATATAAAAAATTAATTTTTAAAACAAATTAATAAAAAACAACAAAGCGAAATCACCCAAATTTATATAAATTTACCTTAATAAAATTTATCTTAATAAAATTTATCTTTAATAAAATGAAACTTTTAGTCAGTGTTCAGAACATAGTTGAATGTACAAACGCAATAGAAGGAAATGCGGCTATAATAGACATCAAAAATCCACGCGAAGGAGCGCTTGGTGCATGCACGCCAAAAACGATAAAGGAAATAGTAAAAATTTCGCATAATTTTAATTCGTTATGTTCTGCTGCGATTGGTGATGTTCAGTATGCAGGAAATGCGTCTCTTGCTGCTTTGGGTGCGGCAATGTGCGGTGTTGATTATATCAAAGTCGGATTACGGACTGAAAGTGCTTCAATTGCGGGTTCTATTATGAAAGAAGTGGTCAGGGAAGTCAGGAATTACAAAAATTTTTACGGCGAAAAGATAAAGATTGTTGCCGTTGGATTTGCCGACTGGCAGAGAGCAAATACCTTTCCGGTTGAGGAATTATACGATATAGGATTAGCAGGCAATTGTGATGTTTTAATGATAGATACGGCAATAAAAGACGGAAAAAATTTATTTGATTTCGTCAAAGAAAAAGAAATTTCAAATTTTGCCAAAACAGCCAGGGAATTAAACTTTGAAGTTGGCGTTGCGGGCTCGTTGAGGAATAAAGAAATTTCAGTCCTCAAAAACATAAAAGAAATAGATGTAATTGGCGTTAGAGGTGCTGTTTGTAAAAATTTTGACAGAAAGGGAGAAATAGATAAGGATATGGTAAAAGAGTTAAAGGAAATTTTAGAAAGAGAATGAGAAAAAAGAAAAAATTTTATAACAAAACAAAAAAGAAAAATAAAAAAATAAAAAGATTTTATGTATCATAAGTGCTAAAAGTGTCAAAGGTGATTTTTATCGTACAGGAAAGTTCGTTTTATCCAAATTATGAACTCTCATATTTTGATAATATCTGATATAATGTCTTATTTTTCTTAAAGATTGAAACCGACGGTTTCAGTATTTGTTTTTGAGATTTTATAAATGTAAATATGCAACAAGGATTAATCTGCTATTTTCAAAACGATGAGTTTTGAAAATCTCCGAGCAACGGCGAGGCGAAAAAAGTAAAACGCAAAACTTCAGCAAAAATAGTTAAAAATACACTCACTCCGTTCGTGTATTTTTTAAAGTTCGTGAAACTTTAAAAAATTGCATTGCCATTGCAAATATTTTAAAAAACTTTGCAATACTATTGCAAATATTTGCAAATTTTAGAAATTTAACCCACATATAAGTTAAAAAATCGTAACTATTCAGAGGGTGTCAAATTACTGAAAATCTATAAGATTTTCAATCTTTAAAAATACTTTGGTATTTTTAAATTACTTGTGAAATTTTCGAAAAAAATACAAAAATTAAAAATTTACATGTAATTTTTTATAGGGGTGGAATAGTTACAAAAATTCAATATTTTAATCCACTCACGAGTTAAAAATTTAGAAATTTAACCCGCATACAAGTCATTCAGGAAAAATTTAAAATCAATTAACAAAAATTTAAAAAAGCGCAACTTTTACCTTTGTTAAGTATAACTAATGAACAAAGGTAAGATATACTGCATACACTGCAACAAAGATGGCCACAAATCCTGCAATAACAGATAGATATATCAACCATTGCGGCGGTTTTTTTCCAAAAATTTTATACAAAGTTAATATAGGTACTCCCATTTTTAATAGTTTGTTTTATTTTTACTTTATTATAGTGAAAATGCTAACCTTTGATACTAATACCGAACTCGTGCGCATTAAATTAAAGCATCAAAAGTTGATATTTTGACTATAATTTAAATTTTAAAGTTAGATGATGCCCAGAACTTTTAACGCGATTATAAAACAGATTAGACCCATTAAAGCTCCAAAGTATGCTAACCATTTTGGCTGATATGCTGTAAAAATATCATTATCCTTTGAATCATCCGAAACTTTTAAAATTTTTTTTAATGTTTTTTTTATTTCCATTTTGCATATTTTTTATGTAATTTATCGTATTATTTCCATAAAACAAGTCAAACAAAACGGATAAAAATATGTCTTTGAATAAATAAATTTAGTTCCTAAATAATTATATAAATAAACAAATAAATAAATTTAAAAAAATAAATAAATTTAAAAAAATAAATAAATTTAAAATTTTCATCCGAAACTTATAGGTTTAGAAAGGTGGTTTTTCCATAGTTATTTCTATTGCAGATACCTTTGACGGACCTCTTTGCTTTGCATGCTCTTCTGTTTCTCCCTCTCTTGGTCTTGATGGTACTTCTTCTGTCTTAATCACAATATTTTTTATTACTGCATTTGGCAAATATCTGTTTCTTACAACCTCAACAATATCAATTGCTGTGCTCATTGACCTTCCTCTTGCTTTTACTACAACACTGTTTGTTTTTGTAAATTGTGTCATTACTGCCAAAACATAAGCCATAAGTTCCTTCTTTCCGACAAATATTACATTGTGTTCTTCCATCTTGCTTCATTAAGTTTTGTTTGTATCATTTATTCAATCCTGTTTAATCCTCAACAGTAATTGCTCCTTCCGGACAAGCACTTTCACATGCGTGACAACCTAAGCACTCACTCATATCTTTTGCTATTTTTGCCTTGTTTCCATTAAGTTCAAAAAGCCCTACCGGGCACGTATCTACACACTCGCTGCATCCCTTACACTTTACCACATCTATTTTTACAGTCGCCATTTTTTCGTCGTTGATTTAATTTTTGTTTTGATATTTTGATAATTAGTATTTATATATTAAATAATTTTTATTATATTTGTTAATTACATTTATATTAAATTTATCCGAACAATTGTAAAATTTCATAAATTTTAAAATACACGAACGATAGTGGGCTATAATATTAGAAGTAAATTTCTAATATTTATTTACAATTTTTCAATTATTAATCAGATAAAAATTAATCAGATAAAAATTAATCAGATAAAAATTTATAAATCAACAAGTAAAAAAAAATTTATAAATCAACAAGTAAAAATGGGTATGGTTTCGGAATTCATGGAATTTTTAAAAGAGTATAAAGTAATAGCTCTTGCGGTTGCATTTATAATAGGACTTGCTTTAACATCGTTAATCAAGTCGCTTGTAGACAACATTATAATGCCCGTTATTGCTGCTTTTATCCCGGGAGGGGCATGGAAACTGGCAACTTTAACGATCGGTCCCATTGTAATCGGCTGGGGAGCTTTTCTTGGAGAGGTTATAAATTTTGTGATAATAGCACTTGTTGTGTTTATGATTGCGAAAAAGGTCTTAAAAGAAGAAAAAGTTAATAAAAAATAAATTTTGTCTTTATGTTTTCAGCAGATGTTATAAGAAAATGAAAATAGGTATTTGTGATACTACCTTTGCGATGGTAGATATGGGAAAAATAGCAATTGACGAAATCAAAAAATATTGCACTGCAAGAATAATTCGTTATACGGTTCCGGGAATGAAGGATTTACCTGTTGCATGCAAAATTTTGCTTGCTCAAGAGAACTGCGATATTGCGATGGCTTTGGCAATGCCGGGAAAAATGCAGATAGACAAACAATGTGCTCACGAGGCGTCGTTGGGAATAATTTATGCCCAGCTATTAACAAACAAACATATTATTGAGGTCTTTGTTCATGAAGATGAGTGTGATAATAAAAAGGAATTGTTTAAATTAGTGGAAAGGAGAACAAGAGAGCATGCAATAAATGTTGTAAATTTATTATATCACAAGGAACGACTCATAAGAAATGCGGGAACGGGACAAAGGCAGGGATTTGATGATATCGGAGCAATAAAATAAATTTAAAAGTTTTGATAAATTTTACTGAAAGTTTTTTATCGTACAGGAAAGTTCGTTTTATTATCCTCACACAGAGACACCAAGACACAAAGGAGAAATATACTCTGTGACTTTGTGGCTTTGTGTGAGCATTTTAAATTTTTTAAAATGGATAAATTAAAAGTAGGAATTTTGGGAGCAACCGGACTGGTTGGACAAAGATACATACAATTTTTGCACGAGCACAAATTTTTTGAGATTGCATCATTAATGGCATCTGAAAAGAGTGCCGGAAAAAAATATAAGGAATGTGCAAAATGGTATCTTGACTTTGACATACCGGAAGAAATTTCCGACATGGTCGTTGATGAAATTTCCACAGACAATATCAAAAAACACAAACTTGATCTGGTATTTTCCGCCCTTCCGGGAGAAATTGCATCCTGGGAGGAAAAATTTGCCAGAGAAATTCCTTTATTCAGCAAGGTTTCAAAGCACAGAATGGATAAAGATGTTCCGCTCATTGTCCCGGAAATAAATCAGGAACACTTTGAAATCATAAAACATCAAAAGAAGAACCGAAATTTTAACGGTTTTATCGTCACCGCTCCGAATTGTTCAACGACAGGAATGGTTTTGCCTTTAAAGGTCTTACAGGATAAATTCGGAATAGAAAGCTTGCATGTTACAACATTTCAGGCATTAAGCGGTGCCGGCTATGACGGAGTTAAGTCAATGCAGATACTTGACAATATAATTCCATTCATCGGCGGGGAAGAGGATAAGATGGAAACCGAGGCGCTGAAAATTTTGGGAAAATACGAGGATGAAAGCAAACAAATAGCCAGTGCAAATTTTAAAATTTATGCATCCTGCAACAGGGTTAATGTGCTTGACGGACATCTTGAAGTTCTGCATGTCAAACTAAAAAATGATTTTGATGTTGAAAAAGTAAAGGAGGAATTTGCAAAATTTAATCCGCTAAAGGATTTTTCATTGCCTTCCGCTCCTGAAAATCCTATAACTGTGCTTGATGAAGAAGACAGGCCGCAGCCACGACTTGACAGAAACAGAGATAAGGGAATGACTATAAGTGTCGGCAGGATTGAAAAAAAGGATGAAAAAATTTTACGATTATATTCTTTAAGCCATAATACAATCAGAGGGGCAGCGGGGGAGAGTGTTCTTGAAGCAGAACTGGCATTTCAAAAAGGAATTTTTGAAATCTCCGAACGGTAGTGAGGTGACACAAAAAAGGGTTGTTTTAAATTTCAAAATCTTCTTTTCATTTCCTTCTTTAGACCTTTAACTGCTGCTGTGTAAATTACCCGATTTCTCTCTTTCATAAATTTTTGTAAATTTTTTTGTAAATTTTTACGGACCTCTCTCTTTACTGATTTTGAAAGAGCTTTTAAAATTTCATCTGTGATGTCTTTGAGGTCTTTTTTGTTTGTTTTATTTGTTCTTTTTACCTCATTAAAAATTTCATCAGTATTACTATCTGATTTGTCTCCGACATGAGAAATTAAGTAATTATATGCTTCGTTGAGCTGCTTAAATTTTTCTTCCGCATCACAGGAATGATTAACATCGGGATGATAAATTTTTGCCAGTTCCCTGTATCTTTCTTTTATTTCCTGTCCGGAGGCACTTCTCTTTAAGCCCAGCATCAGATAGTGACTGCTGATACATTCGTTTTTTCCAACTCTCGCCATTCTTTGTCAATCCCATCCTGGATTTCATCTATTTGTTGTTGTGTTAAATGCCTGAACCTTCCCTGTACCTTTAAATATTCCTCAACCTTTTTTCGTTTTGCCGGCTTATAATTTAAATTAAATTTTCCGTTCTCTATCTCAAAAACCTTATATATTCCAGTCTCAATTGCTAATTTTGTAATTTTAATCGCATCTTTTTCCGGAATTCTCCAGCCGGTCGGGCAGGAGGCAAAAATTTGTATGTATTTCGCTCCTTTTATTTTTAGTGCTTTTCTGACCTTGTTTTCCAGATCCCTGAAATTATAAATTGTTGTTGATGCGGCATAAACATTGTGGGCTGCTGCGATTTCAACTAAATTTTTCTTTCTCTGTAAATTTCCCGGAATTGCCTTTCCCGACGGGGTTGTACTTGTACTGGCAAATTTTGGCGTTGAACCTGACTGCTGAACGCCCGTGTTCATGTACGCTTCGTTATCATAACAAATATATAAAACATCGTCATTTCTTTCTAACATTCCCGAAAGTGAACCAAAGCCAATATCAAATGTTGAACCGTCACCGCCAATAGCAATTATCTTTGGTTTCTCATTTTTATCATTTTCGCTTGTATATTCATACGCTGCATTTACTCCGCTTGCAACAGCAGAGACATTTTCAAATGCAACATGGATCCATGGAATTCTCCATGATGTTTCGGGATAAGGCGTAGTTGCCACTTCCATACATCCGGTCGCATTACAAACGATAAAATTTTTACCTACATCTTTCTGTATTGCCCTTAAAACCATCCTTATAGCAGTTGCTGCCCCACATCCGGCACATGTTCTCGTTCCCGGAGCAAGTAATTCTTCCATTTTAAAAATTTTTATTTAATAAATTTATTTAATAAATTTACACAAATCTTATTTAAATTCATTAAGAATTAGGATTTAATATTAAAAACTATTCAAATATCGCCCCCGTATTTGCAGATGTAACACTTGCTGCATATCTCTTTAATACACCGCTTAAAATTTTCTTTTTGATTTTTAAATTTTTTGTTCTTTCCTTAATCTCATCGTTGCTTATTTTTAAATTTAGCGATCTCTTTGCCAAATCAATCTCTATAACATCTCCGTCTTTAACAATTGCTATTGTCCCTTTTTCTGCCGCTTCCGGTGAAACATGCCCGATTGCCATGCCTCTTGTTCCTCCTGAAAATCTTCCGTCTGTAATTAATGCAACCTTGTCAATTAATCCCTGCCCTGCCAACGCTGATGTGGCCTGAAGCATTTCTCTCATTCCGGGACATCCTTTTGGACCTTCGTATCTGATTACAACAACATCGCCAGCCATAATTTCTCTACGCATTATTGCATCATTTGCATCCTCTTCGCAGTCAAAAACCTTTGCCTTTCCGGAAAATTTCAACATTTTTTCATTAACCGCCCCTACTTTAACTACTGACCCATCGGGGGCTAAATTTCCCTTTAAAACAAAAATTCCCCCTTCTTTGTGATACGGATTGCTCAAATCTCTTATAACCTCTCTGTTCTTTTCCGGATTTATAATCTTAAATTTCTCTAAATTTTTTCCCAATGTTTCACCCGTAACAGTCAGCACATCCAAATTTAACTGAGCCTTCAGTTTGGACATAACTGCCTGAATCCCACCCGCGCGCTCCAAATCCTCCATAAAATGACTTCCCCCGGGACGAATCGAAACAATATGAGGAATTTTTCGGCTGATTTCGTCAAAAATTTCCAGATTTAAATTTATTCCGCATTCCTTTGCAATAGCAGGAATATGTAGGGCGGTATTTGTTGAGCCGCCTATTGCCATATCAATCATTATTGCATTTTCAAAGGCATCATAAGTTAGGATATCTCTACTTTTTATGTCGTTGTTGATTAAGTCAAAAATTTTCATTCCGCTTTCCTTGGCAATTCTATGTTTTTTGCTTTCAACTGCAAGAGCAGTTCCGCATCCCGGCAATGACATTCCAAGTGCTTCCGTAAGACAACCCATAGTATTGGCGGTAAATAAGCCCGCACAACTTCCTGCACCGGGACAGGCAAAATTTTCCAAAATTTTCAATTCATCTTCACTAATCTCATTAACATTATATTTGCCTACTCCTTCAAATAAAGAAATCAAATCAACTCTGTTGTCATTTGCAAATCCGGGACACATCGGACCTCCTGTAACTGCTATTGTGGGAATGTTGAGCCGTGCTGACGCCATCAAATGTCCGGGGGTAATTTTATCGCAGGAAGGAACTAACAACAAAGCATCCATCTGGTGTGCCTGAATCTGTAATTCAATTGAATCGGCAATCGTCTCCCTGCTTGGCAAAGAATATCTCATCCCTTCATGTCCCATTGCAATCCCGTCACAAATTGCAATAGTGTGAAACTCAAAAGGCGTGCATTTTGCATATCTTATTCCTGCCTTTGCGGATTGTGCCAACTTATCCAAATGTATATGCCCGGGAACATATTCATTCCACGAATTTACAACACCTACAAACGGCTGGGAAATTTCCTCATCTGTTAATCCCATGGCTTTCATTAATGAGCGGTGCGGTGCCCTTGCTATACCTTTTTTTGTCTTATCCGAACGAAGATTCATTTTGTATTGAATGATGTTTTTGTTTTCGAAATTAATTTTGAAGCAAATTACAATTATGAAGTGAGAGTAAGTGAGATAAAATTTAGGGTGAAAAAAATAAAAAAAACTCACCTCACTTCGTTCGGAGATTTCAAAATCTGCAAGATTTTGAAATCACACAAAGCCACAAAACATAATTGTCCCTTTGTGTCTCTGTGTCTCCGTGTGAGGGTAACGAAATCAAATTTCTATTCGGATTTAAAATTTTTCAGTATTTAAAAACCTCGCAGGTTTTTAAAGATTGAAAATCTTATAGATTTTCAGTATTCCACACCAACACTTCTATATCCTTTGTGTAATTCTTTTTCAATATTCCACAAAGAAAGCAATCTTTTTGCCGTAAAAGGATGTGTTCTTAAAAATTCACCTCCAAGCATTTTCTTTTCATTTTCAATTGCTCTTTCTATTTCCCCGGCGTCTTTTGCATCTATTGCTCTTGCTATCTGGGAAATTGATTTCATATCACTGTCATTTGGATCTGCTATATAGAAACACCTTAATGCCTTGTCTGTGTTTTCTTCTTTCCCGCCTCTTTGTGCATGAACCCCCAGTCCATAAGTTATTTTGGCAAGTCCCGACATCAAAGCAACGGGATTTTTTGTGATATAAGCACTAAACGCATCTGCACAGTATTCCCTCTTTCTTGAGAGCCATAAAACAAGCAATTGTCCGATAAACTGGGCGATCATCGCACCAATCCACATAGCAATAAAAGGAACTCCGCCCCTGTTATTATCTCTGTCGCTGCCCAAGACAATAACTATATAAAAAAGCATTATCGGAATCATACTTGCCACGGTCATAACTGCAACATCCTTGTGTTTTATATGTCCGATTTCATGAGCAATTACACCTTCAACTTCTCTTTCATTTAATGTATTTAATAAACCGGTATGAAGTGCTATATTGCTGCTTGATTGTGTTCTTCCGAATGCAAATGCGTTCGGTTCCGAATTGTAGACGATGTATAATTTTGGCACCGGAATTCCTGCATCCCGTGATATTCTTCTGACCATCGCAAAAATTTCAGGATGTTCTTTTTCAGTCATTTCCCGCATATTTGTCATTCTTTTGATGAGTATAGGCCCCAGGTACCACTGAACCAAAACAATAACTGCTGAAAATAATATTGCTATGGAAATTCCTACAATTCCTCTGATATCCATATACCACAATACCAGTGCACCTATAAAGACAATAAATCCAAATACCATTAACATTGTCAAAAATACAACTGTATTTAATTTTCCAAGGCCCTTAACTTTTGGATATTCTACGCTTGCTGCCATTTTTTATAAATTTTATATTTTATAAATTTTATATTTTATAAATTTTATATTTTATTAATTGACATTTGTTTAAATTAAGTTGAAGGATTTTAAGTATTTCTTTCCTTCTGCGGCAGTAAAAAATGAACCTGCAATAACAATACAATCCTTATTCATGTTTGTTTTATTTATCTCCATCGCCATCTCAATTGCATCCTTCACATTGCCAGTAGAAAATACATTTTTAAAATTTAAAAATTTATTCATATCCTCGGGTTCTGCAGCCAGTTCGTAATTTGGCTTTGTAAGAATTGTCACACTTATCATATCCGAAAATTTTGAAACAACCTTAAAAATTTCTTCCATATTTTTGTATTTTAAAATTCCGAGTATCAAAATTATCCGTTTAAAATTTCCCCCGTTTTTGATTTTTAACATTGTATTAAACAACGCTTCAAAACTTGCCTTGTTGTGGGCGACATCAATAATAATTAATAGCTGCCTGCTGAATACTTCAAGCCGACCTTCAATTTTTACATTCTTCAACCCGTTCTTAATTGCCTTATCTGAAATTTCTATCCCTCTGTTTTTTAATTTTTCTATCGATTCTATTGTGCAGACCGCATTTTCAATCTGGTGTTGTCCCAGTAAAGGAATTGCGTATCGCCTGTTTTTATAAACAAATTCCTGAAATTTCAGATCTTTATATATTCCTTTCGGGAAAAAATTTAGGTGTATTAATTCGGAATTTTTTTGTCTGCATGTCTCACGATATAAATTTAAAATTTCGGGCTGATAAACACATGTAATTAACGGAACATTGTTTTTTATTATTCCTGCTTTTTCCTTTGCGATTGAAATTTCATCATTCCCCAGAAATTCCTGATGGTCAAGTGAAATGTTAGAGATTATAGTGAGTATTGGATTTATCACATTTGTTGCATCGTATCTTCCGCCCATTCCGACCTCAATGACAGCAATTTCAATTTTCTTTTTTTCAAAATATAAAAATGCCATTAAAGTAACTGCCTCAAAAAATGTCAGGTCAAATTTTTCTATTGTGTCTTTACATTCGTTAAAAATTTCGCAGACCTCTTTTTTTAAAATCTTCCTGTTATTTACCTGAATTCGCTCCCTAAAATCAGTTAAGTGCGGGGAAGTATATAAACCAACATCGTAATCGCTTTCTTTTAATATTGATGCGAGCATTGTGCTTATACTTCCCTTTCCTTTTGTTCCGGCAATGTGAATTGTTTTAAATTTTTCCTGCGGATTGCCAGCGGCAGATAATGCGTCTTTTATTCTTTCAATGGTTAAGTCAATTCCTTTTGAACTTCTTAAATTATACAGGTATAAAATAATATCTTTATATTTCATTTATTGGATAAAATTTTACAATTTTTTAATCTGCCTCATTCATTCCATCCTTGAAGTATTTGTCAAATGCACATTTCTCAAACTCTCTGAATTTACCTACATCCCCGGCACACATAGTAGCCATATATTCTTTATGTACCGGCTCACCGTGAATCTTGAAGAATTTTATTTCCAAATTCACATCAGATAAATTTAACAATTCATCTATAAGCGGTTCTGTAGCGTAACATCCAGGGCACATTAGATCACTGAATTCGTAAATTAAAATTTTTCCATCTTTTTTGCATTCCATCTTATTGTTTATGGTTAAGCTCGCTTTACATACTGCTTTTTGTGTTGGAACCCTTGAACATACATCATCAATTGTCTTTTGGTCACATCCTATAAATAATGAAGGGGTGTGGTCAAGTCCTAAATTTGTGGCCAATGCATATTCGGCATTTACAAGACCTTCTTTTTCCTTATTTTTGTAGCAGGTGTAGAACTTTGCTTTATCTTTTTCAGGAATTACTTCTTTCATACAAGCAGGAATAATTGCAGTTATATTCTCAAATTTAGTTAATTCATTATAAATTTCCGGTGAAAATTCTGCACATTTTCCATTTACACAGGCATTACTTTTGCATTCATTATTATTTTGACATGCCTCATTAACTTCTTTGAGATGTGTTACTCTACAAACACTATTTTCGCATATTCCGCTTGCACATTCCGTATTATTTGTGCATGTTTCTTTTTCTTTCTTTTTATCCACGCAGTGTTTTGTTTCATCGCAATATTGACTTGTCGTATCGCAGTCCTTATCGCTATCGCATTGCATTGCTAATTTCCATATTCTTAAAAATCCGTAGTTATTATCCCATACAAGTTTCCAGTTTTTCAGTCGTTCCGAAGGATTTTTACACCAGTCGGCATCACACAATCCGTACTGCGCATAACTGTCGGCATGCTCTCCCAAATATAACTTTGTGAACATGTGATTTTGAAATTCATTCGGAGCATAAACAAATTCTCGCCACATAGGCAATCCGCAGACCGTTCCCGAAGTATCATCTTTCATAACACACATAATTACATCACCAAATGACTGGATTCCGAGTAATGAACCATTGTGATTTTTCTTCCATTCATCCAAAGACATTTCTTCAGTAAGTACTGGAACATCTCGCCCATTATATGCACTGTATGTTTCTTTATCCGTGTATCCTTGAACAATTATTTTTTTAACATATATTTCTGTTTTATCTGGTTTATTTATATCAACACTACGTTTAGCAACATCAAATTCTATTTTTGCAAGATAATCAAGTCGTTGTGTTTTGTTCGGAGGATAACTGCAGTAACCAAAATACAATTTGCTAACCTCTTCACTACCTCCGGCGCTGCTTTTTTCAATTGTATCAACCTTTCCACCAAAACCACATACGCCTAATGCATTTTTGTTTGGATTCTCCGGATTTTTAAGCCATTCTTCGTACTCTTTATCCTCTTGTTTTGATAAATTTCCCTGTGCAATAAACCGCAGCGCATGATTCTTTCCGATTAATGTATAATCAGTAACAATATACTTTACATTTGGATACTCTTTTACTAATTTCATTGCTTCGTCTTCTGTCTGATATACTGTAAAGAATCTTGCTACTTCCTGAAGCTGCCAGTGAACTGCCTGTAAATTGTCAATCAATACAGGTCTTTCTGCTATTGGAGTGATCCAGTGTCCATAATCCCACCATGTTAAAACAATATCCTCTTTATCTGTATTTTCATTAAACCACTGCAATCCCGGCATCCACCAGTTTATTCCGCTTCCTATATTCCAGTCACCATCAGCACCCTGATGAAGCATTGTTGTTGACGAATGGAATAAAGGTGAAAAGTAGGGAAGTAATGTATTAGTGACCAGTTTGCCTGTAGAATCTGTTGATTGGTAGGTTATGTTATAAATATAAGGAAATACAAATAACGGGATTATAAGCACTGCAAATGTTCCGATAATTCTCACTCCGTTTAAGTTCTTTTTATTAATTCCTGCAATTAATCCCACAGTAGCACCTAACGCAATAATCCCCAGAACGGAATCAACCCCTCTTTGAGGTACATTATAATATGCCCACAATCCGGAAATTGCCAAAATTAAAATTATTGCGGCACCCATCTTTCCTCCTTCGGGAGAAAATTTAAGGGTAAGTAAAAATATAGCAATAATATCAAAAAAGACAAAAAGTATAAATATCAACCATGAATTTGTACTTCCAATCCATGATAATGAAGACGAACCCATCATAACTATTACCAAATAATGGAGCAACACTGCTACTCCTATTGGAATTATTGTATGCAACGAAGGTTTTCCCTGCCTGCCTGCAATTAAATAAGAAAGCAATGGAATCATTGCCAATCCGTATAAAAATAAAATTCCGTAAGTTGTAAAATCACCCTGGCCTATTTGTTCCGCAATTGTCTTAAAAACGACACCTGATGTAGTAACTGATAATGCATCTAAAACAGGATCAAGGAACAGGTCATGGAGAGCAAAAATTCCTATTGCACCAATAACAATAATTCCCCCGCTTACGGCTCCCAAAACATTTTTCGGAAGTTTGTTTAACGCATTTTCTATAAACAAATTTATCATTTCAAGTTTGCCATATTTCTTATCTTCATCATATTCTTCATTTGCTGTTATTTTATCTGACTTTATCAGGAACAATCTTAACATTTCAAGGATTAAAGGAACAACAATAACCGCAGATATGATAAGCATCGCGGTTTTTGAAGGTGAAAATATCGGAAGCGCGTTATGTGCATGCAAAATCAGTCCGTTGAACAAAGGAAAAATCATCGGAATTACTATGTATGGCACATGCGAAAATGTATTTTCTTTGTTTAAAAATTTTGCCAGCGCGTACAAAACAGCAAACAAGCCAAGAGCATAAAGTGCATAAGCAGCATATCCGCTCCAGGCAACAGAGAAAAAGAAAAATGTGATTCCTGCAAGTAATGTCCATTTTAATGACTTATTTTTAATCGCATTAAATATTACATACATCGTTGCAGCCATAAGCATTAGTCCCATTTCACTTGCTTCGTCACTTCCTGCAATTGACCTTGTACTGTAAAGATAATTAAATCCCAGACAAAACGCACCTATTAATCCGACTAATTTGTTATGCGGGGCATAAGCAGAAAAAATTTCCCTGAGGAATAAATACATAAAAAGTACTGCAAAGCCGGCCATCAGTCCGCCGAACAGCATCGCAGTATCATACTGGTTGATGCCAAGCGGTGATAAAATTTTTGCCGTTGATGCCATAAATACTGCATGTAAATTGAAATTCGTTGAAAAATCAAGCCCGCCGGATGTTTTCCACTGACTTTCAGGAGTGCTCGCATAATAATCGGGGTCAGTTATTTTCGGATATGTTAAATTATCATAATCCATCACATGTTCGGTCGTATAAGTATTATTAACAATTTTATAATGCCAGTGACTGTCAAATGCATCACCGCTCGTTAAATAAGGATTTGTTGCTGGGACAAGATGAAATAAAAATACGGAAATAACAACAGCAATCACTGCTGCAACTTCCTTTGATAAAAATTTATGCACAGATAATACATAAAACAGCAGATAAATTCCAATCACAACTCCAAAAACATTAAAATCACCTGCCATCCATCCGACACTATTCATCCCATGATAAGAAAATAATGCCTCTGTAAATATCAGAACAGGAACTCCCATAAGATAATAATTCTTAACTTTTCTGAAATACATATACACAAAATAAGAGGACAATATGCCAAGTATTATAAATATGGCTGTAAAGACAATCGGAGGAATTTGATTTGCTCCGGAAACGAATGGTTTGATAATTGCCAGTATAAATGTCAAGACCGAAATAATAAATAACGGCTCAATAATCCTCCCGCTAACACCCTCTACCCACTTGTCTAAATTTTTTGATGTTGATAAATTTACTCCTTGCATTTTAAAAAGTTTGTTTGGTTAGTTTATATAGTTTATAAATTTGGTTTATAAATTTACAATATAATATTAAATTTTAACTTTTGGTTTTTGGTTTTATTCTGGTTTTTGGTTTTATTTTCCAAAATTTCTTTTTGTTTTATTATAATCCTCCAGAATTTTGAGCAAATCGTCCTTTTCTAATTCGGGCCATAGTTTATCAACAAAATAAATTTCCGAGTATGCCCCCTGCCACAGCAAAAAATTACTTATGCGATGCGCACCTGTCCTTATAAATATATCAGGATATTCTTTAATGAGCAATTTATTTCGCACATTTTCTTCATTAACCTCCTCATTGCTGTTCTTAAATTTTTTTATAACTTCCATAATTTCCTGCCTTCCCCCGTAAGCAACCGCTAAATTTACCTTATGTTTATCGTATTTTGCTGTCGCATCTTCCAGCTCCTTCAATTTCTCAACAAATTTTTTACTTTTTACCGCATCTAAATTTCCGCAGATTTTTACACACACCTCATTTTTGTGAATTCTATCGTCGTTTATGGTTTTATCAATTTCCTTTATTAAAATTTTGTTTAAAATTTCCAGTTCCGCTGCACTTCTGTTCCGGATATTTTCCAGAGATAAAGCATACGCGGTGATACTCTCAACATCCATTTTGCTGCACCATTCAATAAAATCCCTGAATTTATTCATTCCGATGGCGTACGCTTCTTCAAAGCCCTTTCCTTTCTTTTTTGCATACCTTCTGTTTCCATCAGGTGTTATAGCAATATGCATTTTAAAATTTTAAATTATGAATTTAGATTTTGAAATAAATTTAATTGATATATAATTCTTAAACCAATTATATTTAAATTTTTAAACATCTTACATTTAAAAATGGAAATTTCTGAGATAAAGGAAAAAGACAAGAAAATAAACGCATTTATTGCATTTAACGAGAAATTTAAATCAGAGGAAGAAAAACTAAAAGGAAATTTAACTAACAGAGGAAAATTAGAAGGTCTGAAAATAGGAGTCAAATCAAATATGAATGTTTCAGGACTAAAAATAACATGTGCTTCAAAAACACTTGAAAATTATGTTTCATTTTATGATGCTACTGTTGTTGAAAGAGTAAAGCGGTCTCATGGATTGATTGTCGGAATGACAAATATGGATGAATTTGCATGCGGAAGTTCCGGAGAGACATCCTACTTCAATCCGACACAAAATCCTTCTGCACCGGGACATATTCCCGGCGGTTCAAGCAGCGGGAGTGCTGCGGCGGTAGCAGCGGGCTTTGTTGATTGTGCGTTGGGAAGTGATACCGGCGGAAGTATAAGGAATCCGGCATCCCACTGCGGCATTGTGGGCTTTAAGCCGACTTATGGCGCTGTTTCAAGATACGGACTGATTGATTTGGCAATGTCCCTTGATCAAATCGGGCCGATGGCAAGAGATGTGAAAACAGCGGCATTATTACTTGAAGTTATTGCCGGTCAGGACGGAAAGGACGCAACATGTCTGAATTTAGACAAAAATTTTTACGCCTTTCACAAAAATTTAGACGGAAATTTAAAAAATTTAAAATTCGGATATGCAAAAGAGTTTGATGAACTGATAAGTGATGCCGGAATAAAGAATGTGATTCATAAAGGTATTGATAAAATTTCATCCGCAGGGGGTGAAATTGTGAATGTGTCGCTGCCTGACTTAAACATTGCCCTGCCGACTTATTACTTAAATGTATATGTTGAGTTTTTTTCCGCAACGAGAAAACTTGACGGAAGAAGATACGGGTATAAAATTGAAGATGTATGCGGTGAAGAAGTGTTGAGAAGAATTATACTCGGGAAATTTATCTCTCAAAAAGAGAATGCCGGAAGATATTACAGGAAGGCGATAATGGCGAGAACCCTGCTTAAAAAAGAAATTTCTGAAATTTTCACGAACATTGACATTTTACTTTCTCCGACAGTTCCGAAATTGCCTCACAAAATAGGAGAAAAAATTTCCGACCCGAGAGTTATGTATGCTTATGATATATTTACCGTTCTGGCAAATCTGGCGGGAATTCCTGCGGGTGTTGTGCCTGCGGGGAAGATTGAGGGGATTCCAACGGGATTGCAATTTATGGGAAAGGCGTTGGATGACCAGAAAGTATTGAATGCAATGTATGGATTTGAAAATTTATGAAAATTAAAATTAAACAAAATGGCCACAACAAACGAAATTGTCAGGGAAATTGACAAAGGAAAAATTGTTTGTATTGATAAAGAAGTGAATGCAAAAGATCTGGATTGGAATGCACACGCAAAATTTAAAGGTGTATTTTTGAAACATCTTGTGAAAGGAGAAGATACGGACGGCAAGTTCAGCTGTCATCTTGTTAAAGTAGAGTCCGACTGCGAGATTGGAGAGCATATCCACGATGATAAGTGGGAATTGCACGAAATAATCAGCGGAGAAGGTAAAGGTATGCTTGCAGGAAAGGAAATTTCCTTAAAGTCAGGTATTTCTATGGTAATTCCCAAAGGAGTAAAGCATAAAGTTATTGCAGGCAAGGATGGTTTATATTTGCTGGCAAAATTTATTCCCGCATTAGTTTGAGAAAATTTATTTGCAGGCAGAATGTAATAAATTTAAAATTTCGGAATAATCTCTTTTAAAAATTTATACTTTTTTATAAGTGGTTTCAAATCATCAAGCAATTTCTTAAATGTTGAGCAAGTTCCTCTGTTTTGATATGTGCCTTATTAATTCAACACGCTCGTAAATCATTGAGGTATCCACTTGACTATAAACTTACGATTTGCTTTTACTTCTCCGAGTTCAAATTTATATTGTGTGTAATTAATAGTATTCTCTTTTGAATATTTTTTTCTATCATTACGCAAAGGTATGGATCCTCCTTCATGATACATCTCAATAGATGGTTCCTCCTCAAAATTGTAACCTCGCTCAAAATTTACAACAATTTCAAGATTATCATAGTCGTTTAGTGTCTCCCAGGTATATGTGGCGCAATCTACATTTTCCTTGAGAGTTCCATTCTTTAATTGTTCTTTTTTAAATGGAAATACATTATCCGAACTCCATTCCCATCCGTATTTTATGGTGGTGCCTTCTGGTATGTTCCCTTCACGACTCTTGAAACAGATGAAAAAATTTATTTTATCATCTGTCGTTTCATCATTTATAACTTCTACTTTGTCTACGAATATGTTGTCAGGTGACAAAACTCTCGCATAAAATGTTTCATCAAAAAATCTTTTTTTGTCAACAGCATCTGTGTAGTTTAATGATTTCAGTGGTTTCAGGTTTGTATCTTTAAAAGAGCATTTTTCTAACCAAAATCCTTGTTTTCTACATTTAAACTTATCTGATAATGTCTTAATTGTTACAGTTATTTCTTCAATTGCATGACCATTGTTATAAATAGTTAATTTTGATATATTATTTATAATTTTATGATATCCTTGAAAGATTGGTTTTTTATAAATGCTTTCTGCATATTCTTTTATGCTGTTTCTCAATTTTTTAAGATATCCACCATCTTTATCTTTACCTATTATCTTTGATCTGTCAAATGGTACATAATTGTAATCTCTTGGTGTCATTCCAAAGTCCATTATATTATTCTCAACAAATATTAAATAGTCCTTATCAAGAGCGACTGCACTACCAATTTCACTGTATATCCACGGAGATGAAATACACCCTTTATCAGTTTCGTATTTTTTAGTTAGAATAGCACAAAATATAGAATTTGCACTTATTTTTGGGATAATTTTTTTTATCAGAGAATTCGCTTCAGGTGATTCAGCATCTTCACATTCAAAATACTTTTTTAATTCATCAACAAACCACTTAATAATTTTTTCATCTTCCTCACTAAAACTATAACTCACAAATATTCCTTTTTTATTATTCTTCTGCAATTCCATAGTCACTATTTAATCAGTCTAATTAATATCCTCCTCCAACCATTTTTCTTTATTTAGCGTATTAAAATTATAATTAAATAATTATATTTGTATAAAATTAAAATAAAAAGGAATTAAATTTAAACCATGAATAAATATATTTTGAATACAATCAAAATTTCGGAATAACCTCTTTTATAAATTTATACTTTTTAATAAACGGTTTCAAATCATCAAGGCAGTTTCTTAGATGTTGAGCAAGTTCTTCTGTTGCCATCCTTGTTCTTCTTATTTCAACATGCTCGTAAATCATTGAAAGGTAATCGGAAATTTCAATAATATCGCCTTCAACACTTCCTTTCTTTTTTTCTTTCCATAATTCAATATATTTGTATATTCCTTCTATTTCTTTTATGTTTGCCCCGCTAAAAATTTCCTTTGCTATTTCCTCCTTTGCTTTACTTAAATCGGGAAGATACTTTTTGCAGGGATAAGGAATATCAGTAAGTACTGATTCTTCAATATCGTGAATTAATGCCGCCCTTAAAATTTTTTCTCCGTCAATTTCAAATCCGTTTTTTCTGAATAAGTCAGTTAGCAGCATTGAAATAACTGCTGTATCCAGGGTATGCTCGGCAACATTCTCAACTTCATTTAATTTGATTCCGCAGGAAATCCATCCGCTCCTCGGAATATCTCTTAAAATTTTATAATTTCTCAAAAAAGAAAGAAACGTGTGCATATTTTGCAATATCAGGTTTATTTATTTGTTGTTTTATAATATCTGTGATTTTCATTAGTTCCTCACACCAAGACACATTCACCTCGCTCTTACGCTCACTCCGTTCGTGTATTTCAAACAAGTTTGAAATCACCTCACAATCGTTCGGAGATTTCAACTTCGTTGAAATGCTCGGAGATTTTCAAAATCTATTGATTTTGAAAAAGACACAAAAGAGATTATACGAATCATACTTGGGTATACTTTGCGGCTTTGTGTGAGTATTATTCTAATTTTATTCTATTTATTTTTACTTTTTTATCTCTCCGCATTTAACTAATGCATCTATTACTGCCTGTGCCAAATTTAAGGATGTTCTTGTATGTCCGGATGACCATGACCATACATCTTTTATTCCCGCTAATGACAACACCTTCTTTGTAACTTCTCCGGCAACTAATCCGAGACCTCCTGCTGCAGGGACTAATTTAACACTTACACTTCCGCTGGTTCCAACCATTGTAATCGGAATAGTGTGTAACTTTCCGCAGTCACAAAACCAGCTTCCGCATCCTCTGTTTATTTTTTTAATGTTTAGTTTTGCGGCCCTGACTGCCTGAGCAATTGCTATCGGTACTTCTTTTGCCTTTCCCTGCCCCACTCCAATATGCCCGTCTCCGTCACCAACAGCTACAATAACCTTGAACCTCATGACCCGGCCGTTCGTTGTCACTCTTTGTACTCTTTTATTCTCAAGTATTTCCTCACCGAGATTCGGCAATAACTTCTCAATAATCTCCGGCTCTTTTATCCTGATATTTTTTTCTAAAATTTCATCTATTGATTTAATTTCACCATTCGCTACTTTTTTTCCGATTTCTGTTTTTGGCACCCATGCGGTTTTTTCCATATCAAATCTTCTCACTCTTCTTTTAAGGTCAACCACATTTCCTCTGCTTTCTCCTCTAAATCCACCGCTGCCAAATCCACCTCTTCCTCCGTATCCTCCTCTGCTCCTGCTATCTCCGCTTCTACTGCCACCTGCATATCCCCCTCTACTTCGGCTATCTCCGCTTCTACTGCCACCCCCATACCTTCCTCTTGTAACACTCCCGGTAGTACTCCCTGCGGTTGTCTCTGCTTTTTTTTCCGTATTAACACTTGTTTCTGCCA
The DNA here is from genome assembly GCA_018260615.1 of Candidatus Altarchaeum sp. GTDB lineage: Archaea > Altiarchaeota > Altiarchaeia > Altiarchaeales > Altiarchaeaceae > Altiarchaeum. The sequence goes on from JAGWDQ010000110.1 coordinate 20,706, forward strand.
TTCTTTACTTAGAAAATGAATTTTTTATATTATTTAATGTTTGTTCAAAAATTTTAACTGCTGATTCCGATATAGTTCCTCCTTTTAGTCGTTTTTCATCGGGTAAAATTTCATCAGATAACGGAATCTTCATTCCCGCATCAACAGCACCTTTTCCTGCCGCATAAATTTTACTGCCCTTTACGGACTTTTTGATTCCTATATCAAGAATTGCGTCCGTATTTGAAATTTTTATTGCTTTTAATCCGCATAAAAACCCTGTTAAATATGCCGCGGGAGTATTTGAACAGGAAATATTCCACCCCTGTTTCTTTAATTCGTTTGAATTTGCAGAGACTAGAATTTTATCCCCGTCAGGATGAAACTCTACAAGCTGAGTAATAATATATTTATTTGTCGGCCTGATTACCATCCGGATATTTTTTGATTTTAACAAATTTAATCGTTTTTTATAATTTGTCCTGTTTTCTCTTCTTCGCCTGTATTTTATACTGTAATTTGTATCTGTTGCCATTTTGAAAATTTGAAATTATGTTGTTTTTAAATTTTTAAAAATTTTATTTTTATTTTTACTTTATTTTTTCATCCCGGAAACATATTCCTGTAAATGTTTTTTATTCCTGAAAAAATTTCCTTTTGCACGAAGATATAGTGTTCCATAGTCAGAGATATCTATTTCTTTTTTATTGCGCATCTCTACAAGCACTTTTCTTAATGCCCTTATTTTTGTAATCCATGTTGTTTTCGGATCTGTTCTTGCCTTAAGTGTTCCTTTTCTGTTTCCGTGACCTCTTTGTCTGCCTTTTGCTCTTTGTATGTCCCTGTGTCTTGCTTTTGCCCTGCACACTCCGTTTTTTTGCTTTATCTCAATGGGTCTTCTCTCTCCGATATTTACCTTTACATCAGTAAGTTTTTCCATATCCTTTCTTGTAATTGCCTTCTTTATTTCATCTAACTTTAAAGGATTAAAATATATCCTCTTCTTACCGACACCGAATAATCTCGCAACTAAATTTTTCTGATTTTTAACATTCATTTTAATTTCAAAAAATTAAATTTATTAAATTTTACAAATTATTTAAATTTTTAAATTTCTCCTTTTCTCGGATTTAATATTACTATGTTTAATTCATTTGCTCTCTTTATAATTTCGTTTCTTTTCTTCCTTCCAACCTGAGAGAATATGATTGCCGCATGGGTCTCTTTATTTATATTTTCAAGTTCTTTTGTATTGGCAATATTGACTGTCCAGTATCCGGACGGATGAATCCCTCTGATACTTTCGGGTTTTTTGTAACCAATCTTAACTAAATGTCCCTGCCCTCTTTTTTCAACCTTCAGCTTGCTGTCTATTCCCCTTGGCTTTCTCCATACCTTATCCAATCGCATAACCATCCCGTATTGCTGTCGTAAAAATTTCGGCTTTTTATCTCTTATACGAGCGGCAACTTTAAACAGGTGCTTTTCTTCTCCTTCAAGTTTTCTTTTAACTTTTACATTCTTTATTTTTTCTACTGGCTTTGGTTTCTTTCCCTTTTTAATTTTTTTTACAGGTACTTCGGCAGGTAATTCGGATACTTTCTCCTTCTTTACTACAGGACTCACTTCTGAAATTTCAGAATGAGGTGATGTGCCTTCTTCCATCATTACCTTTTCCTGCTTTATATCGCCAACATTCCCATCTCCTACATCGCTTTTATTCTTTTCCGTATTCTCCGCCATCTTTTTAAAATGAAAATTTATTAAAATTTATTAATTGTTGATTATTTTACAGGTATTATTTTATCAGTACTCCATCCTTTTCAATTATGTATATTCCGTCCTGAAATACCCTCCTGTCTTTGTGTAAAATTTTTCCTGCCCACTCAATATTTGCTGCTGTTTGCGAGACCTTTTCTATATCCGCTCCTTCAACTGTCAAATCCTTTCCCTTGACCTTCACATCAACACCATCCAGAATTTTTGCTTTTCGCGGTGCTTTTTCACCCAAAAAATTTTTAATTACCAGTTCGCTGCCTTTGGACTCAAGTGAAACGGGAAAATGTGAAAAGACCAGTTTTAATTTATAAATCACCTTATTATTTACTCCTTTGAGCATGTTGTTTATGTGGGAATAGTAAGTATTCAGCAATTTCTTTTCTCTTTTTTTATCTGTCTTTGCAGATATAATTACTTCCCCCTCATTTACATTTATCTGTAAATCATAAGGATTAAATTTTTTCTCAATAGTGCCAAATTTTCCTTTTACTTTTATTATATCATTTACGATTTCAACATTAGTTCCCTGCGGAATTGAAATTTTATCTTCCATTTTAAAATTTTGTCAAATAAACGAATGAAATTAATTAGTATATATAAGCCAGTAATGTTCCCCCGAGATTATTCTCTTTTGCTTCTTTATGGGTCATGATGCCTTTTGAAGTTGAGATAACCAGCAATCCGAAATTCATTGAAGGAAGATATCTCATCTCCCACTGCATAAGAGCACTATTTTTTGCATAAAATCTTGGCTTTACAACTCCGCAGTTATTTATTCTGTGGGCTAAATTTATTTTTATTTCTCCTCCCGGAACTGTCTCAATAACCTCAAAGTCGCCGATATAGTTATTCTTCTGAAAAATTTTCAGGACTTCTATTAATAACTTTGATGACGGCCTGATTGCACACCCTTCTTTTCCCAATACTTCATAATTTTTTATGGTTGATAATGCGTCGTTAAGCGTATCTCTGCTCATCTTAAAATTTATGTTTTTTATATTTTTTATTAGTTAATTGTTATTATTGTAATTTTTAAATTTTCTAATGTTTACTTTTTCTTTCTTTTCGGAGTGTTTTCTTTCTTTTTTAAAGAAAGAAAAGTTCGCTTGCGTTAAGCGTATCTCTGCTCATCTTGAAAAATTTATAAATTTTTATTAATCGTATTTTATATTTTTTATTTAACTGTATTTTTTAAATCCGATATTTGTTGCTACTTCTCTAAAGCATCGCCTGCATATATTTAATCCGTGCTTATGGATTAGCCCCCTGCTATTTTTACATATTTCACATTTATCCTTTGCAAATTTTTTATTCTGCTTTTGATTTTTGGTTTTTTCCATTTTTAAGTGAAATGAAATTTTTATTTATTCTTCTTTTGTTATGATACTTACATTAAATTTCTTTGTGATAAAATCCTCTGTTTCTTTACTTTTCACCCTGTGAGTATTTGAAATTGAGCGTTTTCTCCTTCTTCTCATAATGCTGTAGCCGTTCCTTTCAACTCTTGTACATAAATTCAGCCCGAAATTTCCAATCTCCATATTATATTTCATTCCGGGAATATCAATATATTCTTTGATTCCGAATGAAAAATTTTCTCCGTCAAAACATGTTGGCTTAACCTTCCTGTCTGCTGCTTCAAGACATTTTCGTAACATTTCTTCCGCCTCTTTCCCCCGTAATGTTACTTTTACGCCGATTGCTTCGTTCTTTTTAAGATTCCATGTGGGGATTCTTTTCCTGCTTATGGTCTTTACAAACTTTCTTTTTGTAAGCATATTAAGTAATTTTCCTGCTTTTTCTACCCTCTCGCCAGCCTGCCCGACACCAATATTAAGCACAACCTTTTCTATTTTCAGGTCTCTCATTGGATTTTGTTGTGTGTCCATATTATAAGTTATTTAAGTAATAAATTTAAGTAATAAATTTAAAAATTTAATTATTTGGTTTGTATTAACGGCTCTTCTTTGCCAATAACCAGCACATAGTCAGTTGATGTTTTAATATCTCCTACCTTTGTTGTTGAAAGAATGTCTTTGGTTCCCTTATCTATACGGGTAATTTTTCCTGTATTTCCTTTGTTTCTGCCTTGTGTTATCAAGACAGCCGCTCCTTCTTTGAATTTTAAAATTTCCCTGACTGCTCTCTTTTTTGCAGAAATGTCAAAAACAATCGTATCTTTTGTATTTATACCCTTATTTTCATCTTTATTAACCGAAAAAATATAACCATCACCCGTGGAAATCTGGATTTTGCCGTCTTTTATAACCTGTTTTTCAGTAACCTTTGCCAATTTAATTTTTGCACCATCTTCACTTATTTCTTTCGGGGATAAATTTTTTGATTTTGTGGTTGAAGGCATCATCAGGTAATGCTTATTTATTTTTGGAAATGAAAGGACATCCATAAGACCAATCCCGAAATTTCCGTCTTTTATTACTCTGCCATCTACAACTACATTCCCTTCCCGCAAAATTTTATCTGTTTCTCTGCTATTGTCTGCAAATTTTAACAAGTCCCTGATTACATAAGTCAATGCGTAGGACTCATACTTTTTGTGTGGCCCTCTTGGCGTTACTAATTTTTTAGGATACTTGCCTAATCCAACCGCGATACGTTTTATGGTCATTTTATGAGGTATTTTCATGAGGTATTTTAAATTTTTAAATTTATTTTTTTGCTTCGGATTTTACTTCCGGCGATGTTCTTGATAAAATTTCCCTTCGCATTCTGTCTTCCAGATACATATCAGTGAGCATACAATTTGAAGGGTGAATCGGAACAAGTGCATCCTTTCCGTTACTCTTTCTGACAGTGATTCCGTTTATGTAAATTTTATATTTTTTCGTATCTACTTTCGTAACTTCCCCTTCTTTTCCTTTATAGTCCCCCCTCATTATTTTTACAGTATCCTTCTTCCTGATAGGAAGTGATCTGCGGTCATATTTATTACTTAATTCTTCACTTAAATGTCCTGCGAGCATTCTGTGTCTCACATGTAATGAGGCATTGTATAAAAATTTCCTCTGCTTTCTCGGCTTGCTGCTCTTTATTGCTGTTACCATCTTTAAATGCTTGTTGAATTTTAAATCTTTAAATAAAATTTAATTTTGTTAATAAAATAAAATTGGGTTTAATAATTAGAGGTATAAATTAAAAAGGTTAATAAAATTTTCACTTTTTCAAAGAAATAAAAAAATACTTTTAAATTTTTTCAAAAATTTTATGCGGGAGAAGGGATTTGAACCCTCGAAGGCTTACGCACACAGGATCTTAAGTCCTGCCCCGTTGACCGCTTGGGTACCCCCGCAATTTGTTTTTATCTTATTTTTTATCTTATCTTTTTAAATTCCTCTATAATCTTCATTGTAATTTCTCCCGGACAACTTTTTATTTTTCTTCCGTCAACTTCTCTTATCGGAATAATCTCTGCTGCCGTTCCGGTCATAAATGTTTCATCCGCGTTATAAACTTCAAGCAATGTTAATTTCCTTTCCTCAACTTCAATATTTAAATTTTTTGCTATATCCATAACTGCCTTTCTTGTTATTCCTAATAACATTGATGAACCCGCTGAAGGTGTTAAAATTTTTCCGCCTTTAACAACAAAAATATTATCTCCGGTTCCTTCGCTTACAAATCCATCAACATCCAACATCAATGCCTCATCTGCCCGAACATCAAATGTCTCAATTTTCGCAAGTATGTTATTTAAGTAGTTTAGTGTTTTTGCCTTGACATCAAGACACTGCGGAGGAATCCTTCTGGTTGAGGCGGTTATTACTTTGATACCTTTGCTGTACAAATCCCCGTACATTGCTCCCCAGTATGTTGCAATTATAATTACTGTCGGCTTCGGGCATTTTCTCGGATCTAACCCCAAATCCCCGACACCTCTGCTTACAACTAATCGTACATAAGCATCCTTCAGAGCGTTTGCTTCAAGTGTTTTGTAAAGTGCTTCCTTAATTTCCTCCTTTGTCATTGGAATTTGTAATTTTATATATTGTGCCGACGCAAAAATTCTGTCAATATGCTCATCCATCCCGAAAATTTTCCCATTATATGCTCTTATTCCTTCAAACACACCGTCGCCGTATAAAAATCCATGGTCAAATACGGAAATTTTTGCATCTTCCTTGTCGTAAAATTTACCATCAATATATATTTTCATTTTGCCAAATGAATTAAATTTATTATGCTAATTTTTGTGTTAATTATTAGGAATAGAATAATAATTTTTTAAATTAAAAATATAAAAATATGTTTTATGCCGAGGTCGCATAGTGGTAGTGCGCACGCCTGGAAAGCGTGTGGCTGAAAAGCCTCCAGAGTTCGAATCTCTGTCTCGGCGAAATTTTACACATAAAATCAGACACTTAAATTTTAAATTTAATGCAATATTTAATGCAATAATACAATAAAAGATAAATTTATAAAACAGAAAAATTTATAATAACATTACCGGTTAAATTAAACAAATAAAATGGCAGTCAAACAAATTGGCTTTAAATTAGTCATGAATGACGGGGAAAACAAAAAAACATATCAGATAGCATTGGATGAAAAAAAGAGTGAAAATTTTATGAATTTCGGAATCGGGGATAAAGTTGATTGTTCCGTAATTGGAATTCCGGGATATGAAGTAAAAATTACCGGAGGGAGTGATATTGCCGGCTTTCCGATGAAAAAAGGAATACACCAGGAAAGAGCGGGAGTTATGGTCGGAGAAGGAAGAGACAGAAAGAGAAGGACTTATGCAGGAGAAAGAACTCATAAAAATACATCCCAGATAAATGCAAAAATCATTAAAAAAGGAGATGTTCCCATTGAGGAAATTTTAGAAAAAATTTCTCCGAAAAAAGAAAAATAAAAGATAATAAAATACTCACCTCACTTCGTTCGGAGATTTCAAAATCTGCAAGATTTTAAAATCACACAAAGCCATAGGGTATTTAAAAATCAACAGATTTTTAAAGATTGAAAATCTCACAGATTTTCAGTATTTTAAAAATTTCGTAAATTTTTTAAATCTTCGAACAACATTGAGGTGATTTTCAAAACGCAGAGTTTTGAAAATATCCGAGCATTTTTAAATTATTTAAAATACATGAACGAAGTCCGCTCACTTTCGTTCGTGGATTTTTCAAACGAAATCGTTTGAAAAATGAGCGTAAGAGCGATGTGACCGTGTCTCGGTGCGATTTTAAAAACGCCGGGTTTTTTTAAATCTCCGAGCAAGAGCGAGGTGATTTTCAAAACGTAGAGTTTTGAAAATATCCGAGCGTTAGCGAGGTTAGATGTCAATGAAAAACATATACTTTAACTTTATAGAATAGTAAAAGATAAAAATAATGGGAGAAAAAAATAAAAATAAAAAGGACATATCTAAAGAAGATATAAGTAAAAAAAATACTACCAAAACCACAGCGGTTAAAGAAATATCCGGGGAAAAGACAGATGAAAGAAAAATAGAAGAATGTACTGAAGAAAATACGCAGCCGGAATGGAATATCGGATTAATAGGACATGTGGATCACGGAAAGACAACAATAGCAAAGGCGTTAAGTGGTGTCTGGACGAGTAAATATAGCGAAGAATTAGACAGAGGAATTACAATAAGAATAGGGTATGCTGATTTCTCAATATATAACTGTCCGAAGTGTTCAGAGCCGGAATGCCTCACTTCAAAAAAAATATGCGAACATTGCAACACTAAAACAAAATTTTTAAGGAAAATTTCTATTGTTGATACCCCTGGACACGAAAGTTTAATGGCGGTAATGCTTTCAGGTGCTGCTGTAATGGATGGAGCAATTCTTGTTATAGGTGCAAATGAAAAATGTCCGCAGCCGCAAACAGCAGAACACCTTACCGCTTTATCTGTATTGGGGATAAAAAATGTTATTATTGTTCAGAACAAAGTTGACCTCGTATCAAAGGAAGAAGCAAAAGAAAATTATATTCAGATAAAAAATTTTGTCGGAGGGGTATTTCCAGAGGCGCCAATTATTCCGATTGCTGCAACATATAATGCTAATATAGATGTGCTGCTTAAAACAATTAAAGATATGGCAGAAAAACACATTGAAGAAAAAAGGACTAATGAAAGTCAACCGGTATATATGCATGTAATCAGGTCATTTGATGTTAACAGGCCGGGAAAAAATATTTCGGAACTAAACGGAGGAGTTATCGGAGGAAGTATATTGAGAGGACGGATAAATATCGGTGATGAAATAGAGATAGAACCGGGAATTGCAATAAAGAATAAATTTCATCCGCTTACTACAAAAGTTGTTGAACTGCACGCAGGAAATGTAAAAATTGACAGTGCAAAACCGGGGGGATTAATAAGTATAGGTACAACATTAGATCCGTCCATAACAAAAGGTGATGGAATTACAGGGAATGTTGTCGGATTAAAAGGAACATTACCCGAAGCTGTCTATAAATTGAATGTAAAGATAAATTTATTCAAAAATTTAATAACTACCGGCGAGATAAAACCACTTGTTCAGAATGAAAATTTAATGATAAGTGTTGGCACGGCGTTGCGTGTCGGCACCATAAAAAATGTTAAGAAAGGAGAAATAGAATTATCTCATCCGGTCAGTGTTGAAAAAGGTCAGAGAATTGCAATCGGAAGGAGGTTTAAAACAACATGGCGACTGATTGGATATGGGATTGTGAAATAAAAAATTGAGTGAAAAAATATCAAAAAATGAGAGACGATATGTTAGTAGATGACCATGAACGACTTAATTATGACAACATTATAAAAAATGCTCACACATACTGAAACCTTCGGTTTCAATCTTTAAAAAACTACAAGTTTTTTAAAAAGCCACAAAGTCACAGAGTATTTTAAAATCAATAGATTTTAAAAGATTGAAAA
>JAGWDQ010000111.1 GCA_018260615.1 Candidatus Altarchaeum sp.
TATTACAAACAAGTAGTTGGTTTTATCATCTTTCCACAAGTTATTGAGAAGTTACGATAATAATAATTTAGATCAATATAATAGACATGTTGCAAAATAACTTTTCCACCTTTAAATTCCTTTAAATTTTATTACTTTTCACCTTTAAAATTTTTAATTTGCAACAACTCTAATATTTACAGTAGCGGGGATAATACTCATCACAAGTCCAAGATAAAATTTACATTTCTTTTAAACAAAGGTAAAAAGTTCCATTTGTGAGAAAAATAAAAGTACCACTCATTTGAGAAATGTTTTACTCCAAAATCTACATTGTAGCAAGACTAATGTATTTTTTATCACCGTCATATTCTATTTTGTATATCTGCAAGTCATCTTTAAATTCATCAACCCACCCGCCGTCCAATGGAAAGTCATTGGTTTCTTTTATTGAAATTATATATTGAACACCATATTTGTCCATAAATTGTCTTACTAGATGTATAAAAAGTTGTAAATTATCCTTGTCTAAGTTATTGGCGGCTTCATCTATTATAACTGGCAGTCTAAAATATACTGCTAAAGCAGTTAGTGCAGCAAGGCTGAAAAATGATCTTTCTGCTCCACTTGGGTGGGTGATCTCCTTGTTTTTATAAATAATCTTGCTAACTAATAAACTGTCCTTGTTCATTTCTATACACGCATTCACCAAGCATTCAGTTATGAGTAGGTCATTTATTTCAACTATAATTTCTTGGATTCCATTTATAATCTCTTGTTCGTCAAAAATATTATCTAAGATTGTAGTAAGAATTTTGTCGAGCCTATTTGATACAATAGGAACTTTTATCAAATCAATATATTCAGCATCAATTTTTTCCCATTCCCTTCTTTTTTCCTTTGTTAAATCAGTTAGTATGTTCTTATAAACATGAATGCCAACCTCCATATTTTTAAGTTTCATTAGACAAGAATTTATTTCACTAATATCAAATTCCTCTATTATTATACTTAATGGTTTCAACTTTTGGTTGATTTCATTTTTATACTCTAATTTCTTAGATTGTATGGTTCCCTTTACTTCTGATATGAATGCATCTACTTCGTTAAAATCGGCTTTTTTAGGGATTTTTATATCTTTTCCTGATGAAAATAAAAGTAATTTTTTTGAGACACTGACAATCCAATCTAAAATTTCTTTATCCTCTTTATTTTTATTATTTTGCATGGTCGCACGGTACCTCTCAAGACAAACCATTTCATCACGGAATTTTCGGAATAATTTATCAGAATCTTCTTTATTTTTATATATTGCCCCTAAATTAGATATGCTTTTGTTCAACTCGTTAACATATTCTCTTTTTTCCTTTTCTGGCCCTTCTGGAATAGGTTGGGGGTTTATTTTAGAAAAAGAGGAATCCTCTTTAATAAGTTTTAAAGGAATAATTGCATGAATCGCATCATCTATTTTTACTAAATCTGCTTTAATCCTTAAAGTTCCTTCCATAATATTGACATCTTTATCTAGAATGCATAGAACTTTTTCTTTCTCACTCTTAAATTTTTGGGGATTGTCCAATTTGATATCCAATCCTTCTTTTTCAGCAAGGGTGACTGCCTGACGATAAAGAGTTTGCGCGTCTTTGAGTTTTTGATAAGTATTTTCCACTTGTTTATTTAAATTATTGTCACAAAACCTTTTAATTTCGTTTGGTGGTGAAATTTCGATATTTTCCACTTTTATTAAATCATCAATAAGTTGTTTTAAAAGATATTCGTCATCTGAAATATCCTTGATGCTATTAAAACGATTTTTAATATTTTTTTCTTCTAAAAGCAATCTTTTTAAATCATTCAAATAATTATTTTTAATCATATTGTCTTGGAAAAATTCTTTTAAATCTCCCTTCTCAACACTATCTACATATATCCTTATATCTTCAGAAACACGATATATTTTTTCAGACGTTTGACTCGGTTCATATTTATCGAGATCACTTAAATTAATAGTTATGTTTTTTAGTTCATCTGTTAATTTAGAAATAAATAGCTTATACTCCCTTTCTATTGAAGATATTCTTGCGGAAGATCCTTCTTTTAGCTTTTTTATACGTGTTCTGAAATTATTAGATAAGTCTTTTGCATTTCCAATTTCCTTAAACAACTCTCTAATTACGGCGTCAATATTCCTCTCGTTAAGTTGATCGAAACCCATTGCACTATCTGGAGCAAAAAGAGCATTAAGTAAACCTATCTTTAACTCTTTATTTAAAGTGTCGTTGAACTCAAGTTTAGTATTTCCACAATTTTCTTTTCTCTCTATCCAGCAAGCATCTCTATAGCGATCTATTTCTCTTTTAATCTTATATTGCTTATTATTATGTTCAAATTCTACAACTATCTTTCCAACACCTTTAGAAGGTGCCATTTCATTCGATGTTACAATCTGTAATTCATCATATCCTGATTTTTTCCCAAATCTTATTGTCTTGCTAAGAAAAGCGTATCTAATAGTGTGGATTATATTGGACTTTCCTGATTTATTTGATCCGTAGATAACAACAATTTTATTATCAGGAAATGCCATTTCGCCTTGCAACTCCATTATATTTTCAAATTGTGCATTTATTAGTCTCATTTTTTATTTAGCACCCAATATTGTTTGATTTTTGAAAGAAATTCATTCATGTGCTCTTCTATTATGCCACTTCTTTGAGCGGATAGTTGAAGAGATTTTTCAAATAAAGCAATTCTTAACACATCTACTTTTTTGGATAAGTTTTCATTAGTAAAAATTTCATCAAAAAGATCTTGGGCCAATTCTTTTTCATTAATTTGGAGTGAATTCAGCACTTTATTTTCTAGTTCATTAATATCCATAATTTTGTCAATGCCTTTTAGTTCAATTGATTTTTTTGGTTCATCTGTTCGCTCAACAAAAATATCTAAAGTACGTATCTTCTGATATTTATTTGTTTCTTTTCGAATAGTATCTTTAAAAGTGACTCCTTTTGCCGAGACCCATACCCAAAGTAATTCTGGACGGATTTCATTTTCTAATAACTTAGAATATACTTCGTTAATTCCTTCAATAACATCATTGGGATTATTTCCGTTAATATTTACATGAATTATCTTTTGTACGGGCGTGTATTTCTTGAACCTTGTTTTATTACCCTCCAAGATTACATAACCAAAAGGAGAATCCTTTTTTTTAGGCACATCTAAGTCACCAGGCCAATGGTACTCAATCATATAATTGCACTTCAATTTATGAGACGGGATTAAAGCAGGTAAAGAATAAAGATTAGTGCTGCCGAACAATCCACAATCATAGGAATGCATATGCCCATTAAAAATAAAATTAAATCTTTTGCTTAGCTCCCGAATAATCTCATTTTTTAATCCAGGTATACCTAGCACTGGCAAGGTTTCATGCATAATAAGAATATCACCTTTTGATGGAATTTTTTCTTCTGGAATTTCATAATAACCTCGTCGGTAGTTAGATTCCATGAAATAAATTCTAAAATCTCCAACTTTCTCTTCTTTGTTTCTTACAAAATGAAAATTACTTCCTAAACTATTTTCAAGCTCTATTAATATAGATGACGAATCATGATTTCCTTTCAGCGCATAAACTCCATATTTTGTGCCATTAATCAGTTTCCTCAATTCGTCTTGAATGTTAGGCCAGTACTTAGCAGCTTCCGCATCCGTTACAAAATCACCGCTTTTCTCCAGTTGATCAAACATATCCCCAGCAATTATAATTACATCAGGTTTTTCTGTGAGTATTTGATCAACAACTTTTCTAAAGTTTTCAATAGAAACTCTACCTTCGAATGGTATAAAACATCCATCCTTAAAACGCTTAGCATGTATTAGTAGATGAGCATCACTTATCATTAATATTCTTGTCATAGTTCGATTTATTTACAGTAATATCTATATTTCGCACATCAGGCCAATTTTTTAATTTAATTATGAACACAATATTATTAGATTTACTTACAAAATTATTATTCGTGAAATAATTTCAAAATTTTAACCCTCAAAACTTACAAAATCGTTATCTTCAGCCGTCTCCTTAATTCCTCATTCTTCAGCATAAATTCCGCTGCCTTTAAAAATATTCCTCCTATATGTGCCGATGCATCGTTTGGCTCGTTAAGAAGATGTTTTGCCGCTCTCCACAACACGGCAACGGGATATGTGCTTATATTCCTTATCTCATAAATCAAAACATTATCAACCTCCGAAAGTATGCGATACGCATCGGATATGGAAATTTTTTCAACATCAGGTAATGCCTGAGGTTCTATCTCCTTCTCGTATTGGGATAATTTTGCATAAAGTAAAATATTCCTGTTTTCAAGCATTCCGTTAGCAAGTATTTTCATTGAAATTTCTGCCGCCCTGATATAGTCATTCATAACTTTCTCATAGCCCTCTTTTGAATTAAAATTTACATTCTCCGCCTGTTTTTCTATTTCCATAACAACCTTTTCGGCGACCTTTACAAAATATTTCGGAATTGTTCTCTCATAACCGCTGTGAATTTCATTATACGCATTTAAAACCATAGAATATGCCAGTTGTAATTTATTTCGCTGTTCGGGTGTTATCTTTGCCGTCGGAATTAAATTTATAACGACTTTTTCATTCCTGTTTATGGTTATATGTCTCATCTGACTTTCGCACAAGTCCTTTTCAGCGCTCAGGAGGTATTCTCCCTTCGGAACTGTTAATGTGCACATTCCTTCGCTGTTTGTATTTACTTCCTGCCTGCTTTTCTGGCTTCCTATTAAAATTTTTGCATTGTTAAGGGGAATTCCCGATGGTGTCCGGACAAAAATTTCAACCACGAACATACCTTCCGTAATACCTTTGAACAGACCTTTTGCTTCCGTGTATGACTTTCCTTTATCCGTGTTTAAAAGTGCATCAAAATTCATATCCGTTTTTAAATTGAGCGTCTGATTTATTGCGGTATAGCCATCCTTTACTATTTTAATATTATATCTTCCCTCATCCAAATTCGGAATTGTAACTGTTGACGGAATTTTATTTGAGAATTCTATATCGCCGCTTTCTTTTTGTAAAAGCAGGAATGCGTCGTTTATTGCCTTTTTGTTCTCATCCGAAACCTTAAAGGTGAGCTTAAATTTCCGTCTGCCGCCAAGACCACTCATACCCAATCCTCCGCTTAACGCCTTGCCAAAATCAGTACTTTCCTTTTCATCGCCCTTTTTGTAAAATTTAAAGTAGTAAACAACGATTGCCGAGACCAGCAACACAATAATAAAAATAAGAATTATCTGAAGACCTACCTCCCCTGCATTTGAAGCATTGCCTGTGATATTTACTGCCTCATTTACTGTTTCGTTTGCTGTCGTTGCCCCAAAAGATGACTCTGACATTGTTAAATTTATAAAGATATAAATTATAAATTTGAAAAATTTAATGGTATAAAATATTATAAATTAATTTGTTATAGAAATATAAATATTTGAAAATATCTAAAACATTTTGTTGTTAAATTTGTTTGATACAATTCCAAATAATTAATTCAATATCCTTTGTTTTTCTTTAAATTTTCAAGTTCGCAGAGACGGCTTCAATATAACATTGCTGTTCACCTCGCTGTCGTAAAAACCTTCAAGGTTTTTAGGATACTAAAAATGCTTGAAGCATTTTTACTATCGCAAAAATCTACAGGATTTTTGGGATATTCAAAAATCACCTCACTTCGTTCGGAGATTTTCAAATCTCTACGATTTGAAAATGCTTGAAGCATTTTTGATATTGCTCGGAGATTTACAAAACTTCGCGTTTTGAAAATGCGTTTTGAAAATGCTCGGATATTTTCAAACCTCTGCGTTTTTAAAATAAGTTCGCTTCGCTCTCATTTAAAAATGCTACAAACATTTTTAAAGATTGAAAACTTATAGTTTTCAGTATATTTTCAAAACTTTGCGATTTTGAAAATAACCTCACTCCGTTCGGATATTTTCAAAACTTTGCGATTTTGAAAATAACCTCACTCCGTTCGGATATTTTCAAAACTTTGCGATTTTGAAAATAACCTCACTCCGTTCGGATATTTTCAAAACTTTGCGATTTTGAAAATAACCTCACTCCGTTCGGATATTTTCAAAACTTTGCGATTTTGAAAATAACCTCACTCCGTTCGGATATTTTCAAAACTTTGTGTTTTGAAAATTACACTTAAAAGTATTATTATTCCCGCAATCGCAAAGTATATGCTTATTGTCCTCAACGGAATTATAATCATATCCATTGATTGTGAAAAATCCACACTTACCGGAAGAAATCCGGAATAATTTCCGACAAGCAATCCGGTAAACAACAGAAATGCAATTGAAAGCATCCCGAGTGCACAGGCAAGCAAAGTAACTCCTGTGTATTTTTTCCATATTTTGTTTTTTATAATATAAACAACCCTTACGACAAACAAAATCCCTAATATTATGGAAAACACCTTTACTATTGTCCCGGTTCCCGGAACTGATGGCTCTGTTCCCAAAATATATGGCTGAATACTTACAATTACAATTACGGCAGTGCTTATTATTAGTCCCCAAAGCAAAATTTTATTTATATCCATTTTAAAAATTTTATAGATTTTTATAAATATTTGAGCGTTAGCGAAATTATTTTAAATTTTATTTAATTTTAAATTTTATTTTTTAAATTTGAATTTTAAATTTAATTTTATTTTTCACCTTCCTGCACCTTTTTCTTTCTATCACCATAAATTTTTAATCCGACTAATGCCGCTCCCCCCAATATACTTAAAACACCAACCGGATGCTTGATTGCATCCAAAACATTTGCTATGTTATGAATCTCTGCAACTTTAAAGTCAATGTTTTCAAAAGGCATATTTGAAGCATAAATTACAGATGAATTATAACTATTATTTACTCCGCCACCATAAACATACTTAAATTTAGATGCGTATTGTTTCATTTCATCAATATCCCCGAATTTTAATGCCTTTGAAGGACATGCTTTTACACAAGCAGGATCTAACACCGGATTTTGCGTAATCCTGTCATAGCATAATGTACACTTCGCTGGCTTTTTATTTTCATCCATAACCGGAACATCAAAAGGACAAACCTGCGCGCACAATCCCACACCTTCGCACTTGTTTCTGTCTACCACAACCGCACCGTTATCATATTTTACTATTGCATGAGCGGGACAGTTCTTTACACATTGCGGGTCATCGCAGTGCATACACTGTCTTTTATAAAAATTTTTAATGTCTTTTTCATGTATGTAGGTAAATTCATTATCACTAAATTTATCCGTGCCTTTTGCCTTCTCAACTGCCTTTCTTACTTCGTCCTGATTCCTGTTTTCAATCTTTGGTTCTAATTTATTCCAGCTCTTGCATGCCACAATACAGGATCTGCATCCGGTGCATTTGTCCAAATCAATTAATAACGACTTTGTCATTTTAAATTTTACTTTAAATTTTTAAATTTTTTAAATTTTGTTTTATTTAAATTTAATTTTTTGACTTTTATGCCTTTTCAATATTACATAACGCAACTTTATATTCCGGAATATTTGCATTTGGATCAAGTGCATCAATAATTAGGTAATTTGCAGAATCACCCGTTGATAAGCCCTTAAATCCCCAGTGCCATGTTACTGCAATCGTCTTTTCATTAACCCTTCCGTTAACCCTTGCTCTGACTCTGATGCTTCCTCTCTTTGTTGAAATTTTTACATAATCGCCATTGTTTATTCCTTTTTCATTTGCTAATTTCTCATTAATTTCGCAAAATGGCTCCGGCTCTAATTCAACTAAATAAGGGATATTTCTTGTTGTTTGTCCCGCGAGCATGTGTTCCAGTAGTCGGAAAGTTGTTAAAACATAAGGAAAGTCCTTAACATCTCCGATTTCAAGTTCCCCTACATTGCTCGTGTTTTTCTTTGGATCCGCATCAAATTTCACATAAGGAGGATATTTTTTGGATATATCCGGATATGGTGATTCTATTGGTTCCATGTGTTTTGGCAGGAATCCGTCTTTCAAAGGCGAAGTTAATGCCCCCAACGCTGCAACACCTTCTTTTGTCAAAAATCCATCGTTCGGAATAAAGTATGAGCCCTTTTTGTTTGGCCTGTATGTATCGTCCTTAAATTTATATTGAATTTCCAGATGTTTTCCCTTTTCCGTATGAACATAATACAAAACATGCCTGTTTACCGGCCATGTCCATCCCCATCCCGGATAAACACCTTCACCGTTATCGCTGACATTGTCTCTTCTCTTTGCATAATTTGTTCCATTGTTTATCACTTCATCGCCAAATTCGTCTGTGCTTCTCGTTTCAATAACGCCCGAATATTTTCCAATTACATCGTAAATCCAGCAGCCCTTCATCACTTCCTTTAACACATCTTCTGCGACTTTTTCGCAATCAAAATTTGTATTATTGCCTTTTAAATATCCGTAATTAAAAGCATGATTAAATGCTTCCTGCGGACTGTTAAATTTATTGCCGTCAAAATTTAGTGCTCCTTTTTCATACAATTTTTCTGCTAAATTTATTAAAATTTCCAAATCGGATTTTGACTCATACAATGGCTCTGTTGCTTTATATCTCCACTGAACACATCTTCCGCTGTTAGTTACGCTTCCGGCTTTTTCTGCAAATGTGCTTGCAGGCAGTAAATATGTAGAACTGTTTTCATTTCTTTCTGCTGCTGCACTTTCCGATTCAAAAATATCCACGACAACAAGTAATTCCAGATTTTTGAATGCCTCTTTAACAATATTTAAATTTGGCGATGAAACCATTGGATTTTCCCCGAATATTACCAATGCTTTTACTGCTCCATCTTTTGCCTTTCTGAGCATAACCTGGCTGCTGTATCCGTTTCCTTTTGGCAATTGTTCATAATTTATTCCCCACAGGCCAGTTCCTTTTCCGCCTTTATGCCCCGAAAATTTGTCTTCCGGAAAATTGTCGGTTAAAATATTAAAAATTTCATTTTGCCTGAATTTCCCAAGTCGTGCTTTTCCAAAGGAACTCCAGTAAGCCCCTAATTTCTGATCTTTTTGCGGAACACCTAAATAAGCAGGCAATATGTGGCATAATCCCATATCTGTTGCTCCCTGAACATTACTGATTCCCCTCATTGCATTTATTCCGCCGCCGGGAATTCCGATATTTCCCAAAAGCAACTGCAAAACAACATAACTCCTTATATATTGTACTCCTGTCGTATGCTGTGTTGTGCCCATTGAATACAAAATAGTCACGGGTTTATTTTTCGCAAATATTTCTGCTGTTTGTTTTATCGTTTCCTTTTCAACCCCTGTAATTTTTTCAACCTCTTCCGGAGTATAAGGGGAAATGACTTCTACTAGCTTGCTGAATACCGTATCTTTATTTGCCTTCATTTCCTCTGCTGTCCAAACACCGGCATAAGCTCCATAACAGTCCCCATAGACCTTTACACCTGCAGGAATCTTTGAAATTTCTTTGTCCTGTTCATCTAAAATTTCTACCTCTCCCGATGCCTTTTCATTTTCTATTTTACTCACAAAAGAAAATTTATTTTTTGAAAGAACAAAATTTTTCCCGTCCAGAGAAATTTCTTCAAAAGGTATATCTTTTCCGTTTTCATCCTTTCCTGTTATCTTTATTTTAATTGCCTTATCATTATCACTGCCTGATCTTATTTTTAACTTTTTATTCTCCGGCAATGCACTTATCTTTATCTCAATTAATTTGCCTTCATTATTCAGTAAGAAAGGAGTATTTGTTCTGTTCATTAAATAAATTTCATCATACCATTTGTTTTCAATTATTTCTTTGCATATCCCGTTTATTAATGCGATGTCTGTTCCGGGACGATGCTGCATGTAAATATCCGACATATTTGCCGTTTTTGTATATCTCGGGTCTGCAACGATAATTTTTGCCTCATTCTTTTCTCTTGCTTCCGTAACCCACTGAAATCCAACGGGATGATTTTCAACAATATTGCTTCCGATAATAAAAACACATTTGGCATTTTTAATATCCACCCAGTGATTTGTCATTGCACCTCTTCCGAATGAAGGAGCTAAGGCACCAACAGTTGAAGCATGGCATTTTCTTGCCTGATGTTCTATGTTGTTTGTACCGAATATCCTCGCAATTTTTTGAATTAAATAGTCCTCTTCGTTTGTAGCGTGAGAGCATCCGTAAAATCCAACGGCATCCGGCCCGTATTTAGTCCTTATTGCTTTTAATTTTTCAGAAATTTCATTGTATGCATCATTCCATAAAATTTTTTCCCAATGTCCGTTTCCTGTTTTCTTTGATGGCTCTTTAACTCTGAAATCATTATATATCTGCTGAATTGCTGCATTACCTTTGCTGCATAAACTTCCCCTGTTTATCGGGTTTTCTTCGTCTCCTTCTATATGAACAACTTTATTATCTTTAACATAAATTTTCATTCCGCATCCGACGGCACAATACGGACAAACCGAATGAAAAATTTTTCCTTCAATTCCCGGAGAGGTCCCGGACTCTTTTGTTTTTGTTTCACCTGCTCCGACAGTATTAGAAACAGCAATTCCTGCGGTAACAGCTCCGCCAATTTTTAAGAAGTTTCTTCTTGTAATTTCAAAATCGCCTTCTATGCTCTCTGTTTTTGTTTTTAATTTTTCCATTTTAATGTAGAGTAAATTTAAATCTTTTATAAATTAAAATTTAAATAAATTAAAATAATTTAAATAAATAATTAACATTAAATAAATAATAATTAATAACAAATAATTAACATTAAAATAAATAATTGATGTTTTTGCGTTTTGAAAGCATACTGATAAATTTAAATAAAGTGAGTTTTGATGAAACTTTTACAAAAAACTTTTGTGATCAAATCCATAAAACGCAAAAGTCAATTAAACAAATTAAATTTAAATAAAATTAATTACTAATAATAAATTTAAAACAATTAAAAATCAAAAATTTAAAATGTTTGGTTTGGGCTGGCAGGAATTATTAGTTGTATTGTTGATTCTTCTCTTGGTTTTTGGGGCGGCAAAACTTCCGGAATTAGCAAAATCATTGGGAAAAGCAAAAAAGGAATTTGAGAAAGGCATAAAAGGAGAAGAAGAAAATAAAGAAAAAGGAAAAGAAGAGTCCGGTAAGGAGACCTCTAAAAGTGCATCAGAGTCCGCAAAAAAGGATGCACCTAAATTTGAAAATTAATAAAACTGACACTATTGCAGGATGGATGAAAAGGCAGAAAATGCAGAAAAAAAAGAGCCAATATGGAATCATTTGCAGGAACTTTTGAACCGTCTCAAAATAATTCTTGTATCAATCATTCTTGTTTCTGTTTTTGTTATGCTTATTCCGTCTTCCTTTTTTCCGTTTTTTGATGACAATAATTTAAATTTAACCCAAAATATTTCAAATAATGAGACAAACAATTATTTATATGACACATTTACTTCCTCTTTGTTAAAAAAGATAGAAAAAGACATTCTTCCAGATGGTGTTTCGCTGATTGCCGGCTCGTGGACAAGTTTGCTTGAGGTTTATTTTTTGCTTTCCATCGCAATCGCCATTGTTCTTTGCTTTCCCATAATTGTGTATGAAATTTATAAATTTTTAGAACCGGCACTTTATAAAAGAGAGAGAAATTTATTTATAAAATTTTTTGTTGCTTCCATATTACTCTTTATTTTTGGAATTGCTCTGGCATACTTATTAATTTTACCCATAACCTTTAAAATCCTTATGTTTTTTGTCAATATGCTCGGAGTTCTGCCTTTAATATCCATTGATAATTTTGTTTTTTTGGTTGTGGCAATGCTTTTGGGAACCGGATTCGTTTTTACAAGCCCTGTACTCTTGTATTTTTTAATAAAAACAAAAATTTTAAATTATAACTCAATTGCATCAAGAAGAAAATATGTTTATGCTGCACTCCTGATAGTAATAATGATACTGACACCTGACCCGACAATCGTGACAGATGTTATACTGATAGTACCTCTTATTGTCCTGTTTGAAATAGCATTGTATATTGGAAAAAGAGGTGCTGATTTTTAAATTTTGCCATACCTCAATATTTTAAGGGGAACTATTATAATCCTTTGTAGATATTCCTTCTATGTCCGACAACTCTGACTTTCAGTATCGGATTTAAAAAATCCACATCTATTAAAGCTCTATAATCACCTATTCTAAGTTTGTAAACATCCCCTCCTTCATAATGTTCAAGGTAATGAAAAGGGTCATCTTTCATTCTTTAACTTTCTTAATAATCCTTGCTGATACATTTACGGGCAATTTTCTTAGATGCTCTCTAACATTTGGATCCCAATTTACATAGTAACTCATCTTACAGGAACTCTTTTTCCATATCTTCCTGACTTATATATTCACTATCAGGAGTTTTTCTTGCTTCTTTTAAGTTCTTTTTCGCCCAGTCACTTAGTTCGTATTCTTCATCCAACAAATGCTTTAAGTATGCCATGTCATCCATCAGTTTCATTATATTTTTATGCAGTATATTTAATGTCACGGTTTCCATAAAAACAAATTAAATTTTGCAAAATAATTTGTATTTTGTTATTAAATATGTGTAGAGGAATTAATTTAACAAAATTCATTAAAATTTAAAATTCATATTTTTAATTCCTCATTTTTATCCTGCGGGCAACCTCAATCAACCAAAAATTTGTTTCACCAACCAAATAAATCAGGTTAATATCCACTATTAAAATTGGCTGCATGGTTTGTTTCTGTGAAGTACTTGTAAAACGCAAACAAATTTAATTATATTCCGCTGATAAATTCCAATATCTTTATTGCATCAAAAATATCTACACTTCCGTCATTGTTAACATCCAATGTTGGGTACTCATCCCTTTAAATTGGGATAATTATTTTGTGAGAGATTTTTTAAAAATCTGCTTAAAAATTATATTTTTCAAGCAAGGTAAATCATTATGTTTTTAACCTCACTCCGTTCGGATATTTACTCATTTCATTCGTAAATGACAAAAATTGTGAGTTTATAGACAAACATTAATTATCCCAATTTTAGTGGGTCAGCACCAAAACTTTTATCTATTTCGTCAAGTCCTGTTGTTGATGCGTCAACCATTCCCATAATTGCAGCACTAATTATTGCTGCTCGTCCTATGGTCGCACATACTTTTTTAAATTTTCCCATCTTATTTTTTTAACAAAATTTTTTTATCTTGTTTTTCTTTTTCCTCTTTTGTAAATTTTTTTCCATTTTTTGAGGCAATATTAAAATGTTATCTTTAATTATTAACTTAATTATTAAAATTTAAATAAATTTTACATTTGCCATCCTTCTGACAATTGTCGGGTCAGCAATCTTTCGCGGCTTCCAGTTATTACATTTTAAAATTTCCTTTATCTCATCAGACATCGCCATAGGAATATCCCCTTCCACCCGTATAAATTTATCCAAATCATCCGGAAACGTATATTTTCCCTTTCCTCCGTATTTTCTGTAAATATCAATATAATGTGACAATTTAATACTTCTTCCTTTTGTATTGTCGCCCGGCCTTAATGTCAGCTTTGAAATCAGGAGCATAACTTCTTCCTTTGTATTTGCAGCATAACTTAAATGTAGAGGAGCCGGCTCACTGTCAAAAATTTCCCCGTTTGCAGTATTATAACATTTCCACCTGTCAAGCAGTCCCAAATTTTTCCGCCCGTAGTCAAAAATTTCACTGTTATTTTCGTAAGGATTTTCAACATCTCCTCTTAAGTCCTTCCTGTATTTTACTCCCTGCGGCCCCAATATTACCGGAATTCCTAACCGGTTCACTCCGTTTCCAATTGCTACTGCTTTTGCAGACATTGCCCCCCAGGCCAGACCGACAGCTCCTACTCTGTTAAGTATGTAATCGGCGATTTCCTCAAAATTTGCCCTTAAATTTCTCTTTGCGAATATATTTGCTACTTTCATTGCCGCTCCCGTAATGTGGGAATTTGCAACGCAGGAACCGACATTGACTATATTTCCCGGTCCGAAATTTCCCCTGTATTTTTCAAACAGATTATGCGTCCCGGAATAATCACTTGCCGCCGCCATTGCAGAACATCCGCTGACTACAACGATAAAATTTCTCTTTATAAATTCCTCCAAAATTTCACCTAATTCCTTACCTCCATTGGGCCATATTGAACATCCGACAGCAGCAAGAATACCCGGAATCTCTCCGAAAACAATTGGCTGCCCGACATTTCTTATTTCAACATCCTGTATTGCTCCTCTTCCGGGAGAAATTTTTGCTTTATCGTTTGCCAGCTGGTCTTTATAAATTTCGGTAAATACGGATACTATGGGAATATTCCCGGGACACCACGATTCGCATCTTCCGCAGAATATACATTTTCCAAGTGATTCCAGAATTTCTTCTTTTGTTAAAAATTTAATGTCTGCAATTATATTTCTTCTTTCTCTTTCAACCCTGACAACTTCTCTGATATTTATTTTTTTCGGACACTTTTTTTGACATAATCCGCACATTGCACAATCTTTCAGGATGGAAATTTCCTTTGCACCAATTTCTTTTCCTTCTTTAATTGCAGATATTAAATCAGAAATTTGAATATCGTTCGGACAATTTTTATTGCAAAGTTTGCATTCAATACAACTTTTTACCTCTTCGGTTATTTTGTAATATTCATTCAGGCCTTTAATTAAAGAGTAATATGTTTCTTTTCCAATATTCCTTTTAGTTAATTCCGAACTTTTTTCATTTGAAATTTTTTGTAAAACATTGTATATGTATTGTCTTGAACAGCCAACTTCTTTTGCCAGCGCGGTTACAGTGTATTCCTTTTGTTTCAGTAAATTTATTATTTTATCTGCTACAATATGCTCTTTATCTTTATGAACCGTGTTTTCTGTCTCTTTGTTTCCGGTTACTTCTTCACTTGTTTTACATTCCTCTGCCTTATTGAAAATTTGGTTTATGCTTTGAATGATTAGGTGGTTATCAACACCAACTGGACACGCCTTTTTACATAATCCGCAGTTAATACAATCGTTTGTTTTTTTTATTGCTCCTTCGTATAAATTTAAATTTTCTGTTTTTTCATTTTGCACATTTTTCTTTCTTTCCTTAATCTTCATAGCAACCTGGACAGCAACCTCTCCCAACTTTTCAAGGTCATGCAAATAACATCCCGGAATTTCCCCGCTCATTAATTTTTCAATAATTTCCTCGCTATTTTCGCCGCTTAAATCCTCTAATCCGGAAACATATTTATCGGTAGTAGCAATTAAAGGCGTTTTTAATTTCTTTAAATTTTCCAGCAGGTCAACTCTTATACATTGCTCATCGCTGATAACAACATCTGCAATTCCGGATCTTATGTAGGGAAGCTGATAAGATAAAGGACCGACAATTTTTGCCCCTGTTCTGTATCTTCCCAAATCAAGTGCGGTGCAGCATATCCCGCAAATTTCAACATCTTTATTATTTGCTTCCGCATAATCAATGGCAGAGGCACCTGCAAGAACATTGTGACCGACACATAGAATTATTGGTTTTTCTTTATTTACACTTCCGAAACCAAATTCGGCTAATTTCGGATTTGGCTCTCCTTTTGGAAAATTTAAGGCGGCAATCTGTGCCAGATCACAAATTTCCATTCCGACATGGTCAAGCATTCCCGCATGTAATGCCTTGCTGTTGTAATCAAAGTCAGATGACTCTGTTCCGACATTAAGGCAGGAAGCAAGTTTTGTTATTTGCTCTTCAAAATAATTTATTCCTCTCTCAAGGTCACCGATTGTTTCCGGCTTATATCCGCATACAAGCTGAATATTAGGCGCTCTTACTTCGGTATTTTCGGCTGTGTCCAATGGAAAATTTCTTCCGAATTTTTCTATCAGTGCGTGTACTAAATGCCTTCCGTGTGCAGCATGTGCCGATGCTCCGGTTATTGCTAATTGCAGTCCTTCCCTTGCTAAATGTCTTTCTAATGTAATGCCGCATGCTCCTTTCCTGTTGTCTGATAAATCGCAGAGACCTAAAGCACAAAACTGGCACTGCCGGATAAAACCGTAATATTCAGGTTTATATCTGTTCAGCAATTTCAAATCCCAGTCCCGCAAATCGGCAATATCCGGATTTGGTGTTGGTCCTTCCAACTCATTGTATTCTCTTTCCTCTTCAACCTCTCCGATTGAAATTTTTAAATTTTTGGTTTTGATTGTCATTTTATCCTAATTTTTCATTTACTTTTTACTTTGGATTTTTTCAATTCTTTTAATGTCTCATTACAGAGTCCTACCATATCCGGCATTTTCTGTCTTTGAAATAACTCTTTTGATTCTAAAATTTTTTGTTCTCCCTGAGCAAATTCGCATGTCAATTCATAAGCACGGGCAAAATTAAAATTTAATTTCGCCATTTCATAATCATCTAAAAGTTCCCGGGCATTCCATTCCTCATTAAGCCATTTTAATGCGTTATGGCCATCCTCAACATTTAAATATAACTCGGCAAGTTTTGCAGCAGGGTACAAACCTTTATCCCCTGCTTCATCTCTCATATTCCATAAAAATTCATAAAGGGCTTTCAATACATTAAATGCATATTCTAATTCATCTTCTGACAAATTTCCTTTGAGTTCAAGTGCAATTACAAGTTCTGTCATTCCGTCTCCGAGTTTTTTAGCATCATTCTGTCCCACGAGTAAATTTCCCAAATTATAATGTGCTTTAGCGTCAATCGGATTTTTCAGTATTGCCTTTCTGAGTTCCTTCTCTGTTTCTTCAATCTCCTCTGTTGAAAGCAAATTTTTGCTTTTGGTTGCCATTTTTTATATTAATTATTTCGTTATTTATTCAGTTATCTTAAATTTTTGGTTTTTTAGCATTGTTTTGAGTATGTGAAAATAAAAAATTAAATTTGTTCATCAGTAACAATCTTATCAATTAAAGCAAAGACATCAAAGAAATTTATATCATCATCGTTATTCAAATTATAATATGATTTGCAGTAAGTTAAATTTTCTAAATTTTTCTGTCCGCTTAAATATTCAAGCATTTCAACTGCATCAAAGATGTCGGTTGCTTTACCAAATTTGTAGTAGCCCACAGGCACTGTACCTGGACAATTTGTAGCATTCTCGTCACATAGAGGTGTTGTTATTCTTGTCAAATTAAATAATGTCTTTTCTAAAGAATGCTTGTTACAGCACATATCCCAAACGGCAAACTGGAATGTTATGTTGCAGGATGTGATGTTGTATTTGTCGTTTATTTTATCCGGAACAGCAAAAGGAGCTAACTGATTGTCAAATCTCTTGTTCATATCCTTGTCACTAAGCAATGATGATGACCTTAACTGTGCGCATCCCTCACATTGAACATTCCATCCGGATATAGTAACATTTGTGTTTGTATCGTTGTTGTAATATGTGCAGTTAGCGAATACAAATATTCTGACAAATTCAATGTTTGAATCGTTTGCATTTAAAGCAACATAAGCACTATCTCCCAGTTTTAAGGTTTCATTTCCGGTTGCATAATTTCTTATAATTACAGAGGTATTATCTACTGCCGGCGGAATTGTATCACCTATTGTTATAGTTCCTAAAAATTCTTCATTCGCTGTTTCATTTTCAACCTTTACATTAATCTCATAGGTATTTGAATGCCATTCTTTTGTTATTTCATCTCCTTTAAATTTGGATAATGAACTGAGTTTTATGCTGCACTTCTGAGATGTTGAGTTTATAATGTTGATGCAGGCAACATTCTCATTTGTAGTTATATTTTCAAGCGTTATTTCTTCTCCTGAATAGTCCTTTACTGTTATCTTTGAGATATTTGTTATAGAAGTTGTTACATTTATATAAGGTGATGGCAGATTGTATCTGGAGTAGTCCCTTACAATTGTGCTATACATGAAGTTATTATTTGTTGCACTATTTATCCAGCATGCTCCGTATATCTGATCCGTCTCTTCGTTATTTCCATAATACAACTCATTACCATCTACTTTACTTTCTCCATAAGTGGAACTTGTGAAATTATTTGTATATTTCCTTATAAATAAGTCGCTATCGGTTATAAAGGTAATATATTTGTTATTTCCGTATGCAACGATATTAGGTAATGTTGCTGCCGGAATTCCCTGACCGCCTTTTTTATCTATAACTTCAACAGTGGCATTGCTGCTCCCTGTTGCAGAATTCAGATTAAGATCATATTTATCAATAAATATTTTGTTTTCTGTTTTATTTACCAACATATACAACCATATTGACTGACTATTAGCATCCTTGAAGTTAGATTCCCACTCCCTTCTTGTTGTTTCCGGAAGTTTCTTATTTACCTGATAGGCCAAATTAATCGTATTGCCACCACATAAGATAGATGGTGATTCGGCACTAAATGCTCCAGTGAAATTTGTGATGTTCTTATCTTCTAAAAATCCAAGAGTGGAATTATATGTTTTTACATAGATATCATCAGAGAACCAATATGCAACATATACCTTATCATTACAGACAGTTACTACTGGCATATCTGTTCCAACACCTATGGAAGCTTTTGCCACCTCGTTAAAATTATTGTCATATTTTGCTACATATACCCCTCCTATTGCATCCGACTCGTTTGAAACATAAGTCAAATACCAACCATAAGTAGCATCTCTATATAAGTATGGTTTGTATGATTTTACATTGGCATTTGATAATCCACTAATCAAATATTTAATTGATGTTTTGGCAGTAAAATTATATGTCTTGACATATACTTTTGGAATGTCATTCTGCCATTCTGCATAAGCAGTATAATAAAGTCCATTATAATTAACTACTGACCTTGCTTCCCTCCAAGCTCCTGGAGCTTCGTCTGTTACATTCTCTCCGGTAATGCCTGCTATATCAGTAAGATTTAAAGAACTCTTAAAGAATACTGTGGAAAACAAGTCATTTCTTTGTCCGTTATCCGCTGCATAACCCGAACCCAATGCGTCAAAACATCGCCCTTCACCACAGAACGATACACTTTGAGGATACACCTGACCATACCTGACAGACATTGATTTTGATGCCATAGTGCCGCATGAATCAGTTACATTAACCCTTATGACATAAGCACTTAAATTTTCCGAGCTAAACATTGCCGTATACTTCTTTTCACCTGTCATGTTAATAGTTACGCTGACATTTAATGTCTGGTTGTTTTCGTTTAAAATTTCAACAGTTGGTATATTGGGGATATTGTTTTCTGATGTTACAACGATGTTTGCAGACATATTATTTCCTTCAAGCAACTGTGTTGAGATTGAAATTACAGGAACCTTTGTAACTACTGCAAACATTCCATTTATATCCGGATATTTATTTCCGAATTTATCGGCAATGCCGGAAATTTCATAAGAATAATTTCCCGTATCTGCATTTTGAATGTCTATTTTTCTGATGCAGTCCTTATCACAATCCATTGAAAAGGTCTGTATAGTTCCATCGGGATACATTAAATCTAAATTTGCATTTGTCAGGTTTGCTGTTGCAGAGACCTTAATTTCCCGTGTGGTGTTTCCGCCGCATATTTTTGTAACTTCCGCACTGTAACTTGGTTTCGCCTCTTTGGTCAAATAAATTTTTCCCGCATATACCGGGCATCCCGATGCTGCACTTACATTTATAAGTTCCGAATAATTCTTTTGCATATCTAACGAGCCACCGGATAAAGATGCTGCTAAATTGTAACTTCCATAAGGCACTAACATTTCAAAATATCCGTCTTTACCTATGGTTATCGTATTTGGCCTGCTTGTTAAGGAAACCGCACTGCTTCCTAACCCTCCTGTGTAATTAGTATACTCCGCAACGACGGCTGACCCGTTAATCCCCATATTTATATTTTCTAAATCTTTTACATATCCGTATATAACAGTTGCATTTGTAACACCGATGCAATCCGGTTTTTGTCTTACTGCTGTGTATGCCTCTGAAATGGCAAGAGTACATATGCCTTCAGGAATTTCTAAATTTAGTTCTATAGCAGTATAATTATCAGATGATATGTTAATCGTATAATTTCCGGGATTTTGAACATTAAAGGAATATACACCATCGCTGCCTGTGATTATTGTTGCTATCACAGTGCCGTTATCAATTATCGTAACATTTGCCCCTGCAACAGGATTTCCATTTTGTACAACCTTTCCTGTTATATTGGTCGTATTACATGCTTCACCTCCCAAATTATCATAAGCAAAAACATTCCCGCTTGCCAAAAAAACCAAAACAACCCCCAAAACAACCAAAACAAAAATACCCAAATTTTTTAAATTTAAATTTCCAAAATACTCTTTACCTCTGTTTAAATTTTCCTCTCCTAAACCATGTCTAAATGGATTAGTATGCAATACCTTTATTATATTCATCTTTTTGTATTTTAAAATTTTTTAATATGATTCTTTTTATTTTAAATATTAGTCACGCCCTTAATTTTATCTTTATATTTTTCAGGAATTTCTTTATTTTTTACGGTTATATGTTATGTCTGAAAACATTAACCATAGTTATTCATCAAAAAACTTTAGCATTTTCTCAATATTTGCTTTTGTTTCGGGTATATTCAGGGTTATAATTTCCCAAACGATACTCAAATCAACGCCAAAGTATTCGTGAATTACAATATTTCTCAAGCCAATCATTCTCTTCCATGGAATTTCAGGATATTTTTCTTTAATTTCCTCAGGAATGTTCCTTGATGCTTCGCCAATAATCTCAAGATTTCTTATAACTGCGTCTACAATTAACCCGTTTTCAGAGAATTCTTCATAATTTAAGCCCCCGGTGTAATTCTCAATTTTATTAATCGCTTCCAATATATCATCAATAAAAAATTTACATGTCTTTTTCATCTTTTTCACACATAAACAACATCCTTTAAAATATTATCCTTTAATTGTGGCTTTAAAGCCCTGATTGTAACTAAGTCAACATCTTTTTTAATAAGTTCTTCCAAAAATTCCTTTAAATCAATAAATTCCCACCCGACAGGCTCATAAAACTCAACCAACAGATCAACATCGCTATTTTTGGATTCTTCTCCCCTTGCATAAGAGCCAAAAATTCCTATGTTTTTAACCTTAAATTTCTCCTTTAATAACTGCTTATACTTTTTTAATTTTTCCTCTATTTCAAAGCTTGCCTTTGAAATATCCGAAGGAACTGGGGTTATTTCCCCGTATGTTTTTGTTTCCATGACATAAGATTCAGATTTTTAAATAAAATTTTATTGATTATTTGATGTAAATGAAATCGCTCAAAATTTATATTTTTTGACCAAAAAATCAATATTCTGTCTCGCTTGCCTCAAGCCCCAGTTCAGTGATAAACTGTTTTGGAGTCATGTATTCTTCAAAATTTTCAAAATGCCAGTCATAAGCAATCAAATACTTTAGTTCAAGGTATTTAACAGTTGCCAGGTGTTCTAAGTCCTTATCTTTAATTTTTCCCCCCAGCTTTTTAATTCTTTTATAATTTTCTCCCTGGGGATGACTTCCACAACCGAAGTAATATGTCTAAAGACAGATGACCATACATCCTTTGAGTAATATGTTATGAAGTATCTCCTTAATTCATCAATGACTTTTTCTGATATCATGACTTGTATCTCACCGTCATTCATGAGTCGGAGTATTTTTCCGGAGTTGGAATCCGGTTTGTTGTAGCCCCAGATAAATACGCTGGAATCCAAAAAGACAATTTTACTCATTTTCATACTATAGCATCACAAATTCTCTATCTGTTTTGCTATTTCATCATCAGTATATTTTTTACCACTTGCTTTGATTTTCTTGTGTACCTCCTTGTGCAGTGTTTTTGGAGATATTATTCCGAGACGGGCCCCATAAGAGATTAGAGACGCCCTTATCTTATAGCGTCAAAATGCCGTTGGAATTATGGCATAATTCTGGGAGACATGTGCAATATATGTCCATAATCCATCCCTATATAGTGATAATAATTTTAAATCATTTTGTCCGAGTATAAAATAATTCATAACAAGACAGTGCCTCACTAATAAAAATTAGTTTCAAATTTTACGGAATAATGTAAAATGTAATTAGATTTTGATATAAAAATATTAATATTTCATGATTATCAGTTATTTTAATATTTGATGAAAATAAACATTACCATTTATATGTTCATTTTATATAAATGTGGTAATAATTAATTTGGTTAATTTTTTTAATTTGGCCGATACTCATGTATTGCATATTTAAAAGGATATTTATGTTAATCAAAATAGATATTTATTGGCGTTTCCATCATTTTGACGGATGCCGCTGTTTTACATCCAACGGAGTTTTGGCGCTATAGCCCTTATCAAATCTTCTTTAGACACGGAATACCCTCTGTCGATCAGTTCATTTACTATTGCCGCTAAGTCACTTGTAAGTTTCACATTTAAATTTATTTCCCGCATTTTGTATTTAATTATTGTTTTTATATATTAATAATTAAAAATCAAAACAAATTAATTTATAGGGGTGATTTATTTTTGCAGACATTTTTTATACTCCTCCGGAATATCTTTTTCACTTCTCACAAAATTTTTTATATCATCCGGAATTTCTTTCGTTTTATCAGCCGCATATTTCCTCTAAATTTCAATATAATCTGCTATCTTTTTTGCTCTTGCCTCTTCGCTGTCAAAATTTCTGAAAACTAATTTCGGAATTATATAGAACGCAAAATTAAATTTGGCATATTTTTTCCCATTGTTGCTTTATTTACAAAGGTAAATAACTTTATATTTACTAACTTTATTATTGCGTTCTATATAGTAAACAAAGAGTGGTGAAATTTTTTTGAAATTTTACAGGTAAGTTTTGTTAACATCCTGATCACCAATGTGTTAATAACTTGGACTGCATCTACTCTACAGTTACATCATAATCTGTTTCCATATTCACTTAAAAATTCTTTCGCACTTAAAATTTTAAATTCATCGACCTTTATTCCTTTAAGAAAATGCCTGTTTTCCGATATTAATATTGACTTTGTCCATTCAGCAAATGCAGCAATTGATGCATCTGCCTCTTTTAATCCCTTTGATTTATATTTTTCTATTAATGATAATGGAATATTTAATGTCTCTATAACTTCTATGTTATCTGCTTTTAAAATTAAATCTCTCACTCTTGATGCAAAGTCCTTGTTTGTTTCAATCTTTATGTTTTCAAAGACCTCATCCAAAATGAGTGTCGGAATAATAATATTAATTTTTTTCTTTCTGCACAAATTAATTACAATAATACATTCATTCTTTGTTTTCAAAAAACCAAAAATAAATTCATTACTGTCCAATACCAGTCGCGTGTTCATATTTTTTGGCATATTTTTTTCTCCATAATTCATCTCTAACTTTTTTCATCTGATTCGCAAGTTCTTTTTCTGTTTTCCTACTCTTTGGAATTTCTCCAACTAGTGATTCAAATTCCATGAGCCATACATCAGTTGTCTGTTCTTTAAATTCTATAAATCTCCTTATAGCATCCTTATAAAATTCCTCTCTGTTTTTGTATTCCTCTAATTCAATAAAAAATTCTGCACGGGATGCCATTTTTTTTGGTAAATGTATTAATATATTGTTTGACATTTTCATAAATCTTATATTTAATAATTGTTCTTATTTGTTAGTGGTTAGTAATTAAAAATCAAAACAAATTAATTTATAACCTTAACTCCTCAAAAATTTAGTTATACTATTTTAAAACTTGTTTTAAAATCTCCGAACGATATCAAAAATACTTGAAGCATTTTTGAATATCCCAAAAATCTTATAGATTTTTGCGATAGTGAGGTCATTTATTTTTCTATGCTGTTTTTATACTCCTCCGGAATATCTTTTTCACTTCTCACAAAATTTTTTACATCATCGGGAATTTCTTTCGTTTTATCAGCCGCATATTTCCTGTAAATTTCAATATAATCTGCTATTTTCTTTGCCCTTGCCTCTTCGCTGTCAAAATTTCTAAAAACCAGTTTCGGAATTAATAACATCGCTTCCTCTTTTGTCTTTGCTGCAATACATAAATGCGGAAATGCAAAATTTTTTGGCGAAATTTTCTTAATGACTTCATTATAATTTCCGTTATAATCATCTTTGCTGTAATCAACAACTATGTCTCCCCTGAGTTCCCTTCTGTATTTTATACCCTGCTGCCCGAATATTACCGGAATTCCCAGCCGCATCAATCCCTGTGCAACTGCAAAATTTCCCTGCGTTGTTGCCCCCCAAAACATTGCAGCAAGACCAACTTTGTTTGCGATGTGAGCTGCAATTTCGTCAAAATTTCCAACAGGGCTTTTGTTGTTCTTTTTACCTGCCATTTCTATTATCTTTTCAATTAAATGAATGCCTGCTGATGCCGAACCCAGATTTATTAAATTTTCATGTTTTAAATTGCTCTCTACAATTGAAATCGCCGCATCTCCCGCTGTAAATACTATAAAATTTCTGTTTAAAAATTCCTCTAAAATTTCTGCTAATTCCTTTGCTCCGTTCGGAAAATTTGCGTCGCCTAAAACCAAAAGAACCTGCGCATCTTCGGAAATTGATATATCCCGGGAAAGTGTAATTGCTCCCTTTTTATTCATAAATTTTTCCTTACCTATTTCGGCAAATACAGATACGATGGGAATTTGTTTCGGACATTGTGATTCGCACCTTCCGCAGAATATACATTTTTCAAGGGCATTCAAAATTTCTTCTTTTGTTAAAAATTTAATGTCTGCAATTATATTTCTTCTTTCTCTTTCAACCCTTACAATTTCTTTGATGTTTATTTTTTTCGGACACTTTTCCTGACATAATCCGCACATTGCACATTTCTTTAAGATGGAAATTTCCCGTGCTTTTATTTCTTTTCCTTCTTTTATTGCCACTATTAAATCAGCGATTTGAATATTATTCGGACAGTTTTCGGTACAGTTTCCGCATTCGGTACATTCTTTTATTTGCCCGGTTATTTTGTAATATTCGTTCAGTCCTTTAATTAAAGAGTAATATGTTTCTTTTCCAACATTCCTCTTTGTTAATTCGTTTCCTTTTTCCTTTGAAATTTTCTGTAAAACATTGTATATGTACTGCCTTGAACAGCCAATTTCTTTTGCTAATGTTGTTGGTGTGCCTTCCTTTTGCTTCAGTAAATTTATTATCTTGTCTTTATTTTTAAGGATATTTTCAGTTGCTTTATTTTCGGCATTATCTTTTTGTTCCGCATTTGACAATTTCAAATTGAAAATCCGGTTTATACTCTGAATGATTAGACGATTATCAACATTAACAGGACATGCCTTTTTGCATAATCCGCAGTTAATACATTCACCCGTTCTTTTTATTAATTCGCTATCTGTATAATCTACAGCGGGATTTTTTAAATTTCTGTCTTTTTTATTCACAACAGCAAGCATTTCAACAACCTCTGCCAGTTTCCCGCCGTCTTTTATGTAACATCCTGAAATTTCTCTGCTCATTAACTTTTTAAAAATTTCAACCGCACTTAAATTGCTCAAATCTGCAAGACCTGCCAAATTTCTGTTTGAGGTCGCAATTACAGGAATTCCGTATTTCTTTGCTTTTTCAACTACATCTGTTCTGACATTTCCTTCGCCGAGCACAACAACATCCGCAATTTTTAAAGTTGTATCTAACGCAAAATTTCCTTCTGTTTTCACCCGAAAGTCATATTCGCCCGAACCAAGACGGATAATTTCAAAATTTGCATTTGAATTAATGATTTGAGCAATATTAGGAACACAATCTCCAATAATTAACATACATGCTTTGCTTTGAGCAACCGCACCAAATCCAATCTCAAATTTGTTCATATTACTGCCTTTATTATTGTTTAAAAATTTCCTTAAAATTTCATAAATTTCCATTCCAAGCAAAGATACCATTCCTGCATGAAAAATTTTGCTGTTAAAGTCAAAATCACTCGCTTCCTGTCCCATGTGTGTTGCCGAAATCAAATGAACTATTTGCTCATTCGCATATCTTAATGCCTTCTTTAAATCACCCGTTGTTTTCGGTTCATATCCGCACAAAAGGTTTATAAATGCGGTTAAATTTTTGTCTTCTAAATTTAACTCTGCAACATAAGTGTGTTCCTTAATTATTGCATCATTTAGTTCGCATACTCTCGCAATATAAGATGAGGCACCGGCAATTGCAGTAACTAATGCCTCTCTTGCCATCTGCACACTTAACCGCATTCCGCACGCCCCCATCCTGTTTTTTGACAAATCGCACGGACCAAAAGCACAGTATTGACACTGCTGAATGAATGCATAATACTTTGGTTTAAATCTTCCAAGTAAATTTGCATCCCAGTTTCTCAAGTCCGTTACATTTGGATTTATAAATTTTCCCGTTCTTTCCAGTTCTTCTCCGCCTTTAATTAAAATTTCCGGTTTTTCTTCCATTTTTAAAATTTAAATTTTGTTCGTTAGTTAAATTTTTTAATTTTTATCGTACAAGAAAGTTCGTTTTATTGTTCTCTAACCTCGCTGTTGCTCGGATATTTTCAAAAACTCCGCGTTTTGAAAATCGCACCAAGACACGGAGACACAAAGGGACAATCAGACAATGTCACCTCACTTCGTTCGGAGATTTTCAAATTTCTGCGATTTGAAAATGGCTTTGTGGCTTTGTGTGAGCATTTTTCATTTTTTTAAATTTAAGTTAAAATTTCTTCCGCCTTTCTTTTATATTCCTCTGCCTTTTCAGGACTTTTCATTTTTTTGTAAGTTTCTCTCATGTTTTTATAAAGTATTTTAAGAGCATCTGTTTGTCCGATTTCAGCAAAAATTTTCTCTGCCTTTTCATAATATTCTGCTGCTTTATTATAGTTTTTAAGATCGTGATTAATAAGCCCCAAATACATATAACATGCGGATAATTTTTTTGTATCTCCCTCTTCAAGGTATGTAAGTCCGTGTTCCAGGCATACTAATGCCAATCGCAAATTAGACTGGTTCTCAAACATTATTCCTAAAAATAAAAATAATTCCTCTTTCTCTTTCCTTGAAACCTGCAATTTTTCTACGACATCTATAAATTGAGCAGGTGTTTCTTTATATTTTTCCGATATCTTCAAAATCTCCAAAACCATTTTTTCTGTTTCCAAAAATGATGTGCTTGTATCCATAGTTAAATTTTTAAATTTAAATTTTTATCTTTACCTCATTGCCTTAACTTCACTTACTTTGTCTTCACATCCAGCCCTCCTCCGGTCCAGTTTTTCCGTAAAAAATCACCCAATCCCCCGGAGTCCTGCGGACCAACTAAAATTTCCCATTTTGTCGCGTCCTCTATTGCTCCTTTTATTCTTCCGACATATCCCGGAACAACAAGTTTTCTGTGCTTCACTAAATTTTCAACCTTGCTGTTATCCATCGCTTCCTTTATTTTATCCGCTGTTAATTTTCCGCCCGCAAGAGCAACGAGAACAGCTAATCCCTCCGTATCCATGACAAGCAGCCAGCAGGAAATTTTTGCACTTTCAACATCCCCCGCAACGGCAAAATATGTCAGGGCAAAATTTGAAGTTATCAATACGGGAGAATTTTCATCCGGTGTTCCAATCGCATACATTTTTGGCTCTGTTGTCGGATTTACTCTCGGGTCAGCATAAACATTCATCCTCAAGGTCAGTGTTTCCATAACGCTGTAAATTTCATTAAAGTGAAATGCAATCAGGCCGACAAATCTGTCCAAACACAAAGAAATTGACAATGCCTCAAAAACCGCTGATGTTTCGCCTAAATTTAAATTTTTTAATCCGACCGTTGAAATCATTACGGGAAAAGAAAATTCCTTAACATCCTTTATCGCCGCCTTTCTTAAAATTTCAAGTTTGTTAATAACGGAAGATAAATTTTCAAAGTCAAATCCGGGGTCAATAACAATATCGGTAAATCCTGCATTCATGAGGGTTTTTGTCATTGAGCCGATTTCATCCAGATTTTCCGAATGAACAGCCAGAGGACAATTGTATTTTCTTGCTAATTCAGACATCTCTTTAAAATTTTCCTTTGTTGCCGCATAAATCAAAGGCCTTCTGTCTTTTGTTATTTCAAGGGCGGCATCCATAATTTCCGGATTTAGGGTGCACAACATTATGAATTTGTCAAAATTCTGGCAAACCGTATTTACCGTCTTTAAAAATTGAGCCTTGTCGTTTGTCGCACATCGTAAACAAATTCCGTCTAACCGTAAAATTTTTCCGACTCTTTCATACCTGTAATTTTTGACAAAGTCAATACGGTTTTTAATGGTATTTTCATCCATCGCGTCGCTAATGTCAAGCACCATTGCCGCCGGATTGAAAAATTTAAGGTCGTGCCTGTACATCACTTCTTCTCCGCCAATAGTAATTGCCTGCTCATCTTTTCCGATTACAACTTCCCGGACGGGAGGAGTTATAACTTCTCTTAATTTTTTTAGTTTGTCTCCTTTTAACTGCACACAGTGTTCTGCCTTTACTCCTCTTTCCATTAATTTCATGGCGAATGCCATACATGTTTTCTCGGTGCATTCTCCGCAATTTGTTTTCGGGAGTAATTTATAAAGCTGTAACGCACTTAATCTTGCCATTTTATATTAGGTTAGGTTATTATGATTTTTATTAAAGGTATGTCTGAAATTTTAAATTTTTCACTGATTTACTTTTTTCTTTTTCGCCCGTCGTTTTTCTTTTTTTAAAAGAAAAAGGCAGAAGGTGTAACGCACTTAATCTTGCCATTTTATATTTTTTGAAATGTCTAAATTTATAATATTGAAATTTTTAAATTTTTTTGAGAGTGCATATTTTTCTCTTTTGGTAACGCACTTAATCTTGCTATTTTATATGGATTTTAAATTTTTTAAATTTTTTCTGATTTTTAGGTAACTTCTCAATAAGTTGTGGTAAATAAATTTTGTAACTGCTCATTTTATAAAAAAATAAACACAAAAAAATTCAAAATAAATTAACAATAGAACGCTAATTATTTAATACATGAAAACG
>JAGWDQ010000112.1 GCA_018260615.1 Candidatus Altarchaeum sp.
TTAGAATTTAGAAATTAAATTTGCACGATTCACGGAATAATCCCGACATAAAGGTTATAAGAATAAATACCTGTCCATAAAATCAGTGAAATTATTTAATACCTTTGCGGCTTCGTGTGATTTCAAAATCTTGCAGATTTTGAAATCTCCGAACGAAGTGAGATGAGTATTATTCTAATTTTTTAATCGTACAGGAAAGTTCGTTTTATTAGTTCCTCACACCAAGACACAGGGGCACAAAGGAATAGATACACTGCGTCTTTGTGACTTTGTGTGAATATTTTGTTGTTTTTTATTTTTTCATTCCAATCCTTACCTCAAAATCCTCAATCTCCCAGTCCTTCGCATAATACCCTGTTGAAATTTTTTCCGAATGCTGCGGAACTAAATTTATCTTTGTTCTTGTCTCGTGTTCAATCAATGCCTTTGAGTCATTAATTGTGCTGCTAAATTCCTCATCACCCTCAATAACACATTCCACAACATCTAATTCTTCAAGGTCTAAATCCTTTCTCATTGTCTGAATCCTTCTGATGACTTCCCGTGATATTCCCTTCTTAAACAGGCCCTCATCAATCTCCGTGCTGATATACAC
This sequence comes from Candidatus Altarchaeum sp., assembly GCA_018260615.1. Taxonomy (GTDB): domain Archaea; phylum Altiarchaeota; class Altiarchaeia; order Altiarchaeales; family Altiarchaeaceae; genus Altiarchaeum. The sequence goes on from JAGWDQ010000112.1 coordinate 596, forward strand.
AACTCCTCCGTCAAATTTTTCACCCACAATGCCTTCGGGAAGGACTGTTTCGGTTTTTATATCATCATCCGTTATTTCAAAGTCGCCAATATTTATTTTTCTGTCTCTCTCTATTATTTTCCTTTCTTCGTCTGAAATTTTGCCGATTATATTAGCAACATCAGTTGTTTTATTCCCAAATTTCTTTCCGATAGATGCATAATTTGGCTTAAGTTTAATAGTTGTACTTATCTTTTCATAAGAAATTTTCTCTGCATTTGCTAATGTTAAGATTGCCTGCTCTACTTCATACAAGTCACTTGTTTTATCGTTTTGTATATTAACATTTATTTCTCTGACTGGCCATCTCAGTTTTATTTTTGCTTTTTCCCTCGCAGATAGCACAGATGTAACAATATCATTGCACAACTCAAGTTTCGTATTCTGGCTTTCGTCAATCAAAGATTCATCATATTCGGGAAATGAACAAAGATGCACACTTTCCTCTGTCGTCGGAGTAAAAAGTGTTCCGTATATGTATTCGGCAATATGTGGTGCGAGCGGCGATAAAATTTTACAAAATTTATCCATAGTGTAAAACAGAGTGAAATAAGCGGTCTCTTTTTCCCTGCTCTCTTTTTCCATCCACACCCTGCGTCTTATGAGTTTGAGATAATACCTGCTTAGAATATTTATAAATTTTTCCATTTCACTGACACTTGTATGGATGTTAAATTGAGCAAAATTTTCCTTCGTGTTTTTGACTAATGAATTAATCAGCGAAATTAACATTCTGTCCTCAATCTGCAAATCATCTTTTATTTGAGCAAAATATTCCTTACTTGTCCTATGCTCATCATAAACATAATTATCAAGTCCGCCGTATGTCTTTATAAAGGCAACAACATTTAGCAGCATATTCATTAATTTGTCAGTATTTTTAACCTCTTCCATTGAAAATTTCAAATCATCCCAGGGAGTTACACTTAAAACATACATTCGCATAACATCTACTCCGAATTTATTCACTACATCCTTTGGATTTATAACATTTCCAAGTGATTTTGACATTTTCTTACCTTTTTCGTCAAGTGTAAATCCGTGATAAAGAACATTCTTATACGCAATTTCATCAAAAGCAATCGTTCCCATAACCAAAAGCGAATAAAACCATCCTCTTGTCTGGTCACTTCCTTCTGTTATGAAGTCAGGCGGAAATAAAGACATATTGCTTTTGTCAGCAGGATAGCCTAAATTTGCCCATGATGCACTTCCGGAATCAAGCCACACATCAGTAACATCTTTTACTCTTCTCATAATATTTCCGCATTTCTCACATTTTAAAACAACATTATCAACAAAATTTTTATGCAAATCGCTTATTTCATCTTCGCTGTTGAGCTTTTTTAAATTTCTTAAATTTCCCCCTTCAACAACATCACCTCGTTTCACTCGGAGATTTTCAGAATCTCCGTGATTCTGAAAATAGCCTTTTTCTGCTAATTCCGGAATTGTTCCGATAACATCAATATTGTTACACTTTTCGCATTTCCAGACGGGAAGCGGCGTATTCCAGTATCTTTGTCTGCTTATGCACCAGTCGGCTGGTTCTTTTATCCAGTTTTCAAATCTGCTGGTTCCTCCGTGTCCGATAAAATTTGGAATCCAGTTGATATTTGCGTTATTCTTCAACAATTCATCTCTTATTTTTGATATTGCCAGGAACCATTGTTTTGTCTTTCTCAATAAAAGCGGCGTATGACATCGCCAGCAATGAGGATATGTGTGAGTTACATTTTCTGTTTTTAATAATTTTCCCGTTTCCTTTAATGTATTTATGATTATTTTGTTTGCATCCTTTATGTAAATTCCTTTGTATGGCTCTATCGTAAATTTTCCCGATTCATCAACAGGAGAAAGAGAAGGAAGATTATATTTTTCTCCGACACTCGCATCTTCTTCACCATGTCCCGGGGCAATATGCACGCATCCCGAACCATCTTCTTCACAGACCAGTTCTTTAGCCATTACAATTTTGTGTTCTACTTCGTTCTGCGAGGGAATGTTTAATACTGGTTCATACTCTAAATTTTCAAGTTCTTTTCCTTTAAATGTCCCAATGATGTTTAAATTTAAATTTTCGTTTTTATTTTCATCTTTATTATTTTCCTCTGAATTTTCCGGATTTTCTGTTTTGACATCTTCATTCTTTGCATTAACTCCCAATACATCGTCTTTATATTTCTTTTTCTTTATATCCTTCATATCCTTTCCTTTGCTTTTCTGCCCGCCAAATATTCTCTTTGTGCTGTTCCTGCTGCATATCACTCTTTCTGCCTCGCCTTTCTCATTTTCATACTCAACGACGCAATAATCAATCTCCGGATTGACAGCAATTGCAACATTTGCAGGAAGTGTCCATGGAGTTGTTGTCCATATAACAATAGATGCATCTTTAAATTGAGTGTTAAATTTACCCTTATTTTTTAATTTTGTCCGGACATATATTGCCATATCTGTAACCTCTTTATATCCGTCTGCCACTTCGTAGCCGGCCATCGCCGTTTCACACCTCGGACACCAGTGGATAACTTTCTCCTTCTCGTACAACAAATTTTTTTCATGTGCTTTTTTAATTCCGAACCATACGCTTTCCATATAATGTTTATCTATTGTCTGATAAGCATTTTCCCAGTCAAGCCACACGGTAAGTTCTTTCAGCTGGGATGTCATTGCCTGCATATTTGTTATTGCAAAATTTTTACATTCTTCTATAAATTTATCCGTTCCGAAAATTTCGATGTCTTTTTTTGTTTTTATTCCGAATTTTCCTTCAACCTTTACCTCTATCGGCAGTCCGTGCATATCCCAACCCGCCCGCTTGAAAACATTATAACCCTGTGATGTTTTATGGCGAATTATCGCATCCTTGATAATGTGATTCCACGCATGTCCGATGTGTGCTTCTCCGCTTGTAAATGGCGGGCCCTGACAGAAATAGAAGTGCTGAACGCTGTCTTTATTTAAATTTTTAAATTTATCCGCAACATTATGAGTGTTCCAAAAGTCCTCAATATCTGTTTCTATTTCTTTTAAACCCTTTTTCTGCATTTTTAAAATTTCGCTTATGAATAAATTTTGTGCTTATGAATAAATTTCGCTTATAAAATTATGTCCGAAAACAAATAAATGCGAATTTAATATAAAAATTTGTAACTTCTCAATAAGTTGTGGTAAATAAATTTTGTAACTGCTCATTTTATA
>JAGWDQ010000113.1 GCA_018260615.1 Candidatus Altarchaeum sp.
TGCTTCACCCTGCTTATATCCGATTTCCCTGTCAATTTTTAAAGCATCCTGATGATATTTAAGTGCATTATCCAAATCCCCTTTATCCGAATAGATGAGCCCGATATTTCCCAAGTCAGATGCTTCACCCTGCTTATATCCGATTTCCCCGTGAATTTTTAAAGCATCCTGATGATATTTAAGTGCATTATCCAAATCCCCTTTATTTTTTAAGATGAGCCCGATATTTCCCAAAGCCGATGCTTTTCCTTCTAATGCGTCTTTTTTGCCGACTTTTTCAGTTATTTCAAGCAATGCATTGTAATTTTCAAGTGCTTTATCGTTTTGGCTTAATGAATAGTATGCATTACCCAAACTCAAAAGAATTGACATTTTTTCAGTTGGAGAAATCATGCATATCCGCAAAATATTTTCAAATTCTTTTATTGCATCTTCATATTTATCATTCTTACATAACAAAAGTGCTTTGAGATAATGTTCTTTTAATTCCTTATCATCTGATTTTGGAATGCCATCAACCCAATATGTTGCTCCTTTACTGCTTAACTCTTCTTTAGAAAGATAAATAAGAGGGGAGGGATTTTTGCTGAAATACTCTCTGTTTAGAATTCTGTTTATTACATCTCCAGCAAGTTCTTCTTTGGTTTCAGATTTAAAATATTGTCTTCCTTCTAATCCTACATCTATAAAAAACTTTTTTGCCTCATCAGTGTCAAGATTAGTATCACTTTTTATATATACTCTAATATTTTTTCCTTCCTCTTTAGCCCATCCCACCTCTTCTTTAGCCGCATCAGAAAGGAATATTCCTGAGGTGATGATGAGAAATATTTCTTCAGCATTTTTGAGTACTTCATGTCTCATTTCTTTTTCCTTTTCCCCTATGGGAATGTCCCTTTTGGATGCTGCCACAAAACAATTTATCTTACATCTTTTCCAAAGAGCATCTTTGAGATGCAAAGCAAGATAAGCCCCGGTAAATGTCTCATAAATGATAAATGCATCAAATTTCTCATCCACTTTTAAAATTTTAAACTAAATTTTTATCTTAACAATTTTTATCAAACATTATTTAAAAATTTTGTTTTTCTATTAAAATTTCATCATCTTTTTTAATAATTCCTCCCTTTAAAACCTTTGTAAATATCCCTTCTGTCGGCATTATACATTTTCCGACCTTTTTGAAAATTTCGCATTTGTCATGACAGGTCTTTCCTATTTGTGTAACTTCAAGGACAACATCACTGATTTTTATCTTTGTTCCTATGGGCAATGCGAGTAAATTTATTCCCTCCGTTGTTATATTCTCGGCAAAATCCCCTGAACTTACATCTAATCCCCACCCACGCGCTTTTTCAATGCTTTCAACAGCAAGCAAACTTACCTGTCTGTGCCAGTTTCCGGCATGAGAGTCACCTTTGATTCCGAAATTTTCAATAACTTCTGCAAATTCAACGGGTTCTTTTTTTGTTCCTTTTGCTTTGCTTATATTTACCGATATGACTTTCATTTAGTAATAATTAAATTTTATCCTTCTTTAAATTTAAATTTTTCCTTAAATTTTAATGCAACATGGACAAGCAAAATCAGGACCGGAACTTCAAGCAAAGGTCCTATAACAGTTGCAAATGCCACATTTGACGAAATTCCGAAAATCGCTATCGCAACTGCAATTGCCAGTTCAAAATTATTGCCTGCCGATGTAAATGCAAGAGTTGTTGTTTGTTCGTAATTTCCAAATTTTTTTGCAATGAAAAATGTTACAAACCACATAATAAAAAAGTATAATGTAAGTGGAATTGCTATTATTATAACATCATAAGGGCTTTTTATTATATACTCTCCTTTAAGAGAAAACATAACTATAATAGTAAATAACAGAGCAATTAAGGTTACGGGACTTATTTTCGGAATAAATTTTTGTTCATACCATTCCATACCTTTCCTTTTTATCAGCATGAACCGTGTTGTTATTCCCGCAATGAAAGGAATTCCCAGATATATAAAGACAGTTATTGCCGTCTCAATAATTGAAATTTCTATGTTTAAATTTTTAACGAGCCCGAGATAGTTTAATCCGATTGTTATAAATATAAAGATGTAAGCAGCATAAAACAAAACCTGAAAAACAGCATTAACTCCGACTAAACCCGCAGCAAGTTCTCTGTCTCCTTTTGCCAGATCATTCCAGACAATAACCATCGCTATGCACCTTGCTAATCCGATTAAAATAACTCCGACCATATATTCGGGATAATCGTGCAGAAATATTATTGCCAGAATAAACATAACGATAGGCCCTACGAGCCAGTTCTGGATTAGCGAAAATGTTAAAATTTTTTTATTGTGAAGTACTTTTCCGATTTCTTCATATTTTACTTTGGCGAGAGGCGGATACATCATCAGTATTAAGCCGATGGCAATGGGAATTGAGGTTGTTCCTGTTTGAAAGCCAGAAATTACCTTTGTGAAATCCGGAATAAAATATCCGATTGCTATTCCGACTGCAATTGCGATAAATATCCACAAAGTTAAAAATTTGTCCGGACTTGAGAGTTTCTTTACACTTTCTGTATTAACTCTATTAACCACCTTTAAAAATTAAATTACTGCAATCATTCTTTCAATGCTCTTCCTCGCCTTGTCCATAATATCTTTGTCTAAATTTATTTCATATCTTTCAAATTTTAACGCATTATAAACGCTTTCCAATGTTGTCATCTTCATATTCGGACATATAGCGGTCTTTGAGGCGGGCTCAAATTTCTTGTTGGGATTTTCCTTTCGCAAACGATAAATTATTCCGATTTCGGTTCCGACTATAAATTCGCTGTTGTCTGAACTTTTCACAAATTTTACCATCTGTTCTGTTGAGCCGACAAAATCAGCAATTTCCAGAACTTCTCTTGTGCATTCCGGGTGTGCGATAAATTTTGCGTGCGGATGCTGGGTTTTTGCCTCTTTTATATCATTAACTGATATTTGATGATGCGTCGGGCAATTTCCAAATTCAAGGAGTGCAATTATGTTTTTATTTGTATGCTTTCTCGCATAGTCGGCTAAATTTGCATCGGGTCCGAAAATTATACTATCGTTTGTTATGGAATTTAAAATTTTTACGGCATTTGCCGATGTGCAGGCATAGTCAGATAACGCCTTACAGGATGCGTGAGTGTTCACATAAAGCACAACCGCCGGATTTTGGGACTTAAATTTTTCCTTTGCGGTTAAAATTTCTTCCGGGGAAAGCATCATCGCCATCGGGCACATTGCTTTTTCAGGAATCAGAACTTTCTTATCCGGATTTAAAATTTTTGCTTTTTCCGCCATAAAATCAACACCGCAGAAGACAATAACATCTGCCTTTGTTTTACCTGCCTCTATTGAAAGTCCGAGAGAGTCCCCTACAAAGTCGGCAATATCCTGAATTTCCGAACGCTGATAATTATGTGCAAGTATTACTGCGTTCTTTTCCTTTTTTAACTTTAAAATTTCTTTGATGTACTCGCTGTTTTCCATCTTGTAATAATAAAAAGTTGATAGAATATAATTACATTTGAATAAATTTATTTTTTCAATAAAATTTATTTTGTTTAATATTACCAAAACGAAATTAATATTAATAATAATATTACCAAAATCAAATTAATAATAAAGATAAATAATAAAACAAAATTTTTAATAATTTTTAATAAATTTAAAAAACTAAATTTAATAAACCAAACTTAATAAACCAAAATGCACATACCTGACGGATTTTTAAGCCCGCCCATATTTGCCGGAATGTGGGTAATAGCAATATTGATTATTGGCTATGCAGTAAAAAAGACAAACAAAAAATTAGGCGATAAACATGTTCCGTTAATGGGTGTTCTCGCTGCATTTATCTTTGCTGCACAGATGCTTAATACTCCGGTTGCAGGTGGAACAAGCGGACACATGCTTGGCGGAGTACTTGCGGCAATATTTCTGGGACCTTTTGCGGCATCAATAGTTATGGCAAGTGTTTTTACAGTTCAGGCATTATTTTTTGCAGACGGAGGAATTACATCATTAGGAGCAAATATATTTAACATGGGATTGCTGGGAACAATATTCGGATATTTCATTTATGTAGGAATAAGAAAAGCGATTGAAAAGGTAACCGGAAAGGAAAGCAAAAAAGGAATAATAATTGCCGCCGGAATTGCATCATGGTGTGCTGTTGTCCTGGCAAGTGCGGCATGCAGTATTGAAATATCTGCATCCGGAATGTTTCCGCTAACGGAATCCTTAATTGCGATGGTTAGCATACATGCAGTTATCGGATTAATTGAAGGTCTGATAACGATGGCAGTTGTATCTTTTGTGCTGAAAGTAAGACCTGATTTGTTAAATCTGGAAAAAATTTAAAAATTTAAAAATAATCAAAAACCAAAATTTAAAAATTTAAGGTGGAAAAGTTATGGATATTCGGACTGGCGGCTGCGTTGATAATGGGCGGAATAATTTCGCTGTTTGCATCTCCTGAACCCGACGGGCTTGAAAGAGTGGCAATAAATTTATTCGGCGGTGAAGATGAGTTAGAGGAACATACTGCACAAATATTTAATTCCCCGATGCCTGACTATATAATTCCGGGAATTGAGAACGAAACACTTGCGGCATCTCTCGCCGGAGTAATTGGTGTTTTGATAATATTTGCAATTGTAATCGTAACCGGAAAATTTTTGAAAGGAAAACAAATTCAGTGTGCAAAATAATATTAAGAGATGAAAATTTCAGTCAGCGGAAAAGGCGGAAGCGGAAAAAGCACAATAACTGCATTATTAGCAAGAGAATTCGCAAGAAAAAATTTTAGTGTTTTGGTTATTGACAGCGATGAATCAAACACAAATCTTTACCTGCTGTTAAATTTAGATTCAATGCCAACTCCGCTGATGAAAATGGTCGGCGGAAAACAAAGCATCCAGAGAAAATTAAGGCAGGCAGTAGGGTTTCAGTTTTTATCAAAAGGTCTGACAATGGATGAAATTCCCGATGAATTTATAGCAAAGAAGGACAAAATAAATTTAGTCGTTGTCGGAAAAATTTTACAGTCAAATGAAGGGTGTGCCTGTCCGATGGGTTCATTAACAAAGGAATTTCTGAAAAAGCTCAATTTAAGGAATAACGAAATTGTTGTTGCAGACATGGAAGCTGGAATTGAACATTTCGGAAGGGGAATTGAGAAATATGTTGATGTCCTTATTGTTGCCATTGAGCCGTCTTATGAATCAATAGGTCTTGCTTTGCGAATAAAGGAACTTGCAGAGCAGTCAAACATAAAGAAAATTTTTGCGGTTATTAATTACAACAAGCAGGTCAGTCAAAATATTAAAGAAAAGATAGAGGACATTGTCAGAGAAAAGTTTGAGTCCGTCTTTTCAATTCCTTACAGTGAGGAAATTTTAAATTTCGGAATTATTAGCGAGAAATTTTCAGAGGGCGAGGATGTCCGGGAAAGTGTTAAGTGCCTTGCGGCTCAAATTTTACGGGAAATTTAACACGAGAATGCCAATTAAAGATGTTATTAAAGTATTAATTCTAATATTATTATAGTTATATGATATTATATATTGCTCTATAAAACTTCAGATATATCAATTCCGTTACCTGCAAGACCAAAAAAATACTCTGCGGAGAATAATATTGTTTTTTACCGCAAAAAATACGGAGAATGTTTTTGCCTGCGGAGAATTATATCTGTGTTTATATTTATATTTGTATTTGTATTTATCCCAAATATTGCAGAAAATAACACAAAATGAAAGTATATTTATATCAACAGGACGACTGGCCTAATTTTACCTGGAACAATGAGCGTCTGATATCACTTCTCGGGCAGGTCAGAAATTTGCAGGGAAAAATGACCGGAAAAATGGAGGCGCTCGGATTTAAGTTAAGAAGCGAAGCCGTTTTGGAGACATTAACCCAGGATGTAATTAAATCAACCGAAATTGAAGGTCAGATATTAAATCCGGAGCAAGTCCGTTCATCAATAGCAAGACGTTTGGGGCTGGATATTTCCGGTCTGGTTTCTTCAGACAGAAATGTTGACGGCGTGGTTGACATGATGTTGGATGCAACTCAGCATTTTGAGATGCCATTAACAGTAGAGAGGTTGTTTGGCTGGCATTCGGCATTATTCCCGACAGGGAGAAGCGGAATGTATAAAATTGTTGTTGGTGACTGGAGAAATGATTCTGCCGGTCCAATGCAGGTTGTTTCCGGGGCAATAGGAAAGGAAAAAGTTCATTACCAGGCTCCTGATGCCGCAGATATAAAAAAAGAAATGGAGTCATTTATTAAGTGGTTTAACAGTGAAGAAAAACCTGACCCGGTAATAAAAGCCGGACTGGCTCATTTATGGTTTATAACAATACACCCGTTTGAAGATGGTAACGGAAGAATTGCCAGAGCAATTACAGATATGTTACTGGCAAGGTCAGACGGAATTTCCCAGCGATTCTATAGTATGTCCACTCAAATAGGAATAGAACGAAAGAAATATTATGATGTGCTGGAAAAATCACAAAAAGGGACACTTGATGTAACCGAATGGCTGGAATGGTTCCTGAATTGTTTAAAGAATGCACTAAATGCATCAGAGCAGGTGCTTGCAAGAGTAATTTATAAGCACCGGTTTTGGAATAAATACGCAACAGAAATTTTAAACGACAGACAGGTACTGCTGCTCAATAAATTATTGGATGGATTTAACGGAAAACTGACTTCATCAAAATGGGCAAAAATCGCAAAGTGTTCGGCAGATACGGCACTTCGGGACATTCAGGACTTAATGAATAAAGGTATGCTTCAAAAAGATGTAGCAGGCGGAAGAAGTACAAATTATGAATTAACTGCTCAATATGGGAAAAATGACTAAAAACAACCACCTGGCACACACTTTAATGTCAGGCAAAATTTCAAACCCGACATTTAAAAAATTTCAAAGAATTTTTAAAGATTGAAAATTTTATAAATTTTCAGTATTTTAAAAACGAAGTTTTTAAAATCTCCGAGCACAAGCGAGGTGATTTAAAAATGCTTCAGGCATTTTAAATACGAAGTATTTAAAATCTCCGAGCAAGAGCGAGGTGATTTTTAAAGATTGAAACCGAAGGTTTCAGTATTTTAAAATCAAGAGATTTTAAAAGATTGAAAATCTCACAGATTTTCAGTATTTAAAAACCTCGCAGGTTTTTAAAGATTGAAAACTTGTATTTTTCAGTATTTTAAAAATCAAAAAATTTAAATTTAAATATTAATATGCATCACTATTTTTTAGATAAATATGCCAATGTCAATAGCATAATTCATCATTTAGACCCGCGGCTGAAAATAATCGCCTTTATTTCTTATGTTTTATTTGTTATCCTCACTCCTCCGACCGAATTTATAAAATTTTTCCTTTACTTTTCCCTTATCTTTTCAGTTATTTTGCTTTCAAAGTTGCCTTTAAAATTTATCTTTAAGAAATCATTGGTTATTGTTCCCTTTGTTCTGGCAGTTGCGCTCTTTATTCCGTTTTTAAATGAAGGAGAAATTGCCGGCTCATATTCTTACGGAAATTTAAATTTTGCAGTAACTTATTCGGGCTTACTGATTTTATTTAATGTTCTGGTTAAGTCATGGCTTTCTGTTATTTCAATGCTTACACTGACATCAACAACAAAATTTTCCGATTTGCTTAAGGGCTTTGAATATCTGAAATTTCCAAAGGTAATGCTGCTCGTGATTTCATTTATGTACAGATATATTTTTGTAATTGCCGATGAAGCGATGCGGCTTAAGACGGCAGGCGATGCGAGAAATTTTGGAAATTTAAAGTTGAAGCAGCGGATTGAAATTTTCGGAAACATTATTGCGGTGCTTTTTATAAGGTCTTACGAAAGAGCGGAAAGGGTTTATGCGGCGATGCTTTCACGGGGATTTGACGGAAATTTTAAAACAATAAAAGAATTTAAATTTTGCAGTAGGGATTTCGGGTTTGGTGTAATTATGGGGTTAATTCTGATAATTACATTTGTGATTTAAACCCGGGTAAAAATATGTTAATATTTAAACTAATTTATTCAGTTCTTCATTTGCAATCTTTCTCCCGAATTCAATTAATTCCTTCGCCCTGCTCTCTGTTTTTCCTTCTGCAAATATTCTGTAAATCGGCTCTGTCCATGAAGGTCTGAATAAAACCCATCCGTCACTGAAATAAATTTTAACCCCGTCGGTTTCATCAATTTTAGTGTTGTTCATTTCTATCTTTATTCTATCTTTTATTGCAGCGGTCAATTTATTCTTTAATTCATCCCTACACTGAATTTTTTCCTTAATCTGGTAAAATTTCGGATATTCGGCAATTATTTCCGAAAGGTCTTTCTTTTTTTCATGCAAAATTTTTAAAATTTGGACAGCAGTTAATCCTCCTTCTCTTCCTAAATTCAGAGTTGGAAATATACTTCCCCCGTTTTCTTCAAATCCGAAAACCGCGTTATTTTTCATTATCGCCCCGACAACATCAGCAGCACCGACTTTTGTTCTTATAACTCGTCCTCCATTCTTTTCAGCAACATACTCAATTATTGCAGAAGTAGTTATTCCAGTAACAACAATATCACCTTTTCTCATCAAATAATCTGCAATTATTGCCCCTACCATGTCCCCCATAACATACTCTCCTTTATCATCAATAAATATACTTCTGTCTCCGTCTCCGTCAAATGCCATTCCGATATCTGCATTTAATGCCCTGACTACTTTCATTAAATTTTCCAGATTTTTTTTGTCCGGCTCGGAAGGTCTGCCCGGAAAGAATCCATCCATCTGGGCATTGAGCGTTATAACTTTATGTCCTAGTTCTCTTAAAATCTGAGGCATAACATTTGACTGCGCTCCGTGTCCGGTATCAACAATTATGGTCAATGCATCTTCTTTGCTTACTTTTACTCCTTCTTTTAAAAGCATTTCTTTATAAATTTTTCCCGCATCGGCAGTATAAATTTTTCCGATTTCATTCCACGAAGCCCTTTTAAATTTATTGCCAAAATAGATATTTTCAATCTCTTCTTCAGTTTTCCCATAAACCTCATTTCCATCGGGCATAAAAAATTTTAGTCCGTTTCTGTCTATCGGAATATGCGAGCCGGTAATCATAATACCCGCATCAAATTTATAAATTTTTTCCTTAACAGCGTATTGTATTGACGGAACAGGAGTAATTCCCGAATCATAAACATCACATCCCGCAGAAAGTAATCCGCTTATTACAGCAGTCCTTATCATATCCGATGAAGTTCTCGGATCCATCCCAACCAGAACATTTTTTGCATTAAATTTTTCATTCAGATAGTTTCCAAATACGCAGGCAATCTTTGAGCAAAATTCAGGCGTTAAAAAGTCATTTGCAGTTCCTCTTATTCCCGTTGTTCCGAATAGTTTTCCGACCATTTTAAGTTAAATTTCTACTTTAAAAATTATTTAAAAATTAATTTTAGAAATAAAACAATTATAAAATTTATTCGCATTCAACAACCCCATCCCTTTCCTTCACATTAAAACCAAATAAATTTACCGTATAAATGTTTGTCATTGCGTGCATCGTTGTGCTTATTTTTGCCTTTCCTTTTGCTAATGCAATGTATGGAATAATCTGGTCGCTCGTATGGGAATCAACTCCTGCATCATTCCTGATTTCATTTATTAAATTTTTTGCACATTCAATCCCGACATCTTCCGCCTTCTTATTTACCTCTCCGAGCGAGCATGCCCCGATAACTGACTTTTCTGTTCTCGCAACTAATGTTATTCCACTGCCTGTTGAAAAGGTATTTGCATATTCCTCTTCTATATTAATCGTATCTGTCTTATCGCATAAATTTTCACCCCTTAAAATTTTTTCCGCTGCATTTTTCTGCCTTCCAGCAACATTTCGGCTTTTTAAATCGGCACTTGCATGAGAAATCCCGTAAATTTCGGAAATTTTGCATTTTTCTGTAAAGTCAACAGGACTAAATTTATTAACCTTTTTAATCATAAGACGTACTTTCCCACATCCCTTAGGATAATATCCCCTTTTTAAAATTTCAATTTCTGCATTTAATCCGATTGTTTTTAAAATCTGAAGCGTTACAAATTTAACATAGTCAATAGACGGTGCAAACCGGACATCTGTTCCTCCGGTAATTTCCAGTTCAACATTGTTGTTTATTGCAGCGAGCATCAATGCCTGTAAAACCAGAGGAATTGAGCCGGCAGTTCCTATATCGAGCGTAAATTTTTTGTCTGAAATTTCTTTCGGCTCAAATTCAATTTCGCATGAACCAATATTTAAGCCCCTAATATCTGCCTCGCATAATTTTCCGACTGCGTTTATTGCACTTATGTGCTGTGCTCTCAATCCGGGATTTTGTCTTTTTTTTCTTATATTTATAATTCTTATCGGTGTTTTTGTTAATGCACTCAGGGCAACACCTGTTCTTAAAATCTGTCCGCCGCCTTCACCATACAGTCCGTTTATTATAAGCATATTTTAATTAATTTAAAAATTTTTATTTGATTAAAAATTTAATTTGTAATTCTAATTTATAAATTTAAAACATATAAATTTAAATCATTCGGATATTAAATATTTATTAAAAATTTTAAAAGATGAGTATAAAAGAGAAGATAGCCAAATTTCGGGAAACAATAAAATTTTGGCTCAAGGAAACAGGCCGGATTTTACGACTGACAAGAAAACCAAAACGCTCGGAATTTGACGAAGTTGCAAGAATTACCGGATTAGGAACAGTTTTATTAGGACTTGTTGGCTTTATCATATTTTTCATAAGCCAGCTCATAAGAATGTCATAAAATTTATTTATAATTATAAAATGATATTTGCGTTGAAAGTTACACAGGGACAGGAAAGAATAGTTGCAGAAATGTTTTACAATGAAGCGAAAAAACCATCTGCAAGCGGAACTACAAAAGGAATTCACAGTGTTGTTTATGTTACTACCCAAAGAGGATATATTTTTATTGAGGCGGAAAAAGATAATTACAGGGCAATAGAAGAAATGGCAAAGACAATTCCGAAAACAGGGCAATTAGTCGGAAGAAAAAATACAACCCTAAAAGTAGTAAAAACAAAAAAAGCAGACAAAACACCACCCAGGCCGGTGCTAATTGAGGAATTAGAAAACATTATGTTCCCGAAGAAGATAGTTGCATTTTTAAATGCAGGTGATTTCGTTGAAGTTGTCAATGGACCTTTCAAAGGTGAGAAGGCAAGAGTTATAAAAGTAAACAAAGAGAAAAACGATGTAACAATTGAATTGACAGAATCAGCAGTTCCGATTCCGATAACATTAAAGGGCTCCGACTTAAGGGCTTTAAGTAAAGACAGCAGATAAACGGATATATAAATATAATAAAAATTTATAAAATTTAAAAAATGGAAAGGAAAAATACAGGTAAAGAAAATTTAGAGGACAGTATAGAAGAAGCGGAGGAAAATATGTCAGAATACTCAAAAGAAGAAGCGGAAGCAGACAGAAAAGCAGTAGAAGAAATAGCAAAAAATTACAGAAAAACAATTGAAGCAAATCCGGATGATATAGATGCACATTATATGCTGGGAATTACCTTACATGTATTGGAAAGATATGAAGAAGCGGAAAATGCCTACAAAAAAGTCATAGAAATGAATCCGGGTTATAAAGGCGTATATCACAATTTTGGAGCATTATTATCCGAATTGGAACGTTACGATGAAGCTGAGAAAGCATACCGAAAGGCAATAGAAATAAATCCTGATGATGTTTATTCATATAGTAATCTGGGATTTTTGTTTTATGATTTAAAACGATTTGATGAAGCAAAACAGGAAATTTTAAAGGCAAGAGAATTATTTAAAAAAGGAGGTGAATTTCTCGCAGAAGAAGAAATTGTTGAGATGGTTAAAGATTGCGATGAAATTTTGGATGAAATTTCAAAGACAAAAAATTAAAAAATTTAAATTACAAAAAAATACCCAAATAAAAATTTAAACTTAAAATTTAAAAATTATTTAAACAAAAATTTAAAATAAGTTCGCTTCGCTCTCATTTAAAAATCTTGTAGATTTTTAAAGATTGAAAACTTGTAGTTTTCAGTAAAAATTTATAATTTTTAGTATATTTAAAATTTAAACAAAAATTTAAAATAAGTTCGCTTCGCTCTCATTTAAAAATCTTATAGATTTTTAAAGATTAAAAATTTATAATTTTTAGTATATTTAAAATTTAAACAAAAATTTAAAATGCCGGAAATAATTGAATCGCTTGTTGACGGGGGAAACGCAAAACCAGGACCTCCGTTAGGTCCAATGCTCGGACCAACGGGAGTAAATATAAAGCAGGTTATAGACGAGGTAAATAAAAAGACAAAGGATTTTGAAGGAATGAAAGTTCCGGTAAAAATCACAATTGACACAGGTACAAAAAAATTTGAAATTGAAGTCGGAACGCCGCCAACATCTGCATTATTAAAGAAAGAAATCGGTTTGGCAAAAGGAGGAAAAGATAAAAATTTTGTCGGGAACATCAGCATGGAGCAAATTTTGAAGGTTGTAAAGATGAAAAAAGATATAATGCTTGCGTCAAATTTAAAAGCAGCACTCAAAGAGGCGGCAGGAACATGTGTTTCTATGGGACTAACTATTGAGAATATGCCTCCGAAGGACTTCATAAAAGCAGTCAGTGATGGAAAATTTGATAAAAACATAAATTAGATTTTCTTATTTTTCTTCTTTATTTTTCATCGCACTTTTTTCTTTTTATTTTTTTAGTTTTTTCATTTTTCCTTATTCTTTTTCATTTTTCCTTCCACAACAAAAATTTCCTCAAAAAACAATTTCTTTGAAGCGACCTTTTCCATCACAAATTTTTCGGTATATCTTTCCGGTGAAATTTTCGTCAGGGATGAAAGCAGGATGAGAAATTTTCCATCGTCTTTCAGGTGTGCATCAACTTCTTCAAAAAATTTTTCTATCGTTCCGTCATCATTCCATGCCCTTTCAATTAAGAAATTTATTTTATCATTTACGGGAAGGTAAGGAGAATTAAAGACAATTAAATCAAATTTTTCTTTAATGTTTTCAAATAAATCACCCTTTCTAAATTCAATTTCGGTATTATTTAAATTTGCATTCTTTTTTGCAATTTCAATTGCTTTGTCATTAATATCCGATGCAATAACAGATGCACCTTTCTGTGCGGCAACGAGCGCCAAAATTCCGGTTCCCGTTCCAATGTCAAGCACATCTTTGCCTTCTAAATTTTCATAATTTTTCAAAACATCTGCAAGCAGGTATGAATCATCGCTTGGTTCATAAACATCCGGGTGGGTAAGCAATTTCATATTTAAATTTTTAAAATTTTACTTTATTTAAAAATCCTTTGGATTTTTAAAGATTGAAAACTTGTAGTTTTCAGTATTTAAAAAATCTCACAGATTTTTTATCGTACGGGAAAGTTCGTTTTATGATCCTCACACGGAGACACAAAGGAGTTATATTCTGTAACCTGGTGACTTTGTGGCTTTGTGTGAGTATTCTTCTGATTTTTTTAAAGATTGAAAATTCTCAAAGAATTTTCAGTAAATTTCTTTAGGTAGGAAATCCTTTAATCGTCTCAATGCATTAATTTTTTCATGAGCACCTATTTTTGCATTTTCAAGCCCCGTCTTTAAGGTTTCTATTGACTTGTCCAATAATTTTCTGCTTACTTTATAAGGATAACCGTCCTTCCCGCCGTGAGCAAAAGAATACTTTACTGGGTCTTTCCAGGATGGCTTTTCACCATAAACCAAATCGCTCAGCAACGCCAATGCCCTTATCGTTCCCGCCCCGACACCTTTAATTGCAATTAAGTCCTCATAATTTTTTGGCTGGGATTCATAAGCAAAATTTAATGCCTTTGCAATCCTCTCCGACTTCATCAGATTTTCATAGCCATTCAGATAAATTTCGTGGTGCCTTGGCAGTTTAAAATTTTCCACCTCAAACAATGTTGTTTGTTTGCTGAAATAAAATTTTGTGCTTTTTTCTTTTGCCAGATCAACACTGCATTTTCTCGCATTCCTGCTTTCTCCGGCAACCATGTTCAACGGTTCAACCTTAACATCACAGCTTATGCCCGTATGCGGCTCATTAACAAAACCTTCGTCTTTCCTTAAATTTTCAGAAAGCCAGTGATACCTTCTCGCATACAGTGTTTCTGCATTCATCCCCTGCTGAATAACCGCCCATTTCCCGCCCTCGCTCAAAACAAACGAATGGTGATAAATTTCAAAACTATCCTGTAAGCAATCGTTATCAACCTTCGCAGAAAGACGGCTCGCTTTGATGAGTTCATCTGTTTTTTGCTGCGACAGGTTAAATTTCTCGGAAAAATTTTGTATTTCGGAGGGAGTATTTCTTGATGCCTTTCCCTTGCCGCCCAAAAAAGCAATTCCTATATCTTCATTATTTAACGCCTGTTTCAGTGCCCCGCAGGAAACTGTTGTCGTTCCGGATGAATGCCAGTCAAACCCAATAGCGCATGCAAATCCCTGAAACCAGAATGGCTCGCTCAATCTTCTCAAAAATTCGTCCCTTCCAAACTCGTATATTATAACCTTTGAAATTTCCCTGCTCAAATTTGTCATTCGTTCAAAAAGCCATCTCGGAGTTGTTCCGGGATGTAACGGTAAATCAACAAAGCCGGTTTTCATATAAATTTTTTAATAAAAATTAAATTTTTAACTTAATAATGTCAAATTAAAGTAATTAAAGCAGGCATAAAATTTTAAAACAACAATTTGGTAATTATGATTTAATCAATGCAACTAAATTTATAAACAACTATAAAAAGTATAACCGTCATTATACAAATGGCCATTATAGAAAGACCTGAGGAAACCAAAAGAATAAACGAATGTAAAAAATGGGTTTTAGTGTACGGCAGAAGAAAGACGGGAAAGACATTTCTTATACAAAATTTTGTTGATTATGATGAATATTATTTTGTCAAGCGTGATAAAAGTGTGTTCTCAAAAAATGACAAAAATTTAAATTACGACACATTTCTTGAGTTATTCAAGCGCGACTTAAGAGACGATAAAACAATTATTGTTGATGAATTTCATCGTCTCGGAGACGAATTTTTTGATATGTTGCATTACACAAAAAAGACAGGTAAATTAATTTTGATTTCCTCAACTTTGTTTCTTTCCAAGAAGATTCTCACATCTCACTCGCCGTTGCTGGGTTTATTTGCCGAAGTACCGTTAGGACTTATTTCGCTAAACGATTGTATAAAATTTTTGAGCAAGAACAAAGACGAGTTCAATATCCATAAAAAAGATATGTTTGAGATCGCGGTTCTAATGCGCGAACCAATTACAATAAATTATTTAAATAACGATTTAAGCAATCCAAGAGAGAAAATAATGATGATATTATCATCTTCCCTGCTGACTATTCCCTCGCTTGTCGGGGAAATATTTAGTGAAGAAGAGCGAAATTTATCCTCGGTCTATGAAGGGGTCTTAAGAGCAATCGCCAGTGGAAAAGAAAATTCCGGAGAAATTTCTTCTTATTTGTTCTCAAAAAAACTGATAAAAAAGGACGATCCAAGTATGATTCAGCAATACCTGAATAATCTCCGACAATTCGGAATAGTTAAAAGAATAAATATTTATCAAAGAAAGGAATTTGCGTATAAACTTACTTCACCGCTAATGCGACTCTTTTATTACAGTGATGAGAAATACAACATATCAGAAAGAAAACCAAGTGATGCGGAGTTATTGAATATAATATCGGAGTTACTGCCGAGAATCGTTGAAGACGAAATCCGGGAATTTTTGGGCAATAAATTTGGATTACAGGAAAGTGTTGGCAGGGGAAAGGACTATGATATAGATATAATTTTATTGAAGTTCAAAAATCCGGAACTTGCCGGAGAGGTTAAATGGAAAGAGGTCATTAAAAGTGGAGATATAGAGAAGACCTACAAAAATCTTGAAAAAATTGAGACAAAAGAAAAGATATTATTTGTTCCCGATAAAAAAATTTATCCGAAAAACCTGAAAGGGATAAAAGTGGTTGATATTATGGATTTTGTTTAACCCATAATCTCGGAAAATTTATCAACTGCTTCTCTTTCCACCTAAAATTTATATTCTAAAATTTCCTTTCAAGGTCATCTTCTCTTATCAAAATAAAGGTAAATCAACAAATCCGGTTTTCATATATTTTCACCTGAATTTATTCTTTAACCACATTGGCACACCTAATGTATTAAGCCATACGAAGACAGATACCACACTGCAAGCACAATTACTGCTATCAAAGTCAATGCGGTTAATATTGGCCATATAACCATATTCATATCCCAAAAATATTTTTTCACATTACCCATTTTACTATATTTTTTAACAAATATATAATTATAATCCTTGATATAATAAATTTATAATTTTATCTTAAATAATTTAATTTTTAAAACAATAAATTCAGATTAATAAATACAATCATAATGACCGACGATGCAAAAAAGGCAACCAAATATATAAAAAATGTCCAATTTCCACGCCTGACTATATTGATAGCGATGGACTTGTTAATTCCACTGGCATTTTCAGTCGGATTTTCAAATCCTATGTTTCTTATATTGTTTGGAATTCCATCTGTTATAGCAACATTTGTGCCGGGAGGAATAAAGTACAGGCAGGCGGAGATAATAAATTTTATCTCAACAATTCTTGAATGTATAATATTTGCGTTCGGAATTTTAATATCCAAAGAGTATGGAATATCTAATATCGTTTATATATCGCTTGCAGTGGCGATTTCATTTACATTTGCGGCAAGAATTGTCATATACAGAACTTTAAAAATGTCACTTCAAAAAGCCATTGTCAGAAGCAGCATAAGATTGTTAATTACATTCTTCTTCTTCTCATTTTTTAAGTTAGAAGATGTCCGGTTTATGGGCGAACGGCTTGTGCTTATTGTCTCAATGTTTACCTTGATTGTCATAACTTTTATTTACTTATTATCAAAGCCGTTTGAGAAAACAATAGGCATAAATCCTTTTGACATGGTATTTGCATTTGCGAATGACTGGGTCCATGGCACGAATACTGTTGAATTATCTCTTATGAAGGGAAGCGAGGATGGAAGAGTTGTTGTCCACATCATAAATTTTACCGACAAACACGGAAATTTAAAGGCAAATTTTATTGTTCCTTATATTCATCCCGGTCCCTTCGGAAATGTCGGAAGTGCGAACATGCCTAAAATTTTTCACGAAAGTATAGAGCATTCATTTACCTTTCACGGCTCATGCACGCACGAATTAAATTTAATAAAAAACAGCGATGTTTATGCTATAATGAATGACATAAAAGAAGAAATAAGTCATCTTACAGGCAGGGACAATGAAACCGGATTAACCGAAGGCGAATACGGGAAATTTATTTCAGGTGAAAAAATTTCTGTCTTACAAATTGATTCGGCTGAGCCGAAGAAAGTCATTTTTTGTGACGGAGACGGTGATATTGATGTGGGAATCGGACTGGCATGCGGCGATGTGTTTATTGACCTGCACAGTTCGGGAAATGACGAAGAAATTATTAGTGCTTCCACAAAACGGGGGATGGAAATTATAAATAAAGCGAAAAATTTAAAAACGACTTTAAAGGAGATTGAAAGCAGGAAAATGAAACTTGGAATTGCAGAAGGCACCGTTCAGGATTGTGATGTCCGGGTCGCATTTTTTGATTTAAACGAAAAATTTGCATTATTATTATTTGATTCAAACAATATGCAAAACAGGGAAATTTTAAATATATTAAGGCAAAAATTTAATTTTCCCATTTTTATCTGCACGACCGACAGCCATCAAAGAGATAACGGAAAATTTATGATTGAAATTGCCAAAGATGATGTTAATGAGGTCTCAAATTTGATTGAAAAGGCGATGAATGATGCGAGCAATGTGCGGGTTAAATTCGGAAAAATTGAGAGAGATGTAAGTGTTATGGGAAAGGAATATGAAATGTTACAGGCGGCAAATTTTATGACAGTGCTGCTGAAATTTTTACTTCCGTTTTTAATTTTTATTACGGTATTTTTTGTTTTTGTTGCGATTGTGATGTTGTGAGGTAAAAGAAAGATAAGAAAACAAAAAAATACTCACACAAAGCCATTTTCAAAACGAAGAGTTTTGAAAATATGAGAGCGAAGCGAACTTATTTTCAAATCGCAGAGATTTGAAAATCTCCGAACGAAGTGAGGTGACAGAGTATAATTGCCCCTTTGCGTCTCCGTGTGAGAATAATGAAAATCATATACTTTATAAAAATGTAAAAAATAATAACAAAAAAATTTAAAAAACAAATTTCGGATAAAATGATTTTGGGCTTTTACGGAAATTCAAATTCGGGAAAAACGACACTGATAGAGAAGATATGCAAAAATTTAAAAAAGGAAAATTTAAATGTTGCAGTTGTTAAACATATTCCGCACAAAAATTTTTCCATAGATAATAAGGCGAAGGATACGGGAAAATTTAAAAATTCAGGAGTTGATGTTGTTGCATTTTCTCCCGGTGAGACGGCTTTTATACTTGGCGGGATGAAATTTAGCGATATGATTTCTAAATTAGAATATATCGGCAGTTATGATGTAATTTTGGTTGAAGGACTAAAAAAACAGAATATTCCAAAGGTCAGGGTCGGAGAATGCAAAATAGAAAACAATACGATAATGGACTATAAAATTGCAGGCGATTTAAAAATAATTTTAAAATGGATAAAAAACGAGGTTCAAAAGGAAAAAACAGAATGGGAGAAAAAGAAGAAGCTTTTGCTACGGGTGATAAAAGTGACGAAGGTAAGAAAGACGAAGTTAAATATGGCGAAGTTAAAAGGGACGAAGGTAAGAACGACAAAGGCAAGAAAGACGAAGTAATTGTTATTGTGAATGGAAAAAGATTGCCAATGGGAAATTTTCCAAAAGAAATAATAAAGAATGTTGTTTTTGCAATGGTATCTTCATTAAGAGGAGGGGAAGAAGCAGAAGAAGTAGAGATAAAGATTAAAAAATAAGAAAATCAGGAATTCATAAGAAAAATGAGAGTTAATATGGTTGATATTTCGGAAAAGGACATTGTTGAAAGAATTGCAATAGCAGAAGGAAAAATTTATTTAAAGAGGGAAACAATAGACAAAATTTTAAAAAAAGAAATCAAAAAAGGTGATGTATTAACAACAGCAGAAATTTCAGCAATAAATGCAGTAAAAAATACGCCAAATTTAATTCTGCTGTGCCATCAGATTCCGATAACGAATGTTGATGTCCATTTTAAAATTAATGAAAAGGAAAACTCAATAACTGCAAGTGTTAAGGTTAAGGCAATTGCAAAGACCGGAGTTGAAATGGAAGCACTAACAGGAGTCAGCATAGCACTATTAACAATCTGGGATATGACAAAGTATATTGAAAAAGACGAGAAAGGACAATACAAAACAACAAGGATAAATAACATTAAAGTTATTGAAAAAATTAAAAAAGAAAAATAAAAAACAAGAAGAAAAAAGGAAGATAGTATAGTAAAATAAATTTACTTACTAAAATATTCCTTTAATATTTCTTTTATTGTATTCGCGCTTTATATTTCATTTGCATCGGACTTACGACTTACATCACATTCCCATACCTCCTCCTCTTTTCGTTGATGCGATTACATCATCAATTCTTAAAATCATATCAACTGCTTCCGTTGCCGATTTCAGCGCCTGAATTTTTACCTTTAACGGCTCTACGACATTCTTTTCATACATATTACCTGTTTTTCCTCCTACAACATCCACTCCGTAATCCTTTTTTCCTTCACTGTAATGCTTCCTTAAATTTACCAGAGTATCAATCACATCCATTCCCGCACTCTCCGCAAGTGTTTTTGGAATATCCTCTAATGCATCGGCAAATTTTTTTACTGCTAATTGCTCTTTTCCGCTTTGTGTTACTGCAAATTTTCTTAATTCTTCTGCCGCATCAACCTCAACGGCACCGCCTCCGGTTACTATCTTTTTCATCTCTAATGCACTTGAAAGAGAACCCAAACCGTCCTTTATTGCTCTTTCTAATTCATCAACAACATGTTCGGTTCCGCCTCTTAATATAATTGTCGCTACCGTCGGATTTACGCAGTCCTTTACAAATATAAAATCATCTCCTGCCATTTTTGTCTGCTCAACAACACCTGCATTTCCGAGTGAGTCGGAACTTAAATTTCTCATAGAATTTACAATTTTTGCATTTGTTGCCTTTGAAAGTTTTTTCATATCACTTTCTTTTACTCTTCTTGCAGCCATAATTCCGCTCTTTGCCAGATAATACTGTGCCATATCATCAATTCCTTTCTGACAAAACACAGCATTTGCACCTGTTTTCTTTACTGACTCAACCATATCTTTTAGCATTCTTTCTTCTTCATCTAAAAATGCCTGCATTTGTGCCGGTGTGTCAATTTCTATCTCGCCCTTTGTTTCTGTTTTCTTTACTTCAATGGCAGCATTAAGAAGCAGTATTTTTGCATTTGTTACCTTTTTTGGCATTTGAGCATGCACGACTTCCTTCTCAATGACCATACCTTTAACAATCTCCGAATCGCTTACCGACCCGCCTTTTTTCTTTATTATTTGCACATTGTCCTGATCAATCTTTAATTCTCCATCCGCGGTTTCTGCTATTGTTTTAATTGCTTCCACACACAGTTTTCCTATATGTGACGGATCTACATCAAGTGTTTTTCCTGCTACGGAAACGGATGCAATTTTAATCAGTGCATCATTATCATTTAAGTCAATATCCCGTGCATTATCTTCCAGATACTTTTGTATATGTCCCTGTGCTGCCTTATATCCGGATATTACAACTGACGGATGTATGTTTTTTTCAAATAAGTCCATTGCCCCTTCCAGTAACCTGCCTGCATATATCAAAGCGGTAGTCGTTCCGTCCCCGACTTCTTTATCCTGTGTTTTTGCTATTTCAACCATTAGTTTTGCAGCCGGATGTTCAACCTTTAACTTATCTACAATTGTCGCACCGTCATTTGTTATGGTTATATCTCCCATATCATCCACGAGCATTTTATCCATTCCTTTAGGTCCTAATGTCGTCTTAACTGCGTCACTTACGGCCTTTGCCGCAGATATATTTGCCCTCATTGCATTACCGCCCAAAAGTCGTTCATAGCCCTCAGGTAATACCAAAACCTGCATTTGTTGTGCCATTTTTACTTTTACTTTTTAATTAATTATTCTTTTTATTAATTACACTTATTTTATTAAATATTCTTGTTTTATTAATTAGTTTGAGTGTATATAAATTAAATTTTAAAAAACTAAAATAGAAATAAATTGGAAATTTCAATGGAAACAACAATAAAAGAAACAATAGTTGAGCAGTGCAAAGCAGGAAAAATTCCCGAAGAAGCAAAATTTATTGCACGGACCGAAAACAAAGATGTCCATTTTGTAGTAAAAGAGATAGCGAGCGGAGGGCTTGCTGTATTAAGAAGAAAAACCAAATTTGTCGGAATTGGAAATGGACTAAGAACAAAATTAAATGTAAATTTAGGAACATCTTCTGTCGGAGAAATTTCAGAAGAGGTTGAAAAAGCAAAAATTGCAGAGAAATTTAAAATAGATGCAATCACTGAAATGTCTATGTGCGGAGATATTGATAAAATAAGAGAAAGCATTTTTCAATCCGTAACAATGCCTGTAATCACCTGTCCGATATATCAGGTTGCAGCGGAAAATTTTGATAAGGGGAACGGCTTTAAATTTAATGGCGGAGAAATTTTACATAATATTGAAAAACACTTAAAAGAAGGTGTCAGTGCTGTTGTCCTGCATTTATCAATGACAAAAGATGCGATAAAAAAATTAAAAAATACGAAACGAATAGACAGTATTGTTTCAAAAGGAGGTGCATTAACTGCCGCTTATATGATTGAGAATAACTGCGAAAATCCGTTTATTGAAAATTTTGCCCGGATTATTGAAATTTTGCACGCTCACGATGCAACATTAATTCTCGGAAATGTTATGCGTTCCGGTGGTGTTTGCGATGAAATGGACGAACTGCATATAAACGAAATGAAAATGAACAGAAATTTCGCAAATAAGGCACACAGGCATGGAGTTCAGGTTATAGTTGAAGCGTTGGGAGGGCATATTGCGGCGAAAAATTTAATAAGTTATACAAAATTTTACAGAAAGAACATAAAATTTCCCTTGTTTGCTTCGGGACCTGTGCCGATTGACTGTGCCCTCGGATATGACCATATTGCGGCATGTCTCGGGGCGGGGATTGTTGCAGGACACGGAGCGGACTTTTTATGCTGTATAACTCCTGCCGAACATTTGGCTTTGCCGACTGTTGAAGATGTTAAAGAAGGGATAATCACATTTAAAATTGCCGCTGAATTTGCCGATGCAATGAAATACGGAATAAGCGAGAGAGACAGAGCGATGGATGAGGCGAGGGACGGACACGATTGGGAAAAGCAGTTTGGTCTGGCAATAGACGGAGGCGAAAGAGCGAGACAAAAAGGTAAAAATTTAATCAAAGGAACAGGTTGTACAATGTGCGGAAAATACTGTGCTGTTGATGTTATGAAAAAATATCTGAATAAAATGTAACTACTCACCCGCTCAAAAAATTACTGGTAAATTTTTTGATTTTTTGTATTTTTTTGAAATTTTCACAGGTAAATTTTGTTAACCCGTGAGTAGTTACAATAAAATTTAATATTGTAATAATTTAAATAATTCTTTCCATTTCTTTATGTGTTCTTTCTTAATCTCCGTCGTTTTTGAGAACTCAATTTCTAAGTTTTTCGTATAATTATCAATAAACTTACCTGGGTCATCCAATAATCTTAAGTAATACTTTAACGAAGGTATTAACCCATTCACTATAACTTCGCAACCATGCTTATTTCTTATATCCTCAATTACTTCTAAAATCTTATCTTCTTCACCTCGCTTAATATTTGGTTCTGCTGTGGTTAGTAAATAATATCTCTTTATTGGTGTAACTTTGAATTTATCATAAGCGTCTTGTATCATCACGCTGTCTATCGGAATTCCATGCTTGATTTCAACCGCTTCAAAATATGTTCCCCTTTTATCTGTTACTTCAAGGTCGCCTACTCCTCTCGCTCTCGCATCCGGAGAAATATGGCTTCTTAAGGGAAGTAGTTTTTTATTTTCAAATCTTGAAATGTCTTTAATCAATATCTGGTAAATTGAATAAAGAGATACAACGGGCAACCTTGACGCTCCGGAAACAGAATATTTGTTAAAAAAATGTATTTTTAACACATCTACAATAGAACTTATTGTAATTCCTTTTTCAATTTTTATTATATTTGCTTTTTTCTGTTTTACTGATGTGGATTTAATAAGCAGAATGAACAAAGAAATCAAATAAGTTTGAGGGTCTGCCTTTTTGATTTCAATATCATCAATAATATTCAGGAACGTTGTTTTTACCTCTTTGTCTCGTATTTTCCCCGGAAAGTCCTTTGTAAATGGGTGTGGTTGTTCAATAGAACGGGTAAGCCAGCCACTTTCTTTCATAGATAATCTTCTGAAATGGCTTTTAAAAAATGGAGTTACATAACTTGTATCAAGTGTTCTTCCGGAATATCCGTTTTTTAATTCATGTTTATGATATCTGATGTCTTGTTTTGGGTCTTCAATCTTTTTAACAAGACAAGTGGTTAAAGCAGTCGTAACAGCTTTTAATGATTCTGATTTATCCGCTACTTTAACGAGCCATTCTTTTTGACTTGCATTTAGTTTATTAAGATATTTCTTACCTCTGTCTCTTTTCAGTTCTTTTTCTGCTTCTGAAAAAGCATCATTCAAAATCGTATTATAATCGTGATTGTTCATATTATCCATTCCATTAGACAATTTTCCTTTTTAATAATTTTCAATCTCTCATTAGCATCATCACAATATTGCCGGTTTATGTCAAAACCAATGTAATTTCTTCCTAATTTTTTACAGGCAACAGCAGTTGTCCCGCTTCCGATAAACGGGTCTAATACAATATCATTTTCTTTTGTAAGTAAAATAAGTAATTGCTGAATAATAAATTCCGGGTAAATCGCAGGATGTCCGGAACCTTTAACCGACTCAACAGGACTTTCTATTATATCTCTTTTAAGAAACTCTCCGTTTATTTTTATTATTGTAAATCCTTTTGTAAGCATTTGTGTCTTTCTGCCTCCCTCCTGGCCACCGAATGGTAAAGAATGAATACCGTTAATTTTCATTCTAAAACCGGAAATTTTTCCGTTTTTGACTTCTACTATAACCTGATTTAGATCTTTTTTTGCCATAAGTTTTTGTGTATCTGTTAAGTTGGACTTCTCAATAAGTTCAAAATATTTTTTGCCTATTCCATTACCTCTGATGGTTTTCTTTCTTGTGGTCTTTAAAAATTTCATAAATTCATCTAAATTATAGTAATAGTCATCGGATTTAACAAAATGGAAAAATGGTTCGGTACTGCTTACTAATCTGCCTTTAAATTGTCTCGGAGTAGGATTAAGTTTTGCCCAGGTAATATTATTCACTAATTTTACAGATTCTTTGTTTAGTATATTCAAAGCGAATCTAAACGGCACCAATAACAAACTACTTTCTAAGTATTTATCGCCTATGTTAAAGACAATGCTTCCGTTTTTCTTGGTAACTCTTACACATTCATGAAAAAGTTCGGATAATTTGTCTATGTATTCGGAGACCTCTTTTTCGTTGCCTATCTCTTTGTCATCTTTTGTATATTCTCTTTGCTGAAAATAAGGGGGCGAAGTAATTATTAAATTTACCGACTCATCCGGTAAAATTTTTATTAATTCCAAACTGTCTCCACATAATATTTTATTTGTGAAGTTATCTGTAGTTTCCATGATTAACTTCATTTTTATAAATTTTTTAGTCCGTTTAAATATGCTCGCTCATGTTTTGCATTTTGAAAATTTACCTAAAATAAATTAAATTTGGATAATTAAATTTAAAGTAAAAAAGCAGAGTTTTTGAAATCTCCGAACAAAGTGAGGTGATAGTTGAGGCATTGGGCAGGCATGGCAAAAGAGCAAGGTAAAAATTTAATCAAAGGAACAGGTTGTACGATGTGCGGGAAATACTGTGCTGTTGATGTGATGAAAAAAGAGCTGAATAAAATTAATAAAATTTAAGATTGTAATATAAATTGTAATATAATTTTTAAATTTAAATTTTATACACTTAAATTAAAATGATAGGCAGGATTGTAAATTTTAGGATGGGAAGGAGAACACAGCATACAAATCAGATGGTATTGGAATTGAACGATGAAATTTCATCAAAGAAGGAAAATTTAGTGAAGTTAATGGGCAAAAAAGTAACCTACAAAGCAAAGACACATGATATTATCGGAAAAATTACAAGAACGCACGGAAAAAGAGGTGTTGTGGCGAGATTTAACAGAGGTATGCCGGGACAGGCAATAGGCGGTGTCGTTGAGATTGCTGCAGATGTATCTCTAAATCCACAGCCGGAACCCCCAAAGGAGGATAAGGAATGAAAGGGCTGATGGGTTGTGAGATTACCAAAAAGGTTTTGTTCGTAAAATTTATGTTATAAAAATTTTTGTTTTCTTATTTTAGATGGCTTTTAAAATTGCCTTAATTCCGGGAGACGGAATCGGGAAAGAAGTAATGGCAGAAGGAAAGAAGGTTGTTGATGTTGTAAGCGAGAAATTTAATTTTGAAATTTCATGGAATGAGTATGATTTCGGAGCGGAAAGATATTTAAAAGAAGGGAAAACGCTTACAGAGGACGACTTAAAGGAATTAAGCAAAAACAAATCAATTTATTTTAGTGCCATCGGTGATCCCCGGGTAAAGCCGGGAATTCTTGAAAAAGGTGTTTTACTCGCAATGAGGTTTTACTTTGACGAATATATAAATTTAAGACCGATAAAATTTTTTGAAGGCGTGCGGGAAGTTTTAGCGAATAAAACCGCAAAGGATATAAATTTTTATGCAGTCAGGGAAAATACAGAGGATTTTTATGTCGGAATCGGAAGTAATGAGGCAAAGAAAAGGTCTAAAGATGAATTTGAAATTTTGAGAACACTTTACAGCGTTAAATTTAATCTGGATATTGAAAGCGATAGAGATGAGATTGCTTATCAAATCGGAATTTTGAGCAAAAAGGGCTGTGAAAGAATTATAAGGTATGCCTTTGAACTCGCAAAGAGAAAAAATTACGACTTGGTAACAAGTGTTGATAAAGCAAATGTGCTGAATTTTTATGCCGTCTGGAGAAAGGCGTTTGATGAAATTTCAAAGGAATATATAAAAGATGGAATTAAGAGCGAATATCTTTATGTTGATGCTGCTGCGATGTTTTTTGTTTTAAAGCCGGAAAGATTTAAAGTTCTTGCCATTCCGAATATGTTCGGGGATATTCTTACTGACCTGGGTGCAGGAATTTGCGGAGGATTAGGGACTGCTGCAAGCGGAAATATTAATCCGAATGGAATAAGTATGTTTGAACCAATTCACGGAAGTGCTCCGGATATTGCCGGAAAAGGTATTGCAAATCCGGTTGGTCAGATTTTGGCAGGTGCAATGATGCTTGACGAATTAAAGAAAAGCGATGCGGCAAATATGATAATAAAAGCGGTTGAGGATGTCTTAAGGGAAGGTAAAGTTAGAACACCTGATTTGGGAGGAAATGCAAAAACGATGGATGTTGGAAATGAAATTGTGAGAAAGATAAAGGAAATGTGATTAAAATAAATTAAAAAAATCAGAAGAATACTCACACAAAGCCACAAAGTCACAGAGCAACATTGCCCTTTGTGTCTCCGTGTCTTGGTGTGAGAGAACAATAAAACGAACTTTCCTGTACGATAAAAAATTATGGCTTAAAAGGCAGAAAAAATTTATTGCCTAATACAAAAAATGGAACCGGAAAGACATATCTAATAAACGCTATTGCTAATGGTAGGGGTTTTGAAATTTTAAATAATGACCAGGAAAACGCATTACCTGTTATTTTCAAATCTCAAAGATTTTTAAATATCAGAATGGTAATGAGGTTATTTAAAAATGACTAAAATCAGTGTAAAGGGAACAGAAATATCTGTAATAAGTGTAGAAGATGAGGATTATATATCAATAACTGATATGCTTAAAGCAAAAGACGGGGATTTTTTTATATCGGACTGGCTTAGAAACAGGAATACCGTTGAATTTTTAGGTGTGTGGGAAAAGATATATGATCCTGATTTTAATTATGGCGAATATGCCATAATTAGAAGCAAATCCGGATTAAATAACTACAAAATAAGTGTTAAAGAATGGGTTGAAAAAACAAATGCAATCGGTTTAAAAGCAACTGCCGGGCGTTATGGCGGGACTTATGCACACAAAGATATTGCTTTTGAGTTTGGTATGTGGATAAGTGCCGAATTTAAAATATATCTCATTAAAGAATTTCAACGACTAAAAGAACAGGAACACGAACAATTTGGCTGGGATATCAAAAGAAATCTTGCAAAAATCAATTATAAAATACATACGGATGCAATAAAAGAAAATCTGATTCCCAAAGAATTAACCCGACAACAAATAAATCAAATTTATGCAAATGAAGCGGATATATTAAATATGGCTTTGTTTGGAATGACTGCAAAGGAATGGAGAGATTTAAATCCCAACCAAAAAGGAAATATCAGAGATTATGCAAATGTCTCTCAGTTAGTATGCTTATCTAATTTAGAAAATTTAAATGCTTTATTTGTTAATGAAAATTTATCACAGGATAAACGACTAATAAAACTAAACCAAATTGCAATACAACAGATGAAATTATTAACCGAAAATATGACTCTGAAAAAATTATCTTATCAAAATAATAAAAAATTTAAATAATTAGAACCTTTATGTCGGGATTATTCCGTGAATCGTGCATTTTTACTTAACTCGGAGTG
>JAGWDQ010000114.1:0-3571 GCA_018260615.1 Candidatus Altarchaeum sp.
CATAATTATAGGAAGAATAAAATATTTTTCCCTTTTTGGAATCTGATTGCCACAAGACCGATAATTAATGTTTGTCTATAAACTCACAATTTTTGTCATTTACGAATGAAATGAGTAAATATCCGAACGGAGTGAGGTTAAAAACATAATAATTTACCTTGCTTGAAAAATATAATTTTTAAGCAGATTTTTAAAAAATCTCTCACAAAATAATTATCCCAATTTAAAGGGATGAGTACCTAAAATTTATTACCCTGATTAAATTCATTACTCTGCAAATATTTTTTGCTGACTTCCTTCAATTTCAACGAGACCTTTTGCGAAACCGTAACCAATCTTCATTGCCATCCTGTCAAAAATACTTTCCTGTCCGGTATCAATGTAGCGAACAACAACATCTCCTTTAATTCCTGCCTGTTCTGCTGCAATATCAATGGTATCATCCATATCTCCTACATAGTCAATCAGTCCGTTTTCTTTTGCATCCATTCCGAGATAAATGCTCTGCCCTTCGGAAATTTCCTTAACCTTTTCCTTTGATAAATTTCTGTTTTCAGCAACATCACTTACAAACGCATCATAAATTTTCCCGATGACATCTTCCATCAGCTTTGTTTCCTTATCAGTTAAATTTTCCCTGTACGGACTTCCGAAATCCTTGTTATCCGGTTTCTTTACAACAGATATATTTATTCCTAATTTATCCAAAAGTCCTTTATAATGTATAATTTCCGACCTTACGCCGATGCTCCCTACGAAAGCAAACTCATTTGCGACAATTTTATCGCTCGCCGATGCAGCATAATACGCTCCGCTTGCACCAATATCGTTTATGTATGCGATTACCGGCTTTTGTTTCTTTGCGTTTTTCACGATTTTCATCAAATCCCGGCTTGCCACAACCCCGCCTCCGCCGCTATCAACTTTTATAATTATTACCTTTACGGATTCGTCATTTTCCGCCATTTCCATCATCTCTTTAAATTTTGCCGGATCTATACACCCGCCATAACTACTGCATTCTCCGGTAATTTCTCCTTTTAGCGGAACTACTGCAACAACTCCTCCCGTTGACATTTCAGGCAAGCCCAAACTTATCAAAACATAAGCTAAAATTCCGATAATAAACAAAATTCCTATAATTCCCGCCGCAATCACAATTTTTTGTGTTGTGTTCATGTTTTTGAATATTAAAAATTTTTATGATGAGATTATGATTGTGAATTACGATTATAAAACGATAAGATAAATTTAAAAGAAAATAAACAGAAAATAAATTTAAAAATAAAAAAAATAATTTAAACTAATATTGATTGTATGCTGCATAAATCCATCCAATTCACAAGTCACCTCACTTTCGTTCGGAGATTTTCAAATCTCTGCGATTTGAAAACAGCAATATTGCACTTTCCTTACTAACGCCTTGCTGGCCTGTGTTTTGAATAGCAGTCCTTGCAATATACCGGCCTGCTTCCATCGGGTTTAAACGGCACTTCACACTCCTTTCCACAGTCAGCACAAACTGCTTTGTGCATCTCTTGTGGTCCTCTGTCACCATATCCGCCGCTTCTTCCCCCGCCTCCAAATCTTCTTTCCATGGTGTTGTTTATTTAATTATATTTTATAAAAATTAAAAAGCAAATAAGATAAATTTAAAAATAAAAAAAATAATTTAAACTAATATTGATCGTTGCTGCATAAATCCATCCAATTCATATGTCACCTCACTTTCGTTCGGAGATTTTCAAATCTCTGCGATTTGAAAACAGCAATATTGCACTTTCCTTACTAACGCCTTGCTGGCCTGTGTTTTGAATAGCAGTCCTTGCAATATACCGGCCTGCTTCCATCGGGTTTAAACGGCACTTCACACTCCTTTCCACAGTCAGCACAAACTGCTTTGTGCATCTCTTGTGGTCCTCTGTCACCATATCCGCCGCTTCTTCCCCCGCCTCCAAATCTTCTTTCCATGGTGTTGTTTATTTAATTATATTTTATAAAAATTAAAAAGCAAATAAGATAAATTTAAAAATAAAAAAAATAATTTAAACTAATATTGATCGTTGCTGCATAAATCCATCCAATTCATATGTCACCTCACTTTCGTTCGGAGATTTTCAAATCTCTGCGATTTGAAAACAGCAATATTGCACTTTCCTTACTAACGCCTTGCTGGCCTGTGTTTTGAATAGCAGTCCTTGCAATATACCGGCCTGCTTCCATCGGGTTTAAACGGCACTTCACACTCCTTTCCACAGTCAGCACAAACTGCTTTGTGCATCTCTTGTGGTCCTCTGTCACCATATCCGCCGCTTCTTCCCCCGCCTCCAAATCTTCTTTCCATTGTATTTTATTTATATTTTATTATTATAAGTAGAATTAATTTGTATTTTATTATTATAAGTAGAATTAATTTGTATTTTATTATTAAATCTTAAAAGATATATTTGTATTATTTTTTAAAAACGCAAAATCAAATGAAATTTCATTAGATGTAATCTTAGCAAGGTATGCCATTGATTGTTCATAATGATTTTGATTTTCGCCGTCACAATAACATTCTCCGAATACCGCCACTTTTTTCTTTTTGGTAATCATTTTGTGTGAGAACTCTTTATTTGCATATCTTTGAAGTGTAAATTTTTCACTCTTTGTTTGTATTGTTTCATTATCAAAAAAAATTTTACATTCGCAATTTAAATTTTCCTCAACATTCTGGGTAACGATTGTATTGATATTTATCTCTGACTCTCCTGAAAAAAATGTTGAAAATAACAAAAGTATTATTAAGGCCAGAATAGAGCCATATAAAAGATACAAAAATATACCCGGTTTTTTTTGTTGGGGTTGTGATTCCTCGTCACCATCACCATTCATTTCACAAATATTTTAATAAATAATAAATAAATAATAAATAAATAATAATAGAGGCAAATAACAAGTTAAAACAAAATTAAAAGACAAATTTACATCAGTCCTCTTGCCATGGATGCAATTTTATCCCATCTGGCAGCCACTTCTTTGGCAATAACCCCTCTGATTTCGGTTCCTTTTGGTGTTCCGTCATCATTGATAATTGCTGCCGCATTGTCTTCAAACATAACTCTCGTGCCATCGGGTCGTCTGTAAGGCATCTTTTGTCTAACGATGATTGCTTTAACAACCTGTTTTCTTATTTTCATATCCCCGCTAATTACACTGCATATTACCATATCACCGACTCCTGCTGCCGGCTTTCGTCTTCTGACTCCCGTGTAGCCCTTTACTCCCAGGACCCTTAGTTCCCGGGCTCCGCTATTATCCACACACTTTAAAATTGTCTCGTTTAAAGTACCTTTTGTTATATTTGCAGGAATTGCTTTTCCCAAAGGCAGATTTTTATGGACTGCCGCTAATGCTTGTGCCATTTTATATTAACTTTAATTTTATAAATTTAGATAAACAAATTTAGTAATTATAGAGATAATAATTATGTTTATAGTATATTAAATAAATTTCCTAAAAATCTTTTTTGCGTTTTCATTTGTCTGCCGGACATCATCTTCGCTCAATCCTGCATTCAGCCCCGTAT
>JAGWDQ010000114.1:3671-27576 GCA_018260615.1 Candidatus Altarchaeum sp.
TTTTCATTTGTCTGCCGGACATCATCTTCGCTCAATCCTGCATTCAGCCCCGTATCCTTCGCCTTTTCATAATCAATAAGTTCGCCTGCGGAGTGCGCATCAGTATCTATCACCATTTCCAGATTAAATTTCTTACAGATTTTTGCAATTTCCGGATTTTCACTTGAATAATTTTGGACAATTTAAATTTAAGGAAAGCTAAGTGGATGTAATTCAATCAAATTATTATTCTCGTTATTTATATTCTCTAATATTTTTCTTATTAATTCTATTTCGGATGTAATTTTATATTGTGTGGCAATTAATTTGGCATCTTCTAATAATTTTTTTGCTTCTTTAAATTTTCGTTGATATAAGAATACAAAAGCATTACCAATTTTTACATGAACTTTGCCCCATTCAGATCCTATTTCATTGTAAATATCCTCGGCTTCTTTATATTTGTTAAGCGCTTCTTCAAGAAGGGAATTATCCCCATTTTTAATGCCTTTCATTCTATTATTTTCGGCTATCCCGAGGAGTGAATGAGCCACTCTATTTTTATTTCCCATTAGCTCTGATTCCTCCCGACATCTTTCATAATTTTTAATGCTTTCTTCATAGTTGCCCTTTGCTCTCTCGATTTCCGCCTCACTATCTAATATCCATGTTTTAGCTCTAGATTTAGTGCGCGAAAATGTTTGTTCAGCTGCCTTATACTTTTCTTTGGAGTCGTCATAATACTCTTGCATCCGAAGAATTTCTCCTTTTAACCATAATAAAGCGTTGCTTTCGTAACTCTTCTCTTTATCCTGGGCATCAAGAGAAGAAGCAATTTCTATTCCTAAGTTATAAATTCTGTTTGCCTCGTCATAATTACCCAATAAATAATAAATTTTTGATAAATTATAATAAAAATATACTCCTTTATCATTATCTACTTGAGATAAATATTTATCTACGCTCTTACAACTTTCCAATGCTTCTCCAAGATGCCCTATAACATATTGGCATTTAGCAATTTCAACAGATGACTTGAGTATATTATTTGGATCTTTTTTTCTTTCACTCTTTTCCCTTACATCACGAAGAATATCTATTGCCTTAGAGTATTGGTCAAGAAGCCTATATGTTTCTGCAAGATTCCATGAGATATTTATTTTATCCTCCTCTTGATCAGCATAGTTCGATGCATCTTTATATTTCTCAATTGCCTTTCCTAAATCACTTCCGAGAGATTTTAATGTGTTTCCATAAGTTTTATAAAACTTCATTTTAGTATTTTTATCAAGATCTTTATCAGATGTACTTTTAATAAATTTTTCAATTATCTGGATATTTTTATCTTCGAGCCATTCAATATAAGGCGACCTCTCAAAATAATTAAGGGTATATTGAATAAGGGTATGCATTTTGTTTCTATCTTGGGCGTCTTCTATCATTTCATTAATACACATTGCTGCGGCATATTCAAAGAATGTTTGATGAAAAAATCCTAACTTTTTTCCGTCATATTTTATGATATTGTCGCTCTTGATATCTTCATAGACCTCTAACATTTTGTTTTGGGAAATGTAATTTTCAATGGTTCGATAGTTTATTGTAATCTTGTTTTCTTTATCTTTAATCATTTCTTCAGCTATGGCCTTTACTAATCGTTTCTTTTTATTTACAAATTCATGAAATGATGAATTTTCTAATATTGTTGTTCGAGTATACTCAACTTTGACCTTCCAGTATTTCTTATACAACATATTGATATTATTTGGGATTGTCTGTAATTCATCATATATTTCAAATAACATTTTTATATGTAAAGGGTTCTTAAATATATCAGAGATTTTATCTCTTTGTATTACTGTTTCTACTCCGTGTTTTTTATAATATTCATTATATTTTTCAATTAATTTTTGTATTTCTTCTTCACTTAATTCTTCTAACGTAAATTTTTCGATAGGAATAGTATTCTTATTCTCCATGCTTGCAGCTTCTAAAGGCCTACATGTCGCAATTATTAATCCATTTTCTGTGTTGAATCGAGTTATTAATGTGCTTAATCTTCCAATATTGTTATATGGAATTACATCTAATGTGTCCAAAAATAGGAGTATCTTATACCCTTTTTTTGAGATAGTATCTAGATCAATATTTTCTACGTTCATATCTTTTTTAATTTTACTCATAAAATCTCCACCTTCAAAATCTTGAGCTTTATAAAAGAATGTGCAGTATTTTTCATCTTTTAAATAAATTTGAGCGAGTTTACATAACAAGGTTGTTTTTCCGTTTCCTGCTTCTCCAATTATAAGACAAAAACCTTTATCACCTTTTTTTATTCGGCCTTCAATTTCCTTTTCAGTTTTTCTTTCTATACAATACTCTAATGGAACACCAAAAGAGAGTAGCCCGTTAATAACTTCTTGACCATACTTTCTAATTTTCGTTATATTTTCTTTAAAAAGGACATAATCTCTTAAATGCGGAAGAATTAATGACGTTAATAACAAAATTATTCCAATTACATAATATCCTAATAAGATTAAGACTAATACAACAAGAACTCCAAATGCTAATAACCAATGTGCTAATAACCATTCTTTTAAATATGCCAATAACCATTCATTGAATCCTTTTTTCATTCTATCTATTTATAACTTACTCGAGTTTTGCGTTTTGAAAAATTTACACATATAAAAATTAGTTTTTGGTATTCTATTTTTGGTATTTTATGATGGTAAATATACAGCAAGGTTTAACCTGCCAAAAAAGTAAAATGCAAAACTTCAGCTTAATAAATTAATCTTAAAAATATTAAATAAATTTCTTAAAAATTTTTTTTGCATTTTCATTTGTCTGCCGGACATCATCTTCGCTCAATCCTGCATTCAGCCCCGTATCCTTCGCCTTTTCATAATCAATAAGTTCGCCTGCGGAGTGCGCATCAGTATCTATCACCATTTCCAGATTAAATTTCTTACAGATTTTTGCAATTTCCGGATTTTCGGGTTTGTGAATTTCTCTTGCGGTAATTTCAATAAAAATTTTGTTCTCTTTTGCTTTTAATGCATTCTCTTCACTTAAATGCCCGGGGTGTGCCAGAATATCAACATATTCACAATTTAATGCCGCAGTATTTGTTCCGGCAGGAACCTTATCACCGCTTGTTTCACCGTGAACCAGAACAATAAAATCGCGCTTTTTTGCTGTCCTTGCTATTTCGGATATTTTGCTTGGATTTACTCTTGTTATTTCAATTCCGAATATAACATCGTCGAAAATTTTACTAAATTTCTCTCTCCGCTTTAAAAAACGAGCAAGTGAAGACATATTACCATATAAAATTTTGTTGATGCCGAATTCGTCTCCGATGAAATGGTCGGTTATCGCGATTGCTGAATTCAGTTCTCTTGCTCTGCTAATCATCTCTTCTATGCTTGATTTTCCGTCGCTAAAATTTGTGTGCGAGTGTAATTCGTAGCGTTTCATTTAAATTTCAGTTAAAATTTTTAAATTTTTCTAATGTTTACTTTTTTCTTTTTTCGGAGTGTTTTTTCTTTTTTTAAAAGAAAAAAGTTCGTGTAATTCGTAACGTTTCATTTAAAATTTCATTTGTTAAATTTCCAGAATTTTTTGATTTTTTCACAGTTTTATAAAGTATATGCTTTTCATGAGCATCACACGGAGACACAGAGACACAAAGGGACAATCAGACAATGTCACCTCACTTCGTTCGGAGATTTTCAAATTTCTGCGATTTGAAAATGGCTTTGTGTCTTTGTGTGAATATTTTATTATTTTTTAAATTTTTAAGAGTGACCTCACCTTTTCAACAACATTTTTATTTCCCGCAATTAAATTTGCCTTTGTTTTTGTATCTACTTTTAAATTTTTCCCGTCCGAAAAACATATTCCTCCTGCTTCTTCAATTATGAGTTTTGCAGCAGTCAAATCCAGAATTCTCGGAGGTCTTAAATCAATGTATGCATCTAATGCTCCGCCTGCCACATAACACAATCCGAGAGCAATACTACCAACTGTTCGGTAATGTTTCGCAATTTGCATAATTTTTGAAATTTTGTCTAAATTTTTCCCGTAAGGTGCAAATTCAACACCCAAAAATTCAGGAACATTTGTGTCTGAATTCATTAAAATTTTCTTCTGATGTTTATTACCATTATTAATTCTATACGCTCCTTTTCCTTTGCCTGCATAATATTCTTCGCCGAATATATTTCTCACATATCCGACTTTTGTATCGTTAATGTATTGTGATGTTGAAAATGCCAAAGATGTTGCAAATAAAGGAATTCCACGGGTTGCGTTATTTGAACCGTCTATCGGATCCACAAAGAAAAATTGAGCGCAGTCGTTATCACTTGCTTTCCCGAAAAATTTAATTCCCGCTTCTTCTGATATTATGCAAAAATCGTCAAAATTTTTGGAAATTTCACTGATTACAATATCCTCTGCAACCTTGTCTATTTTTTTTGTCCTGTCTCCTCCCGCACCGTTTCCGATAATTTCACCTGCTTCATCTGTGCCATAAATTTTGCCGGCACTTTCGGAAATTTTTGTCCCGATATTTTTAAATAAATTTAAGGTGTTTTCATACATTTGCGTGAATGTTAAAATTTAAAGCAAAAAATTTAAAGCCCCAGACGAGGATTGAACTCGTGACCTTTCGCTTACCAAGCGAACGCTCTGCCACTGAGCTACTGAGGCAGTCAAATTTATCAGGAATATTATTAGGAATATAAAATTAATAATTCAGGTAAAAATTTGGTTATAAAATAGTTAAAATTTAGCAATATAAATTTAACTTATTTATTTCATAAAATTCAATTCATAAATAGTTTTGTAAAAATATCTATAAAAATAAATTTTTTAAAATGAAAGAAAAACCAAAAGAAGATAAAGGAGTAGAAAAACCGGAAAAGAATGGAGAAAAAGTGCAAGGTAAAACATCATCCATTGAAGATCTTTCGGGTGTCGGACCTGCTACCGCTGAAAAATTAAGAGAAATGGGTTTTCAGACAGTGGAATCAATTGCAGTTGCATCAATCGGAGAACTTAAAGATGCCGGACTTACTGACTCATCTGCCGAGAAGATAATTAATTCAGCGAGAGAGAGTTTGAAGATGGGATTTGAGACAGGTCTTGAATATATGGAAAAGAGAAAGAAAATTGGAAGAATATTAACGGGAAGCAAAGAACTTGATACTTTACTTGGAGGGGGGATAGAAACCGGTTCAATTACAGAATTTTACGGACAATTTGGTTCCGGGAAAACACAGATTGGCTTACAGGCGGCAGTAAATGTCCAGTTGCCTGTTGAAAAAGGCGGATTAAACGGAACTGCTGTTTTCATAGATACTGAAGGTACATTCAGGCCGGAAAGGATAATACAAATGGCATCGGCAAAAAATTTAGATCCTAAAGAAGTTCTTAAAAATATAATGGTGGCAAGGGCATACAATTCTGATCATCAAATGCTGCTCGCAGAAAAAGCAGGAGAAATTGCAGAAGAGAAAAATGTGCGATTAGTTGTTGTTGATTCATTAACTTCACATTTCAGGTCCGAATATAGCGGGAGAGGTGAATTAGCACCAAGACAGCAAAAATTAAACAGACATCTGCATTCATTACAAAGAGACCTTGCGGATATGCACAATATTGCGGTAATTGTTACAAATCAGGTAATGTCAAATCCCGGAATGATGTTTGGGGATCCCACAGTTCCAATCGGAGGAAATATAGTCGGACATTTATCAACATACAGGATATATCTGCGAAAAAGCAAAGGAAATAAAAGAATTGCACGACTTGTTGATTCACCGTGTTTGCCAGAGGGAGAATGCGTATTTGAAGTGGGTGCTAATGGAATTAGTGATTAAAGAAATGAGTAGTTTGGTTATGTCCGGGGTAAAACCGGGACATTTTCCTAACGATAATTTAAATTTTTACCGTATTATCGACATTCCGCACATTCGATCAAATTTTTTTAATTTCACCTCGCTGTCGTAAAAATCTACAAGATTTTTGGGATATTTAAAAATCACCTCGCTGTTGCTTGGAGATATTAAATTTCTATGAGAAATTTAATATCACCTCACTTCGTTCGGAGATTTAAAATTTCTATAGGAAATTTTAAATGCTTCAAGCATTTTTGATATTGCTCAGATATTTAAAAATCTTTTAGGATTTTTAAATGATATTTTTAAAGATGATCTGCGGAAAGTTGGATTAAAATATAGTTTGTTTTATCAAACCTCATCAATTGCCTCAAAAACCTGCTTAACTATTTTAGGATGTAATATCTTTCCACTATGAAACGGAACGACTATTCTTCTATCATCCTTCATATATATTCTGTGGCTACCTGCACTCCTAATTAATACAAATCCTGCTTTCAACAGCAATGACTCTGCCTCCTTTGATGTTAAACGAGATAATTTAACCATTGACAAATCTTATGAGTTAATTCACCTAAAAGAATTTTTATGCCGGAATTTCAACTCCCACAGATGTTGTTAAAATTTCCCTGCTCAAACATGTTATTTTTTCATTCTCGGGCAATGTTGCCATATAAAGATCTATCGCTTCTTTTATGTTGGATATCGTTTCCTCTAATGTATCACCCTGTGTTTGGCAACCTTTGAGTTCCGGACAATAAGCATAATACCCGTATTCGTCTTTTTCAATAACAACGCCAACTTTGTAAAACATTTTATTAATTTTTATTTATTTATTTGGATTTTTATAAATTGTTTCGCATACTTTATTAATTGGACATTCTATCTTAAATATTAATAAATTTCCTCTAAAATTGTGATATGTATGAAAAACCACTTAATCTTTAAAATTTAAATTTGGCTACTATGTTGTTTTTCATTCTTTAATTTCATTAAATAATTTGGCTTATGTTTATCTAATTATAGTGAAAATGCTAACCTTTCACCTCATTTCATTCGGAGTTTTAAAAATCTTACGCTCACTTCGTTCCACTCACTTTGTTCGTGTCTTTTCAAAACTCTCACCTCGCTCCTGCTCGGAGATTTTCAAAACTTCGCGTTTTGAAAATGCGTTTTGAAAATCGTGTATTTTAAAAACTTCGTTTTTAAAATTGCGATTTTTAAAATGACACTAATACTGAACGCACTCGCATTAAATTAAAACATCAAAAATTGATATTTTAACTTGACTTTGTCAGATTAAAATTTTAAATGCTTTATGCTGCAAACTTTGAGTTTTCAATCTAAAAAATCTGTATGATTTTTTTATTGCTTAAAAACAAAAATTTTAAATTCGTATTTCGGCAATTTTCGGCTTTAAAAATTTTAAATTTTTAGATGATGTTTTGAAATATGACAACGTCAAGTTAACTATAATCTTTTTATCTTTTCCGCACACGCCTTCACAAGCCCCATAAACAACTCTTCCGGCTTTTCCGGCCGTGAAGAAAATTCCGGATGATATTGCGAAGCAATAAAGAAAGGATGCACTTCTTTGTTTAACTCCAAAATTTCCATTAATTTCCCGTCGGGTGATGTTCCGGAAAAGAGCATTCCGTTTCTTTCCAAAATTTCTTTATACTTTAAATTTAGTCCGTATCTGTGTCTGTACCTTCTGTCAATTGTGTCTTTATTATAAATTTCGTGTGCTAATGTATCACTTTTAATAACACAGGGATAAGCCCCCACTCGCATCGTTCCTCCCAGGTCACTTATTTTTATTTGTTCAAAAAGCAAATCAATAACCGGATTTGGACATTCTTGAGCGGCCTCACTGCTATTGGCATCATCCATATTACAAACATTCCTTGCAAACTCTATAACCGCCACCTGAAATCCCAGACATAGCCCTAAAAAAGGAATCTTATTAATCCTGCAAAAATTTACCGCCCTGATTTTTCCTTCAATTCCCCTTATCCCAAATCCGCCCGGAACAATAATTCCGTCAAATTTCTTCAGTTTTTCCTCTAAATTTTCACTTTCTGCCTCAACAATTTCAAAATTAACCGGAATATTTAAATTCATCTGACTGTGTTTCACTGCTTCCTTAATGCTTAAATATGCGTCTTCAAGGTGAGCATACTTTCCCACAACACCTATACTTACTGACTTTGATTTATTTTTTAAATTTTCAACTAAATTTTTCCACAGGTCTAATTCCTTAAATTTATTTTTCTCCGCCTCCTGATTTATTTCAAAATCTAACTTATTCATCACAATATTTCCCAGATTTTGCCTGTCAAACAACAAAGGAAGTTCGTAAATTTCCGCATCCGGGTCACTAATTACGCAGCTCTTCTCGACTCCTCCGAAAAGTGAAATTTTATTTTTTGTCTCTTGCTGAAGGTCTGTCCCGCATCGCCCGATAATTATATCCGGATAAATTCCAAGCTGGAGTAAATTTCTGATGGAGTGCTGCGTCGGTTTTGTTTTTTGCTCGTTTCCGCTGCTGAGCGGAACATAAGATAAATGCACAAATACAACCTTTTCTTTTATTGAAATCTGCCTGAGTGCTTCAAGAAACACCATGTTTTCCATATCCCCAACAGTTCCTCCCACCTCTATAATAACCACATCACTTTCATTGATTTGTTTAATATGTTCAATTATAACATTTGTAACATGCGGAATTATCTGCACTGTTTTTCCGAGATAAATACCTTTCCTTTCATTGTCTATGACTTCTTTATAAATTTTGCCGTTTGTTACACTTGAGTCCCTGTCTAAATTTAAATTTAAAAATCTTTCGTAATGTCCCAGATCAAGGTCGGTTTCCGTTCCGTCATTTAAAACAAACACCTCTCCGTGTTCGTAAGGATTTAGGGTTCCGGGGTCAACATTCAGATAACCGTCCATCTTGAGCATTCTAACCGTAAGTCCGTAACTCTTCAAAATTTTCCCGACTGATGCGGAAACAATACCTTTTCCCAGTCCGCTCATTACCCCTCCCGTAACAACGACATATTTCATTTGAAAATATTAGTAAAAATTTTTTCTATTTTTTTATTAGCACATCCTTTAAATTCTTTATGGGGGATATTTAAGTCATTCAGGACATTATTAAATCGTCTGAAACCGTTTTTGTATCTCAGTTCAACCCATTCAATCTTTCGGCTATTTAATTGTTTTTTGCTGGTATCTGAAAGTTTATCAGCCACAAAAACCCTGCTGTCTCTGGCTATAACTGCGTCGGCACTTTCCGGGTTACCCCGACCCATTAATTTAACCTCGCATTTGTGCTGGTTTTTACCTTCAACTAAATAAAAATCAATTTCTCTTTCAAAATCATCCCCCCTAATAACCTTGCCCTTTATTTTAAGGGCATAATTTTTACCTGGAACGCTGTATAATCCGCACAAAGTTTGCATTAAAGGTTTTTCAACGCGCTTGCCGGCTGTACTCCAAAGCCCGCCTCTTAATTCTGCTCTTTTTACGGCAAGAGTGTTTATGACAATTAAACTTTCGCCCACATTCAAATCAACGCTAACACCTTTAAATTTTATTGTTAAGGTAAGTTTCAAATCATGTTCGGTATCAACAAGGGTTTTAATTGCATCATAAAGCGCGTCGTAATGTTCATTTGACGCGTCAATCACAATTTCTTTAGTAGAGGAA
Source organism: Candidatus Altarchaeum sp. (assembly GCA_018260615.1). Taxonomy (GTDB): domain Archaea; phylum Altiarchaeota; class Altiarchaeia; order Altiarchaeales; family Altiarchaeaceae; genus Altiarchaeum. The sequence continues at coordinate 13,277 of JAGWDQ010000114.1, forward strand.
TTAAACATATTGTGAATTGTCTTTTTGTTTAATCCAGAATTTATAGCAATATCTCTGGCAGGCAGGTTTGGATTTAAAAATTCCTTTTTGTACCAGTCAACAGTTATGTTTTTATTTTTAAGTTTCGCGTCAACGATATTCTTAAAAAAATCAATTGCGAACTGCAAAAATTCTGCATTTATAAGAGTAACTACTTCAATTCTATAATCTTCCCCATTCAAGAGTTTTTTTATTATATTTTTTGCGACTTGTTCGGTTAGTGTCATAGTCATTTTGATGCCTCTTTAAATTTATCTGTGCTTAAAAAATTTGGTTTAAATTTTTCATCCGAAAATATCCTGGTCTGAGTTAAATTTTCTTTAATTCTACTAATATATTTTTTCTCTTTTTCTGTTAAAAAGAAGAATCTGTCTAAATTCATAGCGGACTTGCCAAGAGTACCGCTACCTGCAAAGGGATCAAAGACTAAATCACCTTTAAAAGAATAAAACCGGATTACTCTGTTACAAAGTTCTAAAGGAAAAACAGCACTATGGATTTTATCAAAAGTCGGGTCTATCTTCCATACATTTGAAGATTCAAAATCGCCCGTAATCTTACTTTCTTCAACAACTTTTTGGTCATACTGCCTAATATTCCAGTCAATTAATTTATCTGTTTTTTTTCTGTAAACCATAACACATTCTGTGCAAGGATTGGGCTTATATCCTAATGGTTTTCTATGCTGTAAAAATCCGGCATTGCGATTTTTTGCGCTCGCTTCTGGTTTTTCCCAAACAATGTCATCAATAAATTCCCACCCCATTTTTACTATAAGCGGATGAATGTCGTAAGGAATAGGGTATCTTTTACTGGAATATTGCCTGCCAACTCTTGGAATTATTATCGGAGAAGTGTTTAATATAAAAAAACGGCCTTCTTTTGTAATTCTATGAACTTCTTTAAAGACATCTTCAAGAAAGTCCAAATATTCTTTATAACTTGAATAAATAGAGTAATCTCTTGCATTATAGTAAGGTGGAGAAGTAAAAGTCAAATGGACTGACTCATCCGAAACCAACTTTAGAATTTCTCTGACATCTCCGTTAATAACAACATTTTTCATAAAATCCGGAGATTTGGTATGATTTGGATCATATCCATTAGTAAAATTTGTCCGAAATTCTTTTTTTATGATTTCCTGTATTGTTTCGTTTGGATGATTTTCTAATTGCTTTAATTTTTCCTGAACATCTTCATCTTCTTTGAAAACTAACAAACCTCTCACAGATTGTAAGGCCACTTCCGGGTCAGAATCGTCAAGATACTTAAACAAAATTTGCTTATTGGAATGGTCCCTTAACCGCCCTATTGCAGAGACCGCCTCTCTTCTTACAATAGAGCTGGAATCATTTTCAACTATATTTATAAATGTCTTAGTTAAATTAGAGTTCCCAATTTTAGCTAAATTTTTAACTGCCAAACATCTTATTTTTTCATTTTCATGTTTTAAAAGAAACAATAAAGGAGTGCTGTCAAATTTATTATTTAATCTTCCTAATCCATCCAGTAACCTGGTAATATCTCCATATTTATTTTGTCTGATAAATTCAGGTATTTTATCCGCTTCAAAATTTCCATTTTTTATTTTGATTGTGTCCATAATATATTTAAATTTCATCTGAATTTAAAAATCTTCCATAAGTCCCCCGTAAAAAATTAGAAATGATTAAAAAAATAAGAAATAAATTTCCAATGTGCGTATCTTTATATAACAGGATAACGCCCTTATAAATATGCTCTTAATATCTCTTCAACATCCGCCACACCTTTTAAATTTTTAGTCCTCTCGTTATCAACAACAGGAATCCTTAAAATCCTGTTCTTTGCCATTAATTTCGCTGCATTGTTAACTCTTTCATTTACAGTAACATACTTTACAACTGCTTTCATAACATTCTTTATCTTCATTTTCTTTTGCTTTCCGGATTCCTCGCTTATACGATAGCCCTTGCCCATCAGGTCGCCGAGCGTGACAAATCCGACAACTCTTTTTTTGTTTTTTCCCTCTGCCTTTATTACTGGCATTCCCGTCAAACCAGAGGCCAGCATCATCTTTCCGATTCTGCTTGTCTCATCGTCTTCCTCGCAATATAGTGTTTCTTTCATAATTTTTTCTACGACATCTACTTTTGAAATATACTCATCATTCACATAAGTTGAAAGAATATCCAAAGCGGAAACAATACCCAAAAATTTATTTTGAGCTTTTTTATCAACAATTATGATCTGTTTTATGCTGTTGTCAATCATTCTTTTGGCAATTGCATTTATGTCTTCATCTTCAAAACCAACAACATGGTGCCTCATCAGTCCTTTAACAAGCAAATTTGACTTCGCGGAGGTAATTTGTAATACATCACCTCTGCCTATTATTCCAGTCATCCTGTTATTTTTATCAACTACGGGCATCGCCCTGAACCCCTTGTCTCTCATAATTGCTCTTGCTTTTGTAACAAGGTCATTGTCCTTAATAACATCTACCTTTTTTGTCATAATTTCGCTTACTTTCATTTTTGTTAATGGTTAAAATTAATATGTTCGCTTTCGCTCTCATATTTTAAAATCTTTTGGAAAATTTTAAAATGCTCAAAAATTGTTAAAAATATAATATCAGATAAAATATCTAAACAAAACTATTAAATTTAAATTTTAAAACACAAAATATCTGAAAATTTGACTCGAAAATTTAATTCCGAAAATTTAAGTTCCGTATTCATTCTCTATACGCATAGTCCCTGATTCTTGACCCTTCACTTATTAACACATGGAGTTCCGGAGAAATTCTTGCTATGTCTGATTCGGTTATAATTCCTACAATCTCTCTTTTTTCATTTGCAACGGGAAGCCGCCTTATATCATATTTTCGCATCAGTATTGCTGCTTCGTCAATTGTATTATTCGGACTTATTGTAATTATCCTCTCTGTCATTATATCTTTGGCAATTGCGTCTTTCGGGTTTTTTCCTTTTGCTACGACTTTATAAACAATATCCTTTGAAGTTATAACTCCGTTTTTATCTTTGCCTTTATCTTTTCCGATTACTACAATTGCTTCTATTCTGTTGGCATACATTAATTTTGCAATATGTGCTATCGTATCACGCGGTTTTGCACCAATTACATTTGTTGTCATTATATCTCCTACTTTGATGCTAACCTCGCCGTTATTATTTATATCACTTCTTTCTTCATCATTTATTTTTTCTTCATCCTCTTCGCTCCTTTTTGTTTCTTTTTTCTTTGGCATTTTAACAGAAAAATTTAAAAATTTAGAAAATATATTAAAATTTAATATTAATAATTAGATATTATCTATTAAAATATCCATTAAAATTTATCAAAATTCATCAAAATATCCTGTATATTGAAAAGATAAAATATTAAAATTTTAATTGTTTATAATTGTTTTGTGTTTATTTCTAATTCTTTATATTTTAATTTAAATTTCCAATTCAGATTTTAAAATTTAAAAATGTTTGAAGAAAGCGAACAGCCGACAAAATGGAGTATCATTGCGTCAGGAGAAGGGGCGGACAGGATTGCCTTGCAATATCATACGGGTTTTCATAATATGGCAATTGAGGACAGGGTTTTACTTTTAAATACCGCTGCTGCGGATGTCCATCCGGAAAAAATTTTTGACTATCTCATAAAAAAGGATGTAAAATTTTTGGAAATTTCTGAAAAGATAAAAAGAGAAAGAATCTGTATCTTCGGTTCGGCACCCGGCGCCGGAAATGTGTGGAAAGTAGGAGAGATGCAGGCAAGAGAGGACTTTGACACGATAAGAAGATATATCTCAAATTTAAAAATAATTGAAGGAGATGTAATACTGACAATTAACACTTTGGGGGGAGGAACGGGAAACGGAAGCACACCCTATCTGATAAATGAATTGAAGTACGGAAAAGCACTGATAGCGGGACATAAGAATAAATTTTTTTCAGTGGGTGTATTGCCGTTTGATGTTGAGCCGCCACAGAGACACTTTAATGCTATATGCGGAATGACCCGCCTGCTAAAATATCCTACCGATGGAAAGGACTGGAAACAAAATACTGACTTATTGATTCTCGTAAATAATTCCCAGATAGAGAATAAAATTGCTTCCGATAGTTATTCACCTGACAAAATTTTATCCGATGAAGAAAAGTATTATTTGGTAAATAAGTCAATAATTGACGCAATTGATATAATGATCGCCCCGGGAGGAAAGACATCAAAAACAACCGTTGATGTTGCCGACTATCACCAAATCCCGAGCAATCTTGGAGTGTATCATTTTACGCCGTGCATCGCAACGGGTCTTGACCCCGAAATTATAGATGTGGAAACCGCGATTGACTTTGCAGTAAAGAATCCGATGGTGCCGCTGGATATAAAAACAGCAACGATGGCTTACTTTATTATGAGGGTTCCGAAGAAATATATAGGAAAACGATTCTCACAGGAAGAACTTGAAAGAATCACAAAGGACTGGGCTGTAAATAATATGTGTGGTTCAACCGGAGGAATTGCAAGATATGCTTCCCTTACTTATACAACTGAACAGGAAAATTTTGACATTCTGGTTTTGCTCGGCGGATTTTCTCTGAAGGAGGTTATAAGAACATCTTTGCACAAATATGAAATTTTTTCAAAAGGTCTTGAAGATAAAGACATAGCAGGTGAAAATGCGCTCACAACGGAAGATGCATTGACAATAGAAGAAAAGATAAAAAATTATATAAAACACACGGAAGATGTCATAAAGATTGTTTCTTCCGGCGAAGATGAAGGTCTGTTAGAGAAGTGGGGGTTTTAAATTTAAAAATATAAATTGATTTTAAACTTAAACACATAAATTTTAAAAATTTTAAAAAATGGAATATAACTATTCAAATAGTATAAAATTTACATGTGAAAATTTCAAAAAAATCAAAAATTTACCTGTAATTTTTTTGGGGTGGCTGAATAGTTATAATTTATTAACTAAAAAATATAAGTAACTATTCAGAGGTTAACAAAATTTACTCGTAAAAATTTCAAAAAAATATGAAAACACAAAAAATTTACCTGTGCTTTTTTGAGTGGCTGAATAGTTACAAATATAATTTATTAAAGCAAATATAATTTAAAATGAAAAAAAATACTAAAATATTATTAGGTGTTTTACTCATAGGAATACTTGTAACTGCAATTGTGGTATCGGCAATTAGTGTTAATAAAAATGATGTGAAAGTAAATACAAGCATTGATGAAAAAGATAATATTCTAAAAAACAATTCAGTTTTTAACAAAGGACTAATATTTAAAATCGGATGTGATAAAGTTTATGCTTCTTATGGATTTAAAGGAAATATTTCCGCTAATGAAGTAATTAGATATAAACTTAATACAACCGAATGGGAAGAAGTTACTATAAGATTCTATTCTGATGACGGAATAGATGTTAATATTGTTGAAGAAAGTAGTGTTGAGGGCATTGTTGGTATCATTGAAAAGAAGTTTGAAAACATTACGAAAAAGGATTATAAAATTATAGGCGGGCAAAAGAATATTAGCATCTCAATTAAAGGAAAGAAGAAAGGAAAATATGGAATGGTTGTAAATGGTGTTAAGAAAAAAGATAAAATTGGAGAGGAAAGGTGTAATATATCAGAGTTAAAAGGAGTGATAAAGGAAATAAAGCCATCATTAATTTAAAAGAACAATTTAATAAACATATGAAAATGAAAAAAATATTTCAACCAGATAAAGGAAAAAAGGATTGGATGTTTTTGTTATATATGTTGCTGTTCTTTTCGTTCATGACAATGAACCTATTAGTATTTTTTACTCATGATATAGGATTAAATCTATTGTTTCTTATAATTTACCTTATAATACTATACGAGGTAGTAACAAAAAAGAAATTAAAAGCAATATTTCAGCAAGATAGAAAAATCATTCGGGATTATATACTTGCTAATGTGCAATGTTTAATTGAAGACGTACTAATATCTCTATCATTTTTGATATTAATAGCATTTTCGTTGATTGGCCTAAATTTTGTATCTTTTAATAATGAGTTATTTGCTAAAGCTGAGATATTATTTCTAATAGTTTTATTCATTTTATCTTTTGGTGTGTATAGCATTAGATCAAACAGATATCATTCATTTACACAATGGAGCGTGCTTAGTGATGTAAAAGGATTTAGGTGCCCAAAAGAAGATCGAAGTGATTTCCCACCAATTCATATAGCCCTGATTCTATTTTTAATTCCATTTTCTTTTCTCTTTTTTGAATTTACTCAAATTAAATCACAAGATGTAACTTACGGATTTTTAACATTTGGTATATTGTGTATTTTCGCTTTTATTCTTTTATCTTTCTATCAAAAAATATATAAACTCCCAAGAATAAAAGCATATAAAGATTCAGAAGTTACGATTCAAGGTTTGTGGAAATCAACGTTTTCAACTGTATATGCTTGTTTAGTTTTGTTATGGGCGAGTATTTTTTACCTACGAACAGGAGAACCTGCATCTTTTGGTATCCTTTGTTCTCCGGTATATCTGGACTACGGAATCATAATTTTAGGCAGTATTTCCTTCATAATATTTTTATTTTTTTACAAGAAAATAGTGTCACTATATAAACAACCACAAAATATCAGACAAAAAAGTGCGATAATTGGCATGATATTTTTACTTATGTTCCTATTTATATTTATAATGGGAAATGTAGGAACGGTAAGTGCTATGAGTTCCGAAGGGTGTGAAGAGATTGGGCACATCGCTTCACATATGATTTGTAAAGGGTATGCAGGAACTGAGACGGGAGAGTTCTTAAAGCATTGTGTTATCCATGAGAATCCAGATGGTACAAAGAAACAAGAGTGTACTTTGGAGGTTGTTAAGATTGTTGGAGAGGATACTGCATGTAAGAAGATAATGGAAATAATTGTAGAATATATTTGTCAACCCTCCCCACCTAAGCCACTTCCGCCTCCACTTAGTCCACCTCAACTTCCACCTCCACCTACTTCACCCCCATCTTTACCGCCTCCGCCTCCTGTACCTCCAATGCTACCTCCACCTTGTCCGCCTTTTTGTCCACCTCCACCAGGTCCGCCTGGAGCCATTGATCTATCTGCAATAACACCCTTTGGCTTTGGGAACACCACAAATGGAACTGCTATCTGTCTGATGGTAACAAATATGTCGGTTCCCTATAATGCCAGCAGTGTATTTAAATTGGCATTAGAAGTTCCGAAAAGTGAATATGTAGTTTCTCTTGTTGACGATGTTTATTGTGCTTCAGGAATTGATCACACAGAAACTTGCAAAGTGTTACTTGATGCGGATCAAATGACGAAAGATGATTATGGAGCAGATTTCGCAAATAATAGTGGTGGAATAAACTCAACAATTGAAAACAAATGGAATTATCATTGGGACACAATATGGAATAACACAGCAGATAAATGGAAGAATGACAACAGAATTCAAGGTGGTTACAGCATGTATAGTTTTGACTCTTTTGCATTTAAAGGTAGAGTTATAACATCTTCAAATGGAATATGGTTTAAAGAAGGGGATAACAAAAGAATTTGGGTGGAAAATCAAAGTTTAAAAGTTGATTATTATGTTGATAATGTATATGTTGAATATAACGGAAATTTATATGAAACAGTTCAGCCATATATGGTTGATTTCCATTTTGACAATTCAGCAGAAGAAGCAAATTATGGTAATGAATACAGACAGTTTATTGCCAACTATTATAATAATGTTGCTTTGCCTGATATGAAAAATTATATTTTACAAAAAGAACAGGAAATATTGAAGTCAATTGAAGAACAAAGAGTAAATAATGACCCAAAATTTTACCAATTAAGAGTAATTCATGTGACACTTGGTTTGGCAGAAGCCATGAAACTTTACAATGTTCCAAAACCTGACTTTATAGCAGGTTATAATTGTTATCCTTCTTGCGACACATCAGATTTGAGAAATTCATCTATTCCAAATCCAAACGATTATCATATTGATCCAAATACATTAAATGGAATTGATTTTAGTAATATTCCTTTGTATAGAACCGGATATATAAGCGAAGAAGAATTTTTACCCCAAGAACCGCCTAACATGACCGAAGCAAACTGGACAATTTATGTTAGAGAAGTAAATATATTAGGTGCAGGAAATAGAATAAATAACACAACGCTGTACGGTTTTAATGAAACTGATGTTGTAGTTATTTTACCTCCAACAAAGCCAGAGTTAACACTTGGGGATTGGAGTATTTCATTTGCACCAAATGGATCTATTAATGCTGGCGAGCAGGTAACTATAAATGCCACTATTTTCAACTTTGGAACAACAAATGCTACGAATGTTATGGTAAAATTCTATGATGGGGATCCAAATAGTGGCGGAATATTGATAGGAAGTAATACTACAAATTTAGGTCCTTTATGGTTTAACGATACAACAATTACATGGACAGCATCAGCAGGAACACATAATATATATGTTGTGATTGACCCCGATAATTTAGTTGCCGAGATAAATGAGAGTAACAATGTGGCAAATAAAACCATAACTATAGTATTATTACCTGACTTAATAATTGCTAACTTATCTCCAAGCAAAACAAACCTGCTCATTAATGAAACAATTACCTTTACTGTTGTAACAAAAAATACCGGAAATCTTTCTACAATAAATTCAAGTTACACTTATTATTATCTTGGAACTACTTATCTTGGCAATATAAGCGTTGGTGTTTTGGATATTAACATTGCACAGACAAACAACTTTACATGGACATGTCCTTCAACCGCCGGAACTTACACAATCAAAGCAAAAGCAGACGCAACAAATACGGTGAGTGAAGGCAACGAAGCAAATAATGAACGAATCTATAACATTACTTGCTACTAATGAAAGTTAGCAACAAGTTTATTAATTGCCCTTAACAGTAAAAATTGGAATTTTACGCCTATAGAATGTCTCTTTCAATTTTTAGATAAAATCATAAATAAATAACACGTAATTTTTATAAGTCATAATTTAAAAAATGCAGATTTCGTTTAAAGACAGGGTATATACAAGTCAGCTGAAAAATTTTGTAAACAGCGAAAACAATGAGGTATTAATTGCCGGCTGGGTGCAGGAGACAAGGGATTTGGGAAATTTAAAATTTATTATTTTGAGGGACAGGGAAGGAACCGCACAAATTTGTATGAAGAAAAAGATAACAGGTGATGAAATATTGAATAAGGTAAAGGAACTAACGAAGGAGTCAGTAATAAGTGTCAGGGGAAATTTATCTGCAAATCCAAAAGCCCCGAACGGCTATGAAATTTTTCCGAATGAACTAAATATTATTTCAATTGCAAATGTTCCGCTACCTTTGGATCCGAGCGAGAAAGCAGTAAAGGCAGATGTTACGGCAAATATTGATACCCGGCTTGACAACAGATTCCTTGATTTGAGGAAGAAGGATGTTACGGCAATATTCAGGTTGCGAAATAATATAATTAATGCGGGCAGGAAATTTTTAAGGGACAATAAATTTATTGAAATCAACTCTCCGAAAATCATCGCAAGTGCATCGGAAGGGGGAACAGAATTATTTCCGATAGCGTATTTTGATAAAGAAGCGTTCCTTGCACAATCGCCGCAGCTTTACAAGCAGATGCTCATGGCTGCCGGCTTTGACAGGGTTTTTGAGACGGCAACATATTTCAGGGCGGAATCGCATGACACAACGAGACATTTGAATGAAATCACCGCATTTGACTGTGAAATGTCATTCGTAGATACTGAGAATGATGTTATGGATGTTATTGAGGGATTAATGAAGACAATTTTAAGCGAGGCGAGGGATTCCGAAGAGGTAAAAATTTTAAATAAAGAAATTTCAATCCCGGAAAAATTTCCCCGTTTAAGTTATGATGAATGTCTGCAATACCTTAATGAGAAAGGCATAACAATTGAATGGGGAGGAGATATAGACACAAAATGCGAAAGGGTTTTGGGAGAAATAGTAAAAGACAAATTCGGAAGCGAATTGTTCTTCATAACAAAATATCCTCTCAAAATAAAGCCGTTTTATACGGCACCGGAAAATTTTGATGCGGATGATAAATATAGCAGAGCGTTTGATTTAGAGTATAAGGGTGTGGAAATTTCATCAGGAGGACAAAGGGTTCATATTTACGATTTGCTTGCCGAACGGATTAAAAGATGCAATCTGAATCCTGAAAATTTCAAATTTTATCTTGATGCATTTAAATACGGAATGCCTCCTCACGGGGGATTTGGACTGGGAATTGAAAGGATTTTAATGCGGATGCTTGATGTGACTGTAAGAGAAGTTATATTATTCCCGAGAGACAGGCATCGGCTGACACCTTAAAATCTGGTATTTTATGTGCTTTAAAAATGCTCACACAAAGCCACAAAGTCATAGAGTATTTAAAAATCTGCTTAAAAGAAATCTCAAAATTGAATATTATAAATTTAATTTTAAACACCATATTTATAAAAATATTGGCAAAAAAACAAATATATAATTATCCCAATTTTAGTGGGTCAGCACCTAAAAATCAACAGATTTTTAAAGATTGAAAACTTGTAGTTTTCAGTATTTAAAAAATCTCGCAGATTTTTTAAAGATTGAAAATTCTCAAAGAATTTTCAGTATATTTCTCCTTTATGTCTCCGTGTGAGGATAATAAAACGAACTTTCCTGTACGATTAAAAACCGCAGGTTGGTAAAAGTAGTTGCTGCTGCGAGTGTTATTCAAGAACCTTGTGAGAAAAAAGGAAGATGCTACATCTTAATTTTAGATAAATATGAATGAAAAGGAATTTGAAAAATTATTACGGGAAAGGGAAAACAAGGATCTGGATTTTAAGTTAGAACTTCCAGAACCTAAAAAAGTCGCTCAATTAGTGGTAGCTTTCTACAACAGCAGGGGCGGTAAAATTATCATTGGTGTTGAAGATGAAACAAGAAAACCTGTTGGTTTGCAGAATCCTCAAAAGACAGAGCATGGATTCACTCAAATAATAAGACACTGGTGCAGGTTGGATGAAGAACCGAAAATTGAATTTGTGAAATATGATAATAAGGACTTTGTTGTGATTCATTGTCCGAAAGGTAAAAACACACCTTATTTTGTAACTGAAGAATACTCGCCAAGAGTCAGAATTGGCTCATCAAACATGCCTGCAAACAAAGAAGAAATAGCGAGATTATACAGAGAAGGATCATCAGAAAGCCAGGATGTTTACACGGTCAAAAATGCAGGATTAGATGATATTGATACAGATAAAATTAAAGAATATTTCAAAGAAAGCAATTTAACCGGTCAGTTAGACGGAAAACATTTTTATGAGTTATTGAAAAAAGAGCACTTCGTTGTTGAGGAAAACAAAAAACTGATTCCGACTATCGCCGGAATTGTTTTGTTTGGAAAACATCCTTCTCTGGAACTACCACATATAATAATCAGAGCAGACAGATATAAAGGACTGGATGTTACTATGTGGATTGACAGAGCAGATCTTGAAGGAAATGCATTTACATTAATTGAGGATACAAAGAAATTTATGTTAAAAAACATAAGAACTTCTTATACTCCGAAGGGGTTTGAAATGGAAACAAAAACCGAATACCCTATTAATGCTTTAAAGGAGGCAATGATAAACGCTGTTGTTCATAGGGATTATCATGACAGGGAATCAATTCTTCTTAAGATGTTTGATGACAGGATAGAAATATGGAGTCCCGGGGAACTTTTAAGGCCATTAACAATCAGTCAATTAAAGGATTTAACTTATACCTCTAAAAGCAGAAACGAAACAATTGCGGGTGTTTTTTCCAGAAGGAAGTTGATGGACAAAAGAGGAACGGGAATATTAAGAATGAACAAATTTTGCGATGAATGGAATCTGCCACATCCGGAATTCAAGGAGCGAACAGGATACTTCGGAATTATATTCAGAAATCCTGACTATTATACAAAATTGCCTGAAATAGATGTAAAGGGATTAAATGAAAGACAGAAACATTCGGTAAGATATTTAACGGAACATAAAAAAATAAGCCGTGGAGAATATGCGAAACTTTGTGGTTGTTCTGTTAGAACAGCGTTTAATGATCTTGATGAGATGGTTAAAATGAACATATTAAAACGAGTAGGTACAACAGGCAAATACACATACTACATCTTAAAATCTAACGGGCAATCTAACAGGCAATCTAACAGGCAATCCAAATAGAATCAGCGCATTCACTTTGTCGGGTCTAAAAAACTGGCTATTATCAACTTAAATTACCTAATAAATTACCTAATAAAAAGGGTAGGATAATTAAGAATGAACAAATTTGCGATGAATGGAATCTGCATAACCCGGAGAATAAAGCAACAGATGATGCAAAACAAAAAGAAACATCACTTCACTCTCGTTCAGAGATTTTAAATTTAAATAAATTTTAAAATGGAAAAAATCAAATCAGTTAAAGCAAGGGAAATTTTGGATTCAAGAGGAAATCCGACAGTAGAGGTTGAAATTACATTAGATAGCGGAATAAAAGCAAGAAGCGATGTTCCTTCGGGTGCATCAACAGGAACTTATGAGGCGCTGGAATTAAGAGATAACGACAGGAAAAGATACAAAGGAAAAGGAGTGCTGAAAGCGGTTGAGAATGTAAATAATATCATCGCCCCCAAAATTGCCGGAATGAGTATTGAAGAAGGACAAGAAAAATTTGATGAAATAATGCTCAATTTAGACGGAACAGAGAACAAATCAAATTTGGGAGCAAATGCAATACTCGGTGTTTCAATGGCAATAGCGAGGGTATCGGCAATGTCTTTAAATTTACCTCTTTATAAATATTTCAACAGGGACGCAAAAATTTTACCTGTTCCGATGATGAATATTCTGAATGGTGGGGCACACGCAAACTGGCAAAGCACGGATTTTCAGGAATTTATGCTCGTTCCCTGGGGGGCAAAAAATTTTGCAGAGTCGCTGAGATACGGAGCGGAAATTTATCACGAATTAAAAATTTTGCTGAAGAGTAAGGGCTTTTCAACAAGTGTCGGCGATGAAGGCGGATTTGTTGTCAATGTCAAATCAAATGAAGAACCAATAAAACTGATAATCAATGCAATAGAAAATGCGGGCTATGAGTATTATAAAGATGTAGGTATATCTTTGGATGTTGCTGCAAGCGGATTCTATAAAAATGGAATGTATGAATTGAAGACGGAAAATTTAAATTTGTCAGGTGATGAAATGACTGAAAAATACAAAGGTTTAGTTGAGAAATATAAAATTTTATCAGTTGAGGACGGACTGGCAGAGGATGACTGGGAAGGGTGGAATAAAATGAATAAAGAAATAGGAGAAAAAACAATGCTTATCGGAGATGATTTGTTTGTGACAAATATTAAACGACTTGGGAGGGGGATAAAAGAAAAGTCGGCAAATGCCGTGCTTATTAAATTAAATCAGATTGGGACTGTAAGCGAGACAATAAATGCGATAAATTTAGCCCACAAAACAAAGTGGAATGTCGTGATTTCGCATAGAAGCGGAGAAACATGCGATAGTTTTATTGCTGATTTTTGTGTTGGGATGAACAGCAAATTAATAAAAACAGGAGCACCTTGCAGAAGTGAAAGGGTTGAGAAATATAATCAACTGCTCAGAATAGAGGAAGAAATGGGAAATAAAGGAAAATTTGCAGGAAAGGAAGCGTTTAAATGAGCGTTTAAATTTGTGAACATAAAATTTCAAAAAAGTCAAAAAATTACTGAAAATCTGCAAGATTTTCAATCTTATTTTCAAATCACCTCATTATCATTCGGAGATTTTAAAAACTCTGTTTTTAAAATCGCAAAGATTTTAAAAATCTCCGAACGAAGTGAGGTGACAAAATGTTTTGAACATTTTGTAAATGCACGAGCAACACGAGTGTATTTTTTGGGTGGCGGAATAGTTACTAAATTTCATCATTTCTTTTTAAAATTTATTTTAAAACATTCAAACTATTTGAATCCTCCGAACGAACTGCTGTTATTTCTTTATAAATTTCCGCAACATTTTCTATATCTTTACCTTCCAAAATTTTCTGCAATTTTCCCTGATATAATATTCCAACCCTGCTTGCTATATCCTCAACCTCTCCGAGAATATGGGATGAATAAAATGTAACTTCTCAATAAGTTGTGGTAAATAAATTTTGTAACTGCTCATTTTATAAAA
>JAGWDQ010000115.1 GCA_018260615.1 Candidatus Altarchaeum sp.
AGCAGCGGATTGAAATTTTCGGAAACATTATTGCGGTGCTTTTTATAAGGTCTTATGAAAGAGCAGAAAGGGTTTATGCGGCAATGCTTTCACGAGGGTTTGACGGAAATTTTAAAACAATAAAAGAATTTAAATTTTCCAATGCGGATTTTGGGTTTGCTACAATTATGGGATTAATTCTGATAAGTATATTTGTGATTTAAATAGAGGGAATTGTCATTCATATTTCCAGCATAGCAATTATCTCTTTTGTTATTAATATCTTTACTAATGACTACTGTTTTAAATGCGAATCATTAGACCACACAGGACATTTCAATTTTAATGCAAGTGCTATAAAATCAGTATCATCTTTGTCAGGAATATTAGGTGCTTGTTTTAAAAAGTTCGAATATTCCTGTAATGGAATAAATTCAACCAACACACATAGTTCTCTTCTTAAGTCCTTAAATTTTTCCGGAGAAATTCGCGTCTTTTCCAGTATTTCATTACAATGCTCGTTAATTTCTTCCAATGCAAATTCAGGAGCAAAAAATTCTAAATTCGGATCCATCAATAAGCCCTTTGTAAATGAACCCTCCCAGAAAAATGTAAATAATACATTGGTATCAACAACAAATTTATTCATTTCCGACGTTGATTTATCATACAAGCTCCTTCTTTTTTAATTCCTCAAATCTTCCCCGTCTCGATGCCCTCTGAAGTTTAACCGACCAATCTGTCATTTCCTTTTCTTCTTCTAATTGTTTTACAAATCGTTTAAGTAATATTGATACATCTATATCTGATTTTTCAATTTCTTCTTCCAGAGCATCTGGAATTTTAATAAGCAATTCGGCCATTTTAATTATTTAAACTTTCATAAATAATTACACGACAGTAAATTTATTTAATATATAATAAATCTGCCCGAAAGAAATCCCCCCGTCTCCCGCCGGAACCTTTTGATTAACCAGAACGCCATTTTTTGTCAGAAAAGAAGTCATTATTCTGTTATAAGCACACCCTCCGCTAAATACAATTTCCTTCTTATCCGTCTTAAATTTATTCGCAATTTCAAACAATCCCTCTGCAATATACTCCTGGACAGTATAAGCCAGTTTTCCTTTATCTTTGTCAATATTTTCAAGCAGGAATTCAAATATCGGAGTTGTTTTAAGAATATATCTTTGTTCTTTGCTCAGAGCGTCAGCGAGGTGATATTCAATTTTCGGTTTTAGTCCGTATCCTTCATTGCCTGAATTTGCTTCAAGTTTCATAGCCGGCTCGCCGTCATAAGTTCTCTTATTACAAAATCCCAGTAAAGCAGATGCAGCATCAAGAATTCTTCCGCAACTTGTTGTCTCCATACAATTAAATTTATTTGTGTATTGTTTATAAAGCAGGTCAATTTCGGTCGTTGAATAAAATTTTTTCAGGACATCGTTAATTTCTCTTTCACTTAAAAATTTGCACAAGAGCCCGAACAACATCTTTTGGGGGTAAATTGCAGCGGAATCACCACCGGGCATAATTTGTTCTTCCAGCGAGCCGATTCGTTTGTCCTTTTCCCCGCAGTCAAAAATTTCCCCGCCCCAGATTTTACCGTCCGAGCCATAGCCGGTTCCGTCACACGCAATTCCGACAAAATTTTTAAGCCCGTTTTCTCCCGCAACAGAATAAACATGTGCAAGATGATGCTGAACCTTAATCAGTTTCAAATTTAAATTTTTGCTTAATTCCTCCGCGTATTTGGATGTATTATAAGAAGGATGCAAATCACAAATTAAAATATCAGGGCGGAGCGAGGTGAAATTTAAAAATTTATCTAAATTTTCCTTAAAATATTCATAAATTTCATAATTTTTTGTATCTCCGATATATCCTGACGGAATAGCAAAGCCATTCTTATATATGCAAAATGTATTCATCATTTCAGCACCAGCGGCAAGCATTTTCAAATCGGGTTTTTCATTGGCCCTTTCAAAAATTTTTATCGGCTCGGGAACATACCCGCGACTCCTTCTGCTCAACAAAGGAATATTATTAATAACTTTAATTACCGAATCGTCTAATGGGTTTAAAATTTTCCTGTTATGCTCAAGAACAAAATCAGTAAATTGCTGCTCCAAATCAGTTGTAATCGGAAGTCCGGGTTTATTTGACGAAGTCATAATTAACGGTTCGTCAATATAGTCGTATAAAAGGAAGTGCAAAGCAGTATAAGGAAGCATTATTCCTATTGTGTCTAAATTTGAAACAGCGTCCAGTTCGGTCTTGTCTTTTTTCTGCAGTATTACTATTGGTCTCGCTTTACTTTTTAATAAATTTTCCTCTCTCTCATTAATAACCGCAAATTTCTTTGCCATCTCAATATCCTTAACCATTATTGCAAACGGCTTGCTTTCTCTGTCTTTCCCAGATTTTCTGAGTTTCATAACTGTGCTTGCAGCGACTAAACAGGCAATGTGAAATCCGCCGATTCCTTTTATTGCTACGATGTTTCCTTTTTTTATTAAGTCAGCAATTGTCTTAATTTCATCTCCTTCACAAGTATAAATTTTTTCAAAATTTCCATCGGGGTTTTTGATATTTTTATAAAGCATACGATTTTCATTATCTTCACACGGAGACACGGAGACGCAAAGGGGGCAATTATGCGGAAAATCTGTGAGACTTTCAATCTTTAAAAATCTGCTGATTTTAAAATACGGAAAATCTGTGAGACTTTCAATCTTTAAAAATCTGCTGATTTTAAAATACGGAAAATCTGTGAGACTTTCAATCTTTAAAAATCTGCTGATTTTAAAATACGGAAAATCTGTGAGACTTTCAATCTTTAAAAATCTGCTGATTTTAAAATACGGAAAATCTGTGAGATTTTCAATCTTTAAAAATCTGTTGATTTTTAAATACTCTGGGGCTTTGTGGCTTTGTGTGAGTATTTTTTTGATATAAATTTCAAGTTTTGGCCCGCAATTCTGGCATGCTATTGTTTGTGCGTGATACCTTCTGTTCATCGGATCTTTGTACTCCTTTTTGCAGGTCTCGCACATCTCAAAATCGCGCATTGAAGTATTGACTCTGTCATAGGGCGTTTTTTCAAGAATAGTAAAGCGGGGACCGCAATTTGTGCAGGTTATGAAAAAGTAATTATGCCTGTAATTTTCTTTGTCCCTTAATTCCTTTAAGCAGTCATCGCATAAAAATCCATCTGCGGGAACAAAACTAATGCCTTTGCCTTCACTGCTTTCCAAAATTTTAAAACCGTTAAATTTGTCGGTCTCATTTAAGTCAAAAATTTCATAACTTTCAATTCTCGCCAGCGGAGGAATTTCTCCTTTTAAAATTTCTGTGAAATTTTCAATATCATCATCAATCACAACTTCAACACCCTCTCCCGTATTTTTGACATAGCCGTTTAAATTTCTCTTAACACATTCTCGGTAAATAAAAGGTCTGAATCCGACACCCTGCACAATGCCTTTAATTTTTATTTTGTACATTTAAAATTTATATCAGATTGGTAAAATGGTAAATCAATTTACCAGAAATCGGGTTTTTTGGTAAATGTATTTACCAACTTTTAAAAAATTTGTAAAGGGTAAAAATTTCTTATTTCGGAAATTTAAATTTAAGAATTTGAATTCTATCCTCATTATTTTTGCTGTTCATCATCGTCATCATCACCTGCACCCGCATCATCACCATCTTTTTCTTCATCTTTCCTTTGTTCTTCAACCAGTTCCGCGCAGTGTTCATCATCATACTGAATATCAAGCATCTCTTTCAGATGAGCATATAAAACATACGCATCACAAACAGGGCAGCCCTTAACATAATCCTTGCACTTTTTCCCAAAGTTCTTTTTAATCCATTGCTTAAACACATATAAATTTATTCCCGTCTCATCAGTGATAATCTCATCTGCACAGCATCTCGGACACTCCCAGTATTCCACTTCTTTATATTTGTCATGCTCTACAACCTTAATTTTTTTACCGTCATCAAACAAATCTTCTTCCCATTCTTTTATTATTTTCGCACCTTTGTCCGGAAGTTTCATTTTTGTATAAAAGATGCCTTTTGTCAGTATCACTCTTGTTTTGTCATCTATTTCTACCTTCATTCGTTTTCCGCAAACAACACATTTTTTAGCGAGGAGCATTTTTAAGGCATTATAAAATTTAATTTTAATTTGTAATTATTCGGCCACTCAAAAAATAACATCATCATCGTTCGGATATTTCAAAATTACCGGTAAAATTTTGATTTTTACGCTCATTTTTCAAAAACGAAGTTTTTGAAAAATCCACGAACGAGAGTGAGCGGACTCCGTTTGTGTATTTTCAAAAAGTATTTCAAAAATTACCTTTTTGAAATTTGTATTTTTTGAAATTTTCACAGGTAATTTAAAAATACGAAGTATTTTTAAAGATTGAAAACTCAAAGTTTTCAGTAAATTTTGCACACTCTGAATAGTTGCATAAATTTTAGAACAACAAGTATAAATAATATAAATTTATAATCCCTATCACATCTTCTCAAATTCCTCCCGTGTTAATTCAACATCCTTTAATATTTTTGCTAACAAAACAGGTCCAATCTCCTGATTTCCATGAAAAGGGATTGTTGTAGTCCGCCCATCAGAATGTCTGTAAAATACATGGCTTCCTTTCTGCCTTACCGGTTCAAATCCCAGTTTTTTGATACTTTTTTCTAATTCCTTTGGAGAGATAGGTGCTAATTTCATGCTGTCACTTCTATTTGTTGAACACCAACAAATTTTGGTATTTTAGACATATTTTCTTCTTTTTCTTCTTCTACTTCCAGACAAAGCGATACAACTTCACTCATGTTTTTCATTAATTCGTCAATAGTTTTCCCCTGGCTGTGGCATCCCGGAATACCAGGAACCTCACCAACATACATATCAACTTCTTCGTCCTTTTCGATTATAACGGTAAATTGTTTTTTCATTTTTGTTATCTTAATGAAAATTATGCTCTTAATGAAATAAGTGAAATTTCCTTTAAATATTTTGTTGTAAATAATTTAGATTTTATTATTATATCTTTTTTAGGACAAACCATCAGATAACTTGTTATACTTCACACTTCTTATAAATTGAATTTTTCAGATATTTGGAAAGGTTATTAATTCTTGAAATTTTGCAACTTAATGTGTTCTCAGCATATCCTCGGCACCAATTTCCCGCTTGGAACATCCAAAATTCGTGTTAACCGCAACTTCAACGCCATCTCATGTATTCTTAAACATACTCTTTTAAATTTCTCTTAACGGGATGTACTTATATGTTATTTAAAGATGTAACATTTCTTTTATCATCTCATTTATTTTTTCCATCGTTTCGTCTTCAAGCACACCAACAATGTTTTTTATTTTCTTCTTATCAATGGCCCGCATTTGAAAGACCAACGCTATGGATCTTGAATTTAAGCCATTCTTTATTGATGGCTTAACATCTATTGTATGTAGAAATCGCAACGCCTGAACATTGGATGTAAAAGGAATAATTATAACAATTTCT
Source organism: Candidatus Altarchaeum sp. (assembly GCA_018260615.1). GTDB lineage: Archaea > Altiarchaeota > Altiarchaeia > Altiarchaeales > Altiarchaeaceae > Altiarchaeum. The sequence continues at coordinate 5,531 of JAGWDQ010000115.1, forward strand.
GCATCCACTTCTGATAAGACAATTGCCGGCCTCATCCCGACTTGTTCATGACCGCCAGATGCCGGAATTTCAACAAGTACTATTGCACCCTTTTTCATTTTTGTAAGGCATTCTCAAAATTATTAAGTGTTTCATCACTTAATTCATCCCATTGTTGAAACTCCTGCTTTAATTCTATCTGTTTTTGAATCATATCCAGATAAACCACAATTGCCCTTTCTATAATATTCTGCTCGTTAAATCCCAGTATGTTAGAAGCATTCTTTACTTCACTGTATGCCTCTTCCGATATTTGAACTTGCATTTTATATGATTTTAATTGAGTTTTCCAAACATTTAAATTATAAAGATAATTAGTTGCAGGAATATAAATATTTAAAATTTAAAACATTCGTTCTTATGTTTATATGTGATTTTTTAACATATCCTCGGCACCAATTTCCCGCTTGGCACATCCAAAAGTCGTGTCCCTCCGATTGCCGTCTTTATAATCACTCCTTTTCCTCCAACAACCTCTCCCGATATGCCTGCATCTTCATTAAATTTTTTCAAAATTTTCACACATTTTTCTGCAAAATCTGCTTTGACGCCGCAGACAAATCTTCCCTCGCATGCAATTTCATACGGATTTAATCCGAGCAGTTCACAAACCGCCTTCACTTCCTTTTTGACCGGAATTTTATCTTCATCCAGCACAATTCTTACCTTGCTCTTTTCAGCCATTTCATTTAGCGATGCTGCAATTCCCCCCCTTGTCGGGTCTTTCATAGCAGTAACATACTCTGAAATTTTTCTCACCTGTTCAAATATCGGAGCGCAGTCGGAGATTAAATTTGTCCTGTAATCAAACCTCTTGCTTAATAATGCAATTCCATGCTCTCCTATTCCCCCCGAAACGATAATTTTATCGCCAACCTTCAGTCCGGAATTTGAAATCGGCCTGTTTGTGATTCCGATTCCCGCTGTATTGATCATAATTTTGTCTATCTTTCCTTTTTCAACAACCTTTGTATCTCCTGTAACAACGGGAATTTTTGTTTCGGATGAAATTTTTCCGACTGATGAAATTATTTTCATTAAATTTTCTTTTTCAAATCCCTCCTCAATTATCAAAGACAGGGACATTCCGAGTGGAACGGCATTCATAACGGATAAATCATTGATTGTTCCGCAAAGAGACAATTTTCCGATATCTCCTCCGGGAAAGAATATGGGGCTGACGGTATATGAGTCGGTTGTAAAAACAATATTTTTAAAATTTAAATTGCTTAAATTTAGCGTTGCTCCGTCATCATCAGTATTTTTCCAGTGGGATTTAAATTTGGATTTTCTGCCTGTTCTGTTTAATTCAGTTCTTATTTTTTTAATTAATTCATACATTGCTTTTCCGCCGGAACCATTATCAAGGGTTATCATTTTAAAGATTGTATTCTGCTTTTTTGTAATTTTGTAAAATACTTGATTTATAAATTTAAAAAACATTTAAATGTCCCGGAAGAAATTTTGTCCAAATGAGCAAGGATAAAAAACTTTGCTGATACGCTCTATTATCAAATGTTTTGTGATTGTCCTACTATCTCAATTAAGGTCTTTTGTTTTTCTGGCTCAATCTCTATCTTCCTTTTTATCCCGTTAATTTTACCTTCTAATCTTTTCAATATGGCATCATAGTAATCATTTGATATTTCTATTGTTATGAAGTTTCGTTTCAGTTTTTTGGCAACTGTCGCAGTTGTTCCTGTTCCTCCAAAAGGATCTAAAATTAAATCCTGTTCATTAGAACTTGTTTTTATTATTAAATCCAATAAATCTTCCGGCATCTGACAGGGATGTTTCCCTATCCGTTCTTTAAAAGTGCCGCAGACCCTTGAAAATTGCCAGACATCATCAGGAATCTTCCCCAAAGGATTTGCCCGCTTATCGTTATATACAAGTTGTCTTGCAGAAGGAATCCTTATGTTTTGAGCGTTAAATGTAAATCGTTTCCTGTCTTTGGTAAAATATAAAATATGCGTATGGGCACGATTAAATTTTTTCCGCTGATTTTGTCCGAATGCATAGTACCATATAATCCAGTTTCTAAAATAAAAGCCGGTTCTTTTTAAAATTGTATTTATTTCTGCTGCAAACTCATCACTAATTGCAATATATATTGTCCCGGTATCTTTGAGGAGACGATAACATTCTCTTATCCATCTTTCTGACCACTTATAATACTCGTCATAAGGCAAGTTATCATCATAAACATCATATTTTATTCCTATATTGAAGGGCGGATCTGCAAACACTAAATCCACTGATTTATCAGGTAGTGTTTTCATAATTTCTATGCAGTTACCCAAATATACTTTATTTACTTCCATTTTATTTTCCCAATTCAAACAACTGGCATGGTTTAATCTTGAATTGTAATTTTGTTGGATCCGGAGTGCCACCTTTTCTCATCACGGTGATTTTTCCTAAATATAAACTTCCTTTCGGCGATATTTTTACTTCACCCGAACCAAAAAAATTCATCACTATATTTATATCTTTAAGGATCCAGGTTGTCGTATCATCCAATTTGTTATATTTTGTGACGAGCATCCAGTCAGCTGATAATCCTCCCGGCCCCTTTAAAACATCGCTAACTATTAAAATTTTGTTTTCTGCAAAGAAATTTATAATTTTATTCCTCAAAGATTCCCTGAGTTCATCAAGAAACATTCTTCTTTTATCCCGTAAATTTTTGTTTTTGACTATTTCCGGACGAGAATTAGGATCAATCTCTCCTGTAAAAAGTCTTAACCCAAAAGCGATTTCATCATCAAATCCCCACATTTCCTGATAAGAATTAACCGCCCTCTTATCTGCCTGATTGAAATTTGCGTTTAAATTTGCTTTTTTCAATGATAAATTTTCTATTTTAACTATTTCTCCAATGGTGATTATGATTCTTATTTGGATATCTGCCTTTTTAAATTTCATTAACTCTTCAAAGTCTTCTTCACTTATTCCAAATTTCTCCATATCACTTTTTTTAATTCTGGTTGGAATCTGAATTGCCTTCACAGCATTAATTTTTTCTATTTTGTAATTCATAATTTTAAGCCAGCTCCGGGCATCCTTATCCTTTTTCCAGTTATTAAATTTCCTGCAAATATCCTTCTCATTTGCAAATCCGCCTTTGGCAGTTGCAGAACCAGTTTCTGTTTTATTCATGTTTACTAAAATAATAAAAATAATCAAAAGTTTCCCATTTCAGAAAACAAATGTGTTGAAATGGGACAGTTACTAAATTACATCAATTTACCTCCAAAAATCAGATTATGTTTGGTAATAAATCTGCAAAAAATCCCATATTTTGGCAAATTTTTGCATCATTTTAAACTTTTGATATAATTTTCCCCGTTACAAGCCATATTGTTTTGTGATAAAACGATATTCGTAGGCGTTGTAATTCCAAATGGGAAACTTTTGTAATAATTATAAATTAAAAAGATATATAAATCTATTCTCAAATTATAATCTCATCCTTCAAATTTTCACCTCAAATTTTTAAATTTAAAATAAATGCTGCATGTCCCCTCTCCCGAAACCATACACGGCCCTATAGGATTATCCGGATTGCACGCCTTTCCAAATAACTGACATTCATTCGGTTCAATCAATCCCCTTATAATTTCCCCGCACCTGCAAATTTTATTTTCTTTTGGCTTGGGAACATTCTTTAATATATCTTTAAATTTAATCCTCGCATTTAAGTGAGCGTTTTTCACTTCCAGTCCCGAATTTTTAATCACTCCCAAACCCCTCCAGTCGCTGTCGCTGACCTTAAACATTTCATTTATTAAATTTTTTGCAAGTAAATTTCCATCGTCCTTAACTGCTCTGACATATTCATTTTCAACATCACATCTTCCTTCTTTTAATTGTCTCAAAAGCATCAGAATTGCAGCAAGCACATCAATACCTTCAAAGCCGGTAATGACCTGAGGAACCTTCAGCTTTTTGTAGTCCTTCGTTCCTGTTATTACTGAAACATGTCCCGGATTTATAAACCCGTCAATCTTTATTTCACCCGTTTTTAATAACGCTTCCATAGCAGGAACAACCGTCTTATGAACAGAATAAACAGCTAAATTTTTCTTTAAGGCATACGCAGTCATCGGAGCAGTCGTTTCAAATCCGATAGCAAAAAATACAATATCGTCGGTTTTATTTCCTAAATTTTTAAATTTAACACAGTCCTCAACCGAATAAACAACACGGACATTTGCACCCTTTGCCCTAACCTGTTCCAGACATGTATTTGTTCCCGGAACCCTTAACATATCTCCGTAAGTTGCTACATTAATCCCATTCAAAGCAAGTTCTATTACCACATCAATGTCGTATTGTGAGGTTACACAAACAGGACATCCGGGACCCGAAATCAGTTTTATATTTTTTGGCAAAATTTGTCTGATTCCGCATTTAGCAATTGTCTGGGTATGAGTTCCGCAGACCTCCATAAATTTTAATTCGTCAAATTGTTTTGCCAATTCATTGATCTCCCTTATTACATTTTGAATTTTCATTGTTGCACAGAATTATTCTTTTAAATTTAACATCAGGGATATTGTTTCATCCGCATCTTTCACACTTAAAATTTCTATCGCAAAGCCAGCATGCACGAGAACATAATCGCCGGTTTTTAAATTTTCAACCATAGAACCGTTTATTTTCTTTATCACGCCTCCGAAATCAACATCCGCATAACTGCTGTCATAAATTTTTATTATCTTTCCGGGAATGCCTAAACACATCTTAAATTTTTATTATTTGATTTAAATTTTATTTTTCAAATTTATTTCTTTTGATTGTTGAAAAAGTTATTAAATACATCAATAAATAATTTGTATTTTCCTAAAAACTCACAAAACAATACTCGTTCCATTCGTGTATTTCAAAAACAAGTTGGTATTTATTAAGTATTTAAGGATCAAATGTTAATTATTACTTGAAAAGTTTTGTAAGTAGAGTTATATATTTACTTTTTTAAAAATTCATTTAGTTTTCTAATTTGTTGAGAGTGTCGAAAAACCATATTTTTTTGGAAAATACATTCGCTGTTGCTCATATGTTTAAAATTCTCGGGGAGTTTTAAATAAGTTCGCTTCGCTCTCATATTTTCAAAATCAATATAATCGGGCGACCCAAAAATTTGAAATTTGCTTAATTTGGGACATTTTCATTACGCTATAAATGTTATTATAGCAATCCTAATATTTATATACTCAAAACTAAATGGTTTTTTCGAGTTACTTAATTTATTTATATCCAAGATTAATTTATTTAATGTTTTTAATTATGCTCAAAAATTTAAAATGGATAAACTTAAAAAAAGCAGGGTGGTGATTATAGGGATGCTGTATGGATTCTTGAGATTTTTGTTTTATGGGAAAAATATAAAATTAAACATGAACAAAATTATGGTATTATCTGTTCTTTTAATAATGGGATTTTCTAATTTTGGATTTGCTGATTGTGTTTCTCAATGTGGAGAAAATTATAAAGTGAATGCTATTGGAATGTGTAATGTAAAATATCTGAATTCATTAAATTATGGGGATATTTGGTTTAATTTTTCAGTAGGTGATGTTAACCTCTCTAAAAATCCAATTACCTGTGAAAATCAGTTAAGAAGTTTGAATTTTATAAATGCAACTGATGTTGATGAAGTTTATAATTTGACATGTAATGAAAGTATGGTTAATGAAATAAGAGAAATTCTTTGTGATACGAGTTGTATTTATAATGCAAGTTTGTGTAATGAAACTTTAATACAGGAAATTAAGAATGAGATTTTATGCAACAGAACATTCCTTAATGAAAGTTTATGGAATGCGTCTATTGAATTAATTTGTTATGACAAGTATAATGACAATATTTCAATGCTTGAAGACATATTTACTGAATCGCTTTGTGAAGGATGGTGGGATGAATTTTTTAACGGAAGTATTAAATTAGATATAGAAACTGCTTGTCAACAATATTGTGATGAATTAAAGGAAGCAGAAGGATGTGGAGATAATTGCGTTCCTGCTGTTCCTCCAGCTGTTCCTCCAAATGCAGGAACACCCGCTCCCCAAAAGCCCCCGCAACCAGGTAAATCTACATCTCCTTCTCCACCTATACCAAAAAAAGCACCACCTTTACCACCTCCAACACCGCCCCCAGCAAAACTTCCTAAACCGAATCCTGCTAAGATTGGTGCGGCTATTGGAGCAAAAGCAGGTGTGAAAATAGGAGAAGGCTCCGGAGAACATGGTGCAGTAAAGGCGATAAAGAACTGGCGAGGAAAAATAGGAGCTAAAGTAGGACCTAAGGTAGGTGCAAAAGTTGGACCTAAAATCGGTAAAAAAGTTGGTGCAAAAGTTGGACCTAAAATTGGAGGAAAGATTGGACCTAAAATTGGAGGAAAGATTGCAGGAAAGATTGGACCCAAAATTGGAGGTATAAATTTTACAGATTTACAATATACTTCCTATTGCTCATCTCCTGAAGCAGATTTTTTCATTACAACAATGGGAACATATTCAGGAGCATTTAACTTAAGCGAAAACGACACAGAAAATCTCACAAAATTAATGAATGCAAGTGCAAGAGAATTAGACGCATTTTATGCGGGTTTGGTATTTCCAAGCAGCAAATGGATTGTAAGTTTAGTTGACAATGTTGAAATAGATGATAATATTGCCAAAACAAATGTTGGAAAAGTTCTATTAGATTCTGATTTAAAATTAAAGGATTTATGGACAAAATATGCTTGCGGAGGAAGCGAAACCTGCGGAAATTCAGCATACTTAAATAACATTTCAGAAAAATGGAATCAGGAAGTAGCGAATTCAAGTTGCGGATTTAAATATGCAGAAATAGATTTGGTTTGGGATGGAAGGGTTTGGGTAAAAAGAGGACAAATAAAAGCAAGTAATGATACATGCCAATTGCTTATTAAAAATGCAACACTGGATACACTTATAGATATTGACAATGTTGATTACAACGTATTGGATACTGAACTTTACGGATATGGATTTAATTACAACACAATTTCTCATACGGGATGGATGGGAATGTATTTTAAAAACTGGATAAACAAATCAGAAGTATTTAGATGGGATCCGTTTAATGCAAATCTTGATGAGAATCATGTTTTTGAGATAGAGTCAAATAACGATACCATAACATTTCATTACGCTTTGTGGATCGTTTGCGATGGAGGATCAACAACTGATAATTATTTTGTAAGTGTTGAAGTATGGAATGGAAATTCGTGGGTGTTACTTGATAATTACACTTATCAAAATCAGCAATGTGGATGTATTGTTAGAAATGTAAATGTAAATACAAAAATATATTCTCAAAACGGAAAAACAAGAATAAGGTTTCACTTTTACAATCACGATCCACTACCTGACGAAAGATGGGGCTTTTACACATTCTCGTGTGGAGATGATGGAGTAGATACCGGAGAAAATGCTATTGGATTAGCAGAAGTGAAATTCAAATCAAATACATTACCTCCAACATGTAAATCAAATATGAACACAAAAAGACAAATAATGGAAAATTATATTAAGAACAAAACAGATGAAATGATAACTATTCCTATAAATAACAGCGTAAATTATAATAGGAGCTTTGAAGAATTAAGAAGTGTTTATTACGCTTTAATTCAGGCACAATGGTATAAAGATACACAAAAAAACGGAATATTTAAAAATATAGTAAACACGGAAAATCTTTCGTATGTTGAAACAATAGAAACAAATAAAAGTGAATATTGGAATAAGTTTTTAAATTTAAGTGACTGTTGTAGTGGAATTGGTGGCATGTATTTTGAGAATCTTTCAATAGTTGGAGAACAAATAACGAGTGATGACGAAAAACTTATGAGTAATGCAACATATAAAACAATAGAAATTAATAATAACAGAGCATTAATCGGGAGTGGAATTATGATTCCGCACTTTGATATTTATCCTGCAAGTATAGATGTTAAAGATACTGTGGAGGAAGGAGAAATTGTTGAAATTAAGGCAAATATAACGAACATAGGAAATGCCAATCTAAACAATGTAAGCATTATATTTTATTCTTATGACCTGCTTCGCAATTATAGTTATGTTATAAATGAAACCAGAATTTCATTAAACGCAAATAGTTCAATAATAGTATCAGCAACATGGAATACGACGCTTGAATCAGGAAGCAGAACAATATATGTCGTAGTTGATCCTTATGACGAAATTGCCGAGGCATATGAAGGTGATAACTGGATAAGTAAAAATGTTTCGTGTGTTTGTAAAAAATTAGAAAATTACTCCTCGAGCGATTTATATTATGGATATGCAACATGCAACAATCCAATTTATAGTGCTGATGACGGATATGTTCAGGTTACACTTTCACAACCGTTCAAGTTTTATGACAAAGAATATTCAACAATTTACATAGGGACGAATGGATATATAACCTTTGACGGGGGAAGTTATCAATATTACAATATTCCACAAGTGTTTATGGGCACAAAAATGATTGCTGTTGATGCAGGTGATTTGGTTTCGACAATTCATGTATGTTCAACAAGCAATGGAGTTGTGATAAGATGGCGGGGGAGGCATTATGGTTATAGTGACAGTGTTGATGTTCAGGCAATTTTATATTCAAATGGAAATATAAAGACAAATCTTAATAGCGTTGGAGTTATAACTGGCGGATGGCCAGGATATGCTGTAACCGGAGTAAGCAGAGGCGACGGAAAATATTACACTTCACTTACTACAAACAATAACCTTTCTTATGGTTTATTATTGCCATACGGAAATTATTCTTCAATAGATTCGTATTTCGGATATGCAACATGCAACAATCCAATTTATAGTGCTGATGACGGATATGTTCAGGTTACACTTTCACAACCGTTCAAGTTTTATGACAAAGAATATTCAACAATTTACATAGGGACGAATGGATATATAACCTTTGACGGGGGAAGTTATCAATATTACAATATTCCACAAGTGTTTATGGGCACAAAAATGATTGCTGTTGATGCAGGTGATTTGGTTTCGACAATTCATGTATGTTCAACAAGCAATGGAGTTGTGATAAGATGGCGGGGGAGGCATTATGGTTATAGTGACAGTGTTGATGTTCAGGCAATTTTATATTCAAATGGAAATATAAAGACAAATCTTAATAGCGTTGGAGTTATAACTGGCGGATGGCCAGGATATGCTGTAACCGGAGTAAGCAGAGGTGATGGAAAATATTACACTTCACTTACTACAAACAACAACCTTTCTTATGTCTTATTTAAACCACCTGATTATTCAGTAAAATAATTTAATTTAAAATGAAAAAAATATTTTTTGTGTTGGGAATATTTGTAGCGGTTGCGGCATTGATAATGTGTGGAGTGGCATTAAAAAATTATGGAAGTGAAAATGTAGGAAACGGGATAAAAATTATAGAGATAAAAGAAAAAGTGAGTAGTAATGAAAATAAAGAAGAGGTGTTGAAAAATTTAAATCCGAATATAAGCATTAGCAATATAAATCTTGTACCTATGACGAGCGGAAATAAATCAGTAGCAATAAGCGAGATAGGTCTAAAACCAAATATTGATGTAAAAATTGAAAAAATCGTTGTTAAAGACAAAAACATGGAAACAGAAAAAATCATACTATTAAATGTTTCAATTAATGAAATAAATAAAGTAAAAGTAAATTAAAATGAAAAAAATATTTTTAGTTTTGGGGATATTTTTAGTTATAGCGGTGATTGCAGTTGCAGGAATTCAAATAAATGAACTTATAAAGAAAGCAAATAATATAACAGAGGTTAAAGAAGCTGGCGGAAAGGTTACAGCAGTAGTAAAAAATGGAGAAATAGTAAATACTAGCAAAGTACATGTAAAGGCAATAATAAATGAAACAGCTAATATAACAAATGTAATAATTAATGAAACACTTGAAGGCATTTATGTTCCTGCAAAGATAGGAAAGATGGCTAATAATACTACGGGAATAGCAAAATAAATAGATGAACTCTATTGGTTCATCTCTGTATGGAAGACAACAAAATGTCAAAAGATGTAAAGGAAAGTATAAAAGATTATGGAATAATCGTTGTAAGCGTTGTCATCATTACAATATTTATAGTTTTTGTTTTTCGTGTATTGCCTCAATATATTTCACTGATGATTCTTATGTTCCTTGTTGTGAGTGTTTTTGTGTTATATGTTTATAGATTCCAAAAGGAAGAAGATCAACTATTCTATTTTGCAGGCATATTGCGTGGAGGAGACATAGAAAGAGGTGATTGTGAAACTACACCATGTTTACCAATTGTTGTAAATTTTGATGAGATTCCAAATGCTGCTAAACTTGTTGAGGAAGCTTCATGGGATGAAAATTGGATGGTAAGGGCGGGGGTTTGCAAGGCTATAAATGCTCATTTTGATAAGATTCTAAACGCTGCAAAAATTACAGAAAGATTGGCAAATGATAAAGATAAAACTGTTAGGTGTGCTGTTGTTGAAGTTTTAAAAAATCATTTTGATAAGATTCCAAATGCAGGAAAAATCGCAGAAAAATTGGCAAATGATAAAGATGAAAATGTTAGAATATGCATCTATGATGTCCTACTAAATCATTTTGATAAGATTCCAAATGTTAGTGAATTAGTTGAAAAATTTGCGAATGATTCAAATAACGATATTAGATACACTACATTGTCTCTTCTTGAGTATAATTTTAATAATATTCCAAATGCTGCAAAAATATTGGAAAAACTTGCTCAGGATGAAAATAAAGAAGTTAAAAATGAGGCAATAAGAGTAATTAAAGAAAAATTTGATTATCCTGCGCATATATATAGAAATAAATTTTCACAAATTACCATTAATGAAATTTTGAAAGAAAGCGAGAGTGGCGAGATTCAAATGTTAAGGGATTTACTTTCTGGAGAAATAGATGAAAGTAAATCTCGGCAAATTTCTGATCTTGTTGAAAGGATTTTATCAAAATACAAAAGTGAAAATAAACTGATTTTATGCGATATAATTTCAGAATATTTTTATAAGATTCCAAATGCTGCAAAAATCATAGAAAAATTGGCAAATGATAAAGATGAAAATGTTAGAGTAGTTGTTGTTAAAGTTTTAACAACACATTTTGATAAATTCCCAAATCCGGAAAAAATCGTAGAGAAATTCTCAAATGATTATAATGACGGTGTTAGAATAGCAGCCGTTAAAGTTTTAACAACACACTTCAATAAAATTCCAAATGCTGCTAAAATTATAGAAAGATTGGCAAATGATGGGAATAATTATATCCGATTGTGCATGGCAGATATATTGCTCAATGATTTTGACAGAATTCCAAACGCAAAATATATTTTGGAAAAATTAGCAAGTGATAAAGCCGAGGGTGTCAGAGTAACAGCTGTTAAAGCTTTGACAACACACTTCAATAAGATTCCAAACGCAAAATATATTTTGGAAAAATTAGCAAGTGATCCGGATTCATATGTTAGAGAAACAGCAAAAGCTTTTTTAGAAATTAAAAATAACTGAATATACCTAATTTAAATCAATTTTTCCATCTATAAAAAATTTGAATTCTCTTACAATTGTCTGTGTATGAGTTCCGCAGACATCCATAAATTTTAATTCGTCAAATTGTTTTGCCAATTCATTGATCTCCCTTATTACATTTTGAATTTTCATTGTTGCACAGAATTATTCTTTTAAATTTAACATCAGGGATATTGTTTCATCCGCATCTTTCACACTTAAAATTTCTATCGCAAAGCCAGCATGCACGAGAACATAATCGCCGGTTTTTAAATTTTCAACCATAGAACCGTTTATTTTCTTTATCACGCCTCCGAAATCAACATCCGCATAACTGCTGTCATAAATTTTTATTATCTTTCCGGGAATGCCTAAACACATCTTAAAAACACATTTAAATTTTATTTATCTGTTTTGTTTATTGATAGGTTATTAATTTATTATTATAGTTTATTAATTTAATTTATTATTATAGTTTATTAATTTTATTTACTAATTTTTTATTAAACTTAAAAATTAAACTTAAAAAATTTAAAATGGCACTTGAAAAAATAAATATTGTATGGATACAGGGACAGGGATGCACCGGCTGCACAATTTCTGTGACCGGGGGAACAAATCCGGACTTAATTAATGTTTTGACCGGCTTTCTGCCGCAAATTGAAGGAATAAATCTGGTTTATCATCCGACGATTATGGGTCCATGGGGAGAAAATGCCTCAAAAATTTTAGACGATGCAATAAACGGGAAGTATGATCCCTTTGTTCTTGTCGTTGAAGGTGCTGTTCCGGACGAGAAAAAAGCACAGGAAACAGGTGGGTATTATTGTGGTGTCGGGGAAATAGACGGAAAAATGATGTTATTTGATGATGTGCTTTTAAAATTATCAAAAAGGGCCGGAGCGGTTGTTGCTGTCGGCGCGTGTGCCTCATTCGGCGGAATTCCGCATGGAAATCCAAATCCGACAGGAGCAAAAGGAGTTATAAATTTCCTTGGAAAGGATTACAAAAGCGGTTTAGGGCTGCCTGTCATTAATCTTCCGGGGTGTCCGCCTTCGGGAGAAACAATAATTGAGGCATTGGGACATCTTGTTTTAACGGCAAGAGGTGCTTTACCGGTTCCTGAACTTGATGCAGATAACAGACCTAAATTTTTATATGGTCCGAAAGTACATGAAATTTGTCCGAGAGCAGGATATTTTGCAGGCGGGAAATATTCTTCCGAATTCGGCGAGCCGTATTGTATGGGAATGCTCGGATGTAAAGGAATAATCACACATTGTCAGGTTCCGAAAAGGGGATTTATTGAAGGTGCGGGGGGATGCACAACAGTCGGAGGAATTTGTATCGGATGCACAGAGCCGGAATTTCCTGATGAGCCATATTCACCGTTCTTACAAAAAGCACCTGCGGGAGCTTATGCTTCGGAGGCAATGGAAGATATGGTCGCAAAGATAAAAGCAGTACTTTCACGAATGTCGTCAAGAAAAATTTAAATTGAAAGATAAATTTAGAAATTTAAACCAACAAATTTAAACTAAAAATTTAAACTAAAAATTTAAACTAAAAAAAATTTAAAAATTTATTAAAATAAAAATGGCAAAGGAAATTATTATAGAACCATTAACGAGGGTTGAAGGACATCTGGCAATACACGCAACTGCCGATGAGAAAACAAATAAATATACTGACGCACATTCTTACGGAACGATGTTCAGGGGCTTTGAAACAATACTTAAAAACAGAGAGCCGGCAGATGCGATCTGGATAACACAAAGAATTTGCGGTGTTTGTCCTGTTCCGCATGCAACTGCAGCTGCCGAATGTGTTGATATGACTTATGGTGTTTCTCCTCCGCCTGTCGGAATCGCATTAAGAAATTTTACACTGATGGCAGAAGAACTTTACGATGCATCGCTTGGATGCTGTATTTTGGAAGGACCTGATTATTCCGAAGTGATGCTTAACAAATATGCTCCCGATGTTCTTAAAGAGGCACAAAAAACAAAGGCGGAACATTCAGGTATGCATGGATTTTCAACAATTGCAGATATTTGCAAGGCATTAAATCCGATAACCGGGGCATTATGGCTTAGAGCATTGGAAATGTCAAAACTCGGGAGAAAGATGGCTTCGTTACTTGCGGGAAAACACCCTCATGTGAATTCATTTGTTCCGGGGGGAATCGGAAAAACACTTACGGCAAGCGATCTTGAACAATATGCGGATATGCTTTCTAAACATGTATCTTTTAGTAAGGAATTCATCTCAATATTTGACGATTTGCTCAATTTTATGGGTAAATTTTACGGTGAAACAGGAAACAGAGAAGCAATATTTTTGAGTGCGGGCTGTTATGAAGGTCTTGCCGATTACAATGCAAAGTATGCAGATATGGGAAAATGGGGAGAAAAAAGAGCGGTAACTCCGGGTGTCTTTGCCGACGGAAAAATTATAACAAATGATTTAATTGAAATAAATTTAGGTGTCCGGGAATATGTTAATCATTCATATTATGAGGATTGGGATGGAAAGGATATGGAAAAAGATCCGCTGGGAAATGAATTAGACAAGAATCACCCGTGGAATGAGCAGACAAATCCAAAGCCGCAGGAAGCAAAGAAATGGGATGACAAATATACATGGCTTAAATGTCCGAGATGGCAAAGCAAGGGCGGGAAAATTTATGTTGTTGAAGTCGGACCTTTAGCAAGAATGTATATAACTGCTGTTTCAAAAAAAGTTCCTGAGTCAACCGGAAAATCACTTAAATTTACTCTGCCAAGAACAAACAGGATTGATGCCAAAGTACCGGATGCAATGGATGTTGAATGGAAGATGCCATCAAAAATAAATGCACTTGAAAGAATCAGGGCAAGGGCGTATTTCCATGCATATACTGCTTATGTCACATATAATCAGGTACTTGCTGCATTGGGTGCGATTAAGGCCGGTGCCTCAAAGGTATGGACAAAGTATGAAAAACCAAAAGACGGAATTGGTGTCGGAATTGTTGAGGCAATGAGAGGAGTTGTTGCTCACTGGTGCATAATGAAGGACGGAAAAATTCAGAAGTATCAGATAATTGCACCGACAACATGGAACGCATCTCCGAGAGATAAGGATGGAAATCCGGGACCTTATGAACAGGCGATAATCGGAACTCCTCTGACTGAAAAAGGAACTTATGATGGGATTGATGTTGTCAGAACAATAAGAAGTTTTGACCCGTGTTTAGGATGTGCAATTCATGTGTATGACGGAAAAGGCGTTTTAAGAAAAACAGAAGAGATTGGAACAACCTGCACAATCTGAAAAATTAAATAAAATTTTAATTTGCGGAATTGGAAATTTGCTGATGTCCGATGACGGATTTGCCCATTATGTTATTGAAATTTTAGAATCCAAACTGGATGGCTTTAAAGCAAATTTGCCTGACGATAGTGGTATTGACATTGAAATTTCCGAATTCGGAACTGTAAATTTTACGATGGCAGATTACCTTGAGGGCTGTAAATTCGCAATTTTTGTTGATACAATTCATCAGAACAAAAATCCGGGTGAAATTTATGAATTTTGGATTAAAAACGAAGAAGTCAGGGACGATTTTGACCCGTTTAAATTTTCTTTCGGTTTCCATGATTCAGACCTTCAGGATATGCTCGTATTTGCAAAGAAAATGAAATTTCTGCCCGAACAACTAATTATAATTGGTTGCGAGCCGAAAACAATTAAAGCGGAAATAGGATTATCCGAAGAGGTCTCAAAAGCAAGCGAAAAGGTTGCCGAAAGGATATTGGAAATTTTAGAAAATTTAACAAAAGAAACAAAAGAATTATTAAATACACAAAAATGCACACAATAGACGCACACAAAAACATAATGGAAATAAATAAGACGAGCGCAGAAAGAAACAGGAAAATTTTTGACAAAAACAATGTCTTTGCAATAAATATTATGGGTGCAACCGGCTCCGGAAAGACGATAATGATTGAAACGCTGTCAAAAAAACTGATGACTAAATTTAAAATTAAAGCACTTGTCGGAGACATTGTAAGCAAACTTGATGCAGACCGGATAAAGAGTACAGGAATTGAAGCAAAAGGAATAAATACAGGAACAGAGTGCCACCTGGATTCGCATTTAATCAGTCATGCAATTGAAGATATAAATTTAAAAGATACGGATTTGCTTTTGATTGAGAATGTCGGAAATTTAATCTGTCCTACTGACTTTAACCTGGGCGAGCATAAAAGAATAGTTGTTGTAAGTTCAAGCGAAGGTGACGATACAGTTGAAAAGCATCCGATGATTTTTCTTACTGCTGATTTGTGCATCATAAATAAGACGGACATAGCGGATGCAGTTAATGCGAATGTTGAAAAAATGGCAGATGATGCAAAAATGATAAATCCAAAGATTAAAGTGTTCAAGACAAGTTTTAAAAACGGGGATGGAGTTGATGAAGTGATTGGATGGATTTTAAAAAGTATGGGTGAGTATAAACAAAAGCAAAAAATTTAAACACATCTTACCCAAAAACAACCCTTCTGATTAAAATTTCCTTTCCCTGTAAAATTTCTATTCCGTCATTATCTCTGCATTTGCTGCACTTTAAATATTTCGGGATATCCAGGAATTCAACATCCTCATCAATTGTAGTTATATGCTCGTTTTTGCATTTGATTTTTACTGGCAAAAATTTAATTTCAACATCCATTCCTTTGCAGAGCGTATCATTTGCCAGAATTTCAACTCCGAATTTCAATTGTTCTTTGTCAATCATTGCAAGTTTTCCTATCTCAATAGAAATTTTCTTAACTTTTTTGGCGTTATTTTGCGCTGCTAATTCAATTACGGTGTCAATGATACTTGTTGCGATTGAAATTTCGTGCATCTTGAATTAAATTTATAATTTATAAATTTCAATTTTAAATATTAAAATGGACTTTCAGAAAGCGATTCAAATAAAAAATTTATCCTACACATATCCCGACGGCAATATCGCATTAAATGACATAAATTTAGAAATTTTTGAGAACGAATGCATCGCTTTAATCGGCTCAAACGGAAGCGGAAAAACAACCCTGATTTTAAATTTAAACGGAATTTTCAGAGGAAAAGGAAGCATTAAAATTTTTAATAAAGAACTCAGCGACAAAAATTTAAAG
The DNA here is from genome assembly GCA_018260615.1 of Candidatus Altarchaeum sp. GTDB lineage: Archaea > Altiarchaeota > Altiarchaeia > Altiarchaeales > Altiarchaeaceae > Altiarchaeum. The sequence goes on from JAGWDQ010000115.1 coordinate 22,310, forward strand.
GAAATAAGAAAGGACATTCGTAAAAAAGTTAAGGGGGTAAAAAAGGTCTTGAAAAGAAGGTTTTAAGAAAATGTCAGAAATCGTTTCATGATATTGTTTCTATAAAATTTTTCATCTCTTTAATTTTGGCATATCTGTATTTTTTATCTTCGGTTAACACTAAAAAGTCTGATTTTTCATTATTTTTTGTGACATTGTTATTTAATTCTTCTATGATTTTCTCTTTAGTTATTTTCTCCCCATTTTCAAATTCTTCCTTAAATTTTTTCTCAAATTCCCTTTTTTTAAGATAAGAAGATGTCCAAAACCAGTCACTTCTTTTGTTTTTATCATGAATATGGAAAAGTACTCCTTTGTTTGTTATGCAATAATGCTGTGTTTTATGTTCAACAATACCTGTCGTTTCATCAAAATTTGTAAACATATCTTCTCCTTTTCTCTTAATTGTTATTTCTTTGGAATTTAATATATTCACTAAACATTCGGAAGGATCAAAAACTTTATCCTCATCTTTTTTTTCTTTTCCTATACAAAGGTATTTGTCTATTAAGACATATCCATTGTTTTCTTTCAAACTTTCAGCAAGGATTTTTCCCGCAAAAAGAGGATTTAATTCGCCACTTTTTAGGCTGGTTGTTTTTTCTTCTTCAATTCCACCATCTGAATCTGAAATCTCAGAAGATAGTGTGACTATATTTCTTATTTCGCCAAAATACAATATTATCGTCGCAGAAATTATCATTCCTGCAACAATGCCTGTCAGGTAAAAATTGACCATACCTCCATGCATTGCTCCCATAATTACAACTGCCCCACACACTATCGCTAAAGCTAACAAAACAAAAAACAAAACAAAATATTTATCGTTTAATATATCCTTTAATTTGTTCTTTAATTTATCCACTTTTAATAAGATAAGATTTTGTAACTTTATTTAATTTTTTTAGGATTAATTAGTAGTTCATGATAGTTGAATAATGTAAATACAAGAGCGAATAATAATATAAAAAGTGAGCTTCCTGCTATGATTTGACCAATCTGAATATGAAAAAGCTCCAATGCATTATTAGAAGTATCTACAGGAAGTGCTATAAAAAGATAGAAACTTACAATAAGTGTAATGGAAATTACTAAAAAAATTTGAGCAAATCCCTTTGACATTTTCATATTCTCTTTTAATTCTTTACCTTTAACAAAATTAACGGCATATTCATCTCGCAAACTATTTACAGCATTCCATGCAAATGTGCCAATTATTGCTATTACATACAAAGGAAAGTTAAATTGTAGTAGTGCATCCATTTTTGTCTTAAATATACATTATTTTATCTCGTCTATGCGATATTTTGCTAACTCTGCTTTTTTCCCTCCGAAATAGCCATATTCCACCTTGTCTATATGTGGTTTGTGAATTGAATCTCCGGGATGCCATCTCAACTGAATATCCTCTGTAAATGTGTTTGTTGGCAATCCTAATCCCAATATAGTTTCTCCTTTATATTTTATTTTTCCTTTCTCGTCCATTTTTATTTTGCGTAATTAATTAGAATTAATGCCTATATAAATAACTGATGGTTTGCGTTTTGAAAAATTTATCATCAAATTTATAATTAAATTAACATCTTATTAAAATAAAACAGAAAATGAACGCTATTGAAATAAAAAATTTATCCTACACCTATCCCGACGGCAATATCGCATTGAATAACATAAATTTAGAAATTTCCGGGAATGAATGCATCGCTTTAATCGGCTCAAACGGAAGCGGAAAAACAACCCTGATTTTAAATTTAAACGGAATTTTCAGAGGAAAAGGAAGCATTAAAATTTTTAATAAAGAACTCAGCGACAAAAATTTAAAGGAAATAAGAAAAGACATCGGAATTGTGTTTCAGAATCCCGACGACCAGCTTTTTATGCCAACTGTTTTTGATGATGTTGCGTTTGCTCCGCTGAATATGAATGCGAATGAAAAAGAGGTGAAGGAAAGGGTCAGAAATGCGCTGCAGGCAGTAGGGATGAGCAGTTATGAAAACCGCTTTTCGTATCATCTGAGTTTCGGGGAAAAGAAGAAAATTTCAATAGCAACAGTCCTTTCAATGAATCCAAAGATTATTGTATTTGACGAGCCGACCGCAAATTTAGATGCAAAAAGCAAAAAGGAACTTATTAAAATTATAAAAAATTTAAAAAAAGACGGAAAAACAATAATTATAGCAACACATGATTTGGATTCCGTTTTAGAGGTTGTTGATAAAATTGCCATTTTAAATAAGACAATCATCGCTTATGGCAAGACAAGAGAAATAATAACAAACGAAAAATTGTTAGAGGATGAAAATTTAGATGTTCCGAATATTGCCGTTCTTTTTAAGACATTAACGGGTTTGGGATATGACTGCACGGACATTCCGCTTTCAATGGATGCTTTTTTGGAAAAATTTAAGACCTGTTGGTAAATTTCTTTTATGCTGACTTATTTCTACGGTTTACTTTTTTCGGAGTGTTTTAAAATCGCAGTTTTAAAATCGCAGAGATTTAAAAATCTCCGAGCGTAAGCGAGGTGAAGATTTTAAAATCTCCGAGCAACAGCGAGGTGATTTTTTCTTTTTTTATCGTACAGCCCATATTTCCGACTCAAAATAAAAACCTGCGTCAAAAAGGGGTCCAATTTTTAAAGTCGGGACTATTGACTACCTCCACCAATTTTAATTAACTTAAGATATTTATTAGTAATTAGACATTCACATTTAAATAATTTGAGTAAATCAATTATGTTATCCGATATCATGTTAGGATCAATAATCTTTTTTCCAGCATGTTTTGTACCTTTCACCTCTATATCCCCAATTTCATACCTCTTTAGTTTTTCGTATGCTTTATGCGTGCTGGTAATATCTTCAATATCGTATTCTCTGAGTTTATTTGTGACAGTGACATTCAATAGATAAGAAAGAACACATATTGTGTAGTGCGCTCTAACATGTGTGGGTGTCCATACACGAAATGGATGGACATTTATGAAGGATTTAACATTCTTAAATGCTTCTTCTACTTGGTTTTTATCCCTGTACGATGAAATTAATTTTGCTGCTGTAAACCCATTAATGTCGTCCTCTTTTGAACAAATGTTTGTAATAATTGCCCACAAACCATCAGTTCTTTCCGCTTTCTTTATATTTTCTTTTACTTTATCGGTATTGGTTAGTATATCTATATGAAAACTTTTTACCTCTTTGCCATCCACATTTACAACGGTAGGTTTAAGTTCATAATCAACAAATTTTACCACCTTCATTTTTTCAAGGTTTTTATCAATTCTATCTCTCACCTTTGTTTCATTTCTGCTCTTTTTTGGCTTCAATAATGCGTTATTTTCCTCTTCAAGATATTCCTTTGCCTTTTGTATCAACTCATTGCGAGATTTTCTTTCACCTGTAAACATCGTAGGGTTGAATACTAAAACACATCGTCTGCCCTCAATCATTCCAAAGTCACTATGGTATGTTTCGTCATCATATTTTTCAAATCCCATTTTTGTTATTTGCTCAAGCATGTTTTCCTCAGTAAGTATTTCAAACCTTTCTATATTATAGTGAAACTGCTAACTTTTGATATTAATGCTGAACACACTATCATTAAATCAAAGTATCAAAAGTTGAAAGATTGACTATAATGCCTTTTATGTTTGGAATTTGATCCTTATCCAATGCAGTAATATAAAAATATTTTTGATTTTCGAGATATTTGAGATTGGCGTCAGAAACCATCCCTCTATCAAACACTAATATCATTTCACCATCACCAATTTTGAATTGGTCTTTCCACTTGATTGACAGCCCTTTTATTGTCTTGACATCAGCAGTATAATTTTCAATTATATCCCATGCAAAAGGATATCCATTTGAGTTTATAAGAAGTGAAAGAACTATTTTCTTTTTTCTAAACCCATTGTTCTTTGTTATTCCTGAATTTGCCAATTCACATTTTCTTCCCTCAAAATAAGAATCAGTAAGATCATAAAAAACAATTCTGAAGCTATCTTTATCTCTTTCTTTTAGCGTTTTGTAGAGGTATTTTTCTATGTCTTTCTTGCATTTTTCAATTTCATCGAGTTCGTCCAATAATCTCGTTTTACTGACGTGGCTTCCATCAATACTTAAAATAACATCTAATGCTGTTGATTTAAACCAACTCACTGCGGAAAGATAACTCCCTGGATCTAAACAACGATAAATTGTCAGCATTTTAGCAATTTTTGATGTTGAAATAAACTTACCTTTGCCATCGGACCGCATCTCGGATGTTGGAAATAACTCTGACAACCCCCACTGATCCCACAAATTACTCATAAATGCAACATCTAAATAACGCCAATGATTTTTGAATATTATATCTCTAAACGTTGTTACAAAAGCATCCGGGGATTTTATGACTTTTAACACAGCACGTACTTGTTGTACTTGTAATGGTGTCAATTTACCAATACGAAATAATATTCTCTTTGTAGGATTTCCTTTGTTCCAATCAGATTCAGCAATGCTGTAATAATTATAAGATATTCCGTTCTTTTTCCGTGGCTGGGGATATAAATGCATTTTGTTCGGGACTATTTATATATTAGGAATACTTATATAAAAAGCACATAAATTTTTGAAAAAATCGGGACTATGGAATTTATAAAAAAGACATGTCTAAAAAATATGATATAGGAGAAACACTATATTTAAGCAATATTTTAGCTTAATTACCTTCAAAACTAATTATTAATTATATAATTCAGTCGGAAATATGGGGTACAGGAAAGTTCGTTTTATTATCCTCACACGGAGACACCAAGACACAAAGGAGAAATATACTCTGTGACTTTGTGGCTTTGTGTGAGCATTTTTTAAAAGAAAAAAGTTCGCAGTCAGACATTCCGCTTTCAGCAAATGCACTTTTAGAAAAATTTAAAACCCGCAGGTAAATTTCTTTTATGTCCGCTTGCTTTATTCATTTCAAAAATTTTCCCAACATTTTCTGCTGAAATATTCG
>JAGWDQ010000116.1 GCA_018260615.1 Candidatus Altarchaeum sp.
GAGGTGATTTTAAATTTCGCATAGAAATTTTAAATCTCCGAACGAAGTGAGGTGACAATATATTCACAACAATTATGAATTTTTTCCATCATTTTAAATTTATTTAAAATCTCCGAGCAACAGCGAGGTGATAAAAAAATAAATTTTAAGAGGGTTAATCTATTGTTATATCAAAAATGCTTCAAGCATTTTTGAGTATCTCAAAAATCTTATAGATTTTTGTTATTGTAAAAACCTCGTAGGTTTTTAGAATATTAGAGTTGTTGCTTTTTAAGAGATTTGAGGGTAAATTTTAGTAAAAATTGAAGGTAAAAATTTTATTAAGCAACATGTCTATTAAAAATACTCCGAGTATTTTTAGTATGGTATAAAATAACCCGTATAAACTATTTCGCAACAACTCTAATATGAAAAATATGAAAAGTAATAGAATGGGGGTTAGTAGAATAAGGGGCAATAAAATAGGGGTTAGTAGAATGGGTTAGTAGAAAGGGGGTTAGCAGAATGGATTAGTAGAAAGGGGGTTAGCAGAAGGGTTAGTAGAATGGAGTTAATAAATTGAGATAATAGGATTGATCACATTGTTATTACAGTTCGCGACATTGAGAAAAGTTGTAAATTTTATTCCTATGTTTTCGGGACGAAAGGAATAACAAAAAATAATAGAAAATCCTCACTATCCGAAGAATAGAAAATTAACCTTCATGAAGACGAAAAGAATTTGAACCAAAGACACATAACCATCCTTAAATTCCCATTAGTAAAATTTTTAAAACCACTCCCACGACAATTATATTTACAGCCGCAATAAAAACAAAAAGCAAAATATCTGTTTTTTTCATTTCTTTAAACATTATTCCAAATGTTGCTATGCATGGAAATGTAATGACAACCAAAACACTCGCAATAATTAACTGCTGCATGTTTAATGCACCTGAAACAACAAGAGGAATCAGCATTCCGACGGCAAGTTCCTTCCTTAAAAAACCGGTTGCGAGCGGAAGGGCGGCTACGGCAGGTAATCCGAATAAAATTTCAAATGGTGTTTCAGCAATAATTGCTAAAATATCTGTGAGCCCGATAATATCAAGAATATTTAAAAGCATGACTCCGAGAAAAATTATGGGAAAGGCCTTAAATATAAATACCTTTACCCGCATCCATAACTTCTTTAAAACAACCATTAATGTCGGCTTTCTGTATGGGGGAATTTCAAGCAAAATTTCAGGACTTTCGCCCTTAATAAATTTATTCAGCAAAATTCCGTTAATAACATAAATAAACAACAATATTGCAAAGACCACACAAATGTAATTAAAATTTTCCGTTAATGCCCATAATGAGAGCAGTGCGGCTGTCTGGGCGGCACACGGAACAGAAATTGCGAGCATTGTTATTGCTATAAATCGCTGCTTTCTCGTTTCAAATACCCTCGTTGCCATCACACCCGGAACCCTACATCCCAAGCCGAGTATTGCAGGAACAATTCCAAAACCATGCAGTCCGAATTTATGAAATATTGAATCGGTCAATACGTTCAGTCGTGGCAAATATCCGCTGTCTTCAAGTATTCCGAGTATCAGATAAAAAGCAATTATGTATGCAAGAACGGCCGCAAGAGGAATATAAACGCCGGAAGTTAGCGCTCCAAGCGACGCAAATAAGTCAATTTTACCATCAATCAGTGTTCCGATAAAAATTTTATACAAAATTTCATTGCCTTTTAATACATCTGCTAAATTTTCTATAACCGGAAGGTAAAAATTTTCAAATAAAGGATCAAATAAATTTTTAATCAGCCCTTCTCCGATAAATCCGACAACTGCAAAAGTTAAAAATAAAACAATAATTGCTATTGGAATTCCCGTTACCGGTTTAATTGTTAAATCCTCAAATTTTTCAATAATCGTGTGGTGCCTGTGCTTTACTTTCTGAACATCCATTACGAGCTTTCCGACATCTTTCCATTTTTCATCTGTGGTATGTTTATGTATATTCGGATTTCCCGCATTCTTTATCTCTTCAATTAAATTTTTTATTCCCGTTCCTGTCAATCCCGATGTCGTAATTACCGGAACCTGAAGAAATTTTTTTAATTTTTCCACATCAATATCTATTCCTTTATGTTTTGTATCGTCCCACAAATTTAACGCGATGAGCATTGGTTTTCCCGTTTCAAGCAAGCCCAAGGTCAAATATAAATTTCTCTCCAAATTTGTCGCATCAACCACATTTATTATGATATCATTGTCCTTCATTTCTGAAATTTGCTTTGCGGTTACTTCTTCTGCTTCGCATGTCGGTTCAATGGAATAAGTTCCGGGCGTGTCTATTAACTCATAAATTTTGCCTTCAATTTGGACACTTCCTTTTGTCCAGTCAACAGTTGTTCCGGGATAATTTGAAATAATTACATCTAGTCCTGTAAGGCGATTGAATATTGCTGATTTTCCGACATTGGGGTTTCCGACGAGTAAAATTTTATGCACTTTAAATTTTTAAATTTTGTTTTTTAAATTTCTTTCTGGCACAAATGGGGCACCATTGTCCTCTTTTTATTTTATCTGGTGTTGCTTCCAATGTATGTCCTTCTTTACACTGCCATTTTAATTTTGTATCGGTATTAATGTATTCTGTTGATAAACATTTTCCACCTTTGTTTTTTGCTAATTCTTGCATGTCCTCAATAGTTAATTTTGCATTACCTGCACAATAAGGGCACCAGTGACCGCTTTTTATACATTTCGGTATTGCTTCCCATGTGTGCCCTTCTTTACACATCCACTTTAATTTTGTGAGAGCATTGACATATTCTGTTGATAAACATTTTCCACCTTTGTTTTTTGCTAATTCTTGCATCTCTCCAATAGTTAATTCTGCTTTACCAGCGCAATAAGGACACCAACGACTCCTTTTTATATTGTCGGGTGTTGCTTTCCATGTATGTCCTTCTTTACACTGCCATTTTAATTTTGTTCGAGTATTAATGTATTCTGTTGATAAACATTTTCCTCCGTTGTTTTTTGCTAATTCTTGCATTTCTTTTAACATTTCTGGAGAATACACATCAACAAATGACTTATAAGATATTTCATCGGGAATTTCTGAAATTTTAATGTTGTTCTTTTTACATTTTTGAATAATATATTTGTACATATCTTCATATTGAACTGTATAAGGAATGTCAATTAGAATAATATTGCGTTGTTTACACAATTTCTTTTTTATTATATCATATTCTTTTTGTTGTTTCAATGTTCTTGTTTTATGAAAAAAATGCATATTTTCATAATGCTGTATACCCTGATATTCAAAAGCAATACCTAATTTTTTACAATATCCATCAAGTTCTAATATTCTTTTTCCAGAGTAAGTTGACCTGGAAAGATTTACTTTAGGAAACTTTTCATTAAAGATTCTCTCAAAATATTCGCGACAAATTCTTTCGCTAATTCCTGTAGAGCAAATAGGACACCAACGACCCCTTTTTATATTGTTTGGTGTTGCTTCCCATGTATGTCTTTCTTTACACTGCCATCTTAATTTTGTGAGAGCATTGATATATTCTGTTGATAAACATTTTCGTAACTTCTCAATAAGTTGTGGTAAATAAATTTTGTAACTGCTCATTTTATAAAA
>JAGWDQ010000117.1 GCA_018260615.1 Candidatus Altarchaeum sp.
GGCAAAATTAAGTATAACAATAGCAGGGATTTAAGAAACTTCAAAGAAATTACTGTGTTTAGATAATATTATCAAAAATTCACCGTAGAGGCACGGAGAACGCAGAGGATTTTTAAATCTATAAGATCTAAAATCTCATAGCAACAGCGGGGTAATTTTTAAATCGCAGAGATTTAGAAATATCCGGGCAACAGCGAGGTTATGATACAAAAGATGTGTCTTATGATAATATATAACTCAGCGATTTCAAAACTTGTTTTGAAATCTCCGAGCAATATCAAAAATGCTTCAAGCATTTTCAAATCGTAGAGATTTGAAAATCTCCGAACGAAGTGAGGTGATTTTTGAATATCCCAAAAATCCTGTAGATTTTTGCGACAGTAAAAATGCTACGAGCATTTTTAGTATCCTAAAAACTTTGAAGGTTTTTACGACAGCGAGGTGACCTTTGTGTCTCTGCGATGCTAAACAAATACAAACAATGATAAATTTGCTATATGGCAACGGGCATAATTACCGCTCCCAAATAACATTTAAATCAATAATAATACCATATACTTTCATAATCCTCATATTTCTCTCCCCTCCTGACCATATCGTCAAGGAATTCAATTATCGGCTGGTCAACATAAATGTATGGTTCAACCATCACGATATTCTTTTCCCACGGATAGAACAGATAAACCCTTGCTCCGTTCTCCTTTATCCCAATTATTTCATTGTCCTGATACGCCCGAAGATGGTTTTTCCCGAGCTTCGGTACATTGAAAACAAGTTCATCTGTCCTGAACGCACCCGGAAGCAACCTCGCTTCCTCTTTCCGCTCCTGCATTATCCGGGCAACGGGCAAAAGAAAATTTTTGGTTTCATATTTACCCTGCGGATAAAAAGTGTAGTACGGATCTATTCCTACCTTTTTCAGTTCCATTCTTAATTTAACCGTCTCAAACCTTCTCGCTGTTTCTTTTGTATAAACCTGCTGGTTATATACCGTAATTCCCTGCTTCATTATTTTCCTGATCGCTTCACCTGTTTCAGGCGTAACTTCATAAGGATGTTCAACATGCGTTGATATGGCAACATACTTCTTTCCTGGTTTAATATAACTTCCAAGCATTTCGGCAAATTTTTCAGTTATTCTCTGAGGCAGGGTAACAGGTATTCTTGAGCCAAGTCGTATTCCGATAATATGCTCCATTTCAGAGAATCTTTTGATTATGTGCTCAATCGCATCGTCCTCCATCATAAAAGGATCCCCGCCGGTTATTAAAACCTCTCTCATGGATTTATGCTCTGAAAACCAGTCAATCGCTTTTTCAAGTTCATCACTTGTGAGAAACACATCTCCTTCATCGGGATTCATTATCTGCCAGTTTCTCTGGCAGTACACACATATCTGCGGACAGGTCTGAATGGGCTTGATTATACTTATCATCACATACCTGCGGGTTATACCTTTTTGCGGAGTGGTGTCGCGTTCTTTCATAAAATCCTTTTTATATTCTCTGTCCTTTGTGTGCCTGAGCATGTTCTCAACATAATGAAGAGTTGGTATTACCTGCGCCCTTATCTGGTGGTCGTATTTTCTGTCTGCATTGTCAAAGTCCATCAAATGCAGATAATAAGGAGTTATACAGAATGGAATTTTATTTTTTATTGCGATTTCCATCGCATTTATTTCCCCGTCAGTTAAAGTTATGAGTTTTTTCAGATTTTCAACATCATCCATGCTTCTGAAAAGATGTCTGAGATGCCACCCGTAGTCGTTCCAGTCATCGTCTCCCGCACCGAAGAAATTTAAAATTTTCTCCTTGTTCTTTTTTCTTTTATTTATTACCTCGTTATCAAGACCCGAAGGGTATTTGTTGAGAAATTTTTCTATGTTGCCATACATTGCATCAAGGAAATTTGACCTGTCAGCGCCGGGATTTTCTTCGCTAAATTTGTACTCTTTCTCTTTCATAAAAAAAGACGGATAAATTTTGGGCTCTCCCCGCATCGCGAGAAACAGATGCTCAATTTCCGCATAAAAACCATCGCTTATTGATTCATCAAAATTCGCTGATTTCCTCATCAAATCAAGCGTGGAAAAGCCGAGCATTTTTTCATGTCTCTTTGACATTAAATTTTTTAGGACATCAAAACCGTGAATACATACAGATCTTAAAATCAGAGGTATGTCACTTTCCTTCATCGCAAGTTCGGCATCAATAGCCCGCGAAAGAAGCTCTTTCCTGCATTTTTCTATATCATCGGCGAGTAAAATTTCATGAATATCCCGGTTTTCTTTCCATATATTGCTTTTGATTTTTTCCACATAGTCATTCATTTCTTTCGTTTCCATTTTATCATATTAAAGGTATTTGTTTAAATCCCGCATTTCCCACATAAACGAAAATTAAAAACAGATTCTCAAAAATTTTGTTCTTAAAATATGTTCACCCAAAAAATCTACGGAGTATATATTAATTACATTTTTAAAGTTAATAAATTATAAAATTTACCTTTCAAGTGGGAAACGTATGTTAAATTTTAAATTTTTGTGATTAAATCTTGTTTGTTTTGTTCGTTTTGTATATTTTCTTTATTATCCGGTTTGAGGGATGTCTTAACGCCTATAATCATTATCAGGATAGTTACTATAATTATAACAAAAACCAGATCCGAGAATATCTTCGCATTTGCGATTCCATAAAAAATTGGTAATTGCGCGAGAACTGCGGCGGCGAGCCCTCGTGGCGCCATTGTCAGTATAAAATTTTTTTCTTCTTTTGTGAGATCTGTTTTCATTGAACTGAGATTAGTTGGGATAATTCTTGCAACAAGCAATAAAATCCCCAAAACAATTCCGATGATGAGTATTTCTACATTGCTTATTGTAACCATCATGCCAAGAAAAACGAAAAAGAAAGTCCTTACAAAAAAAGAGACCTCTCCGTGAAAGGCAATTGTTTCGGTGCTAATTTCCATTTTCTCTTTTGTCTTCATTATCCCTGCTATCGCATGCCCGTTTCCAAGAACGAGACCAAAACATAACACGCTGATGGCTCCGCTTCCGCCAACCGATTCAACAATTCCGTAAAGCACCAGAATTATTGCAATATCCAGCCGGTGAGCAGATGGTATTTTTGTTGTAACTCTTGAAACATAAAGCCACCCGATTCCACCGGCAATTCCGATAACCGCTCCGATTGAAAAAGCAGATAAAATGTCGTGTGTGAAACCTTCAATTGCAATGCCCTGCCCGCCGCCTGATGTAGCAATGATTAACTCAATTACCGCTATTGCCGAAACGATGCATAATACATCTGTTATCGCGGACTCTAATGACAGAAAAGTTACAATTTTTTCCCTGATTTTCAGACCTCTGACAATGGGGATTATAATTGCAGAACTTGAACCTCCGACGATGGTTCCGAGAAGAATCCCATGTAACCACCCCCATTCATGAACTCCCAATGATTCACCGAACAGACCAAATATTATCACAGTGGTTATTGCGATGAAAATTATTGAAAAAATTAAATTTAATACGGCGAGCAATGTTGCTCTTGAAAACTGACGAACCACTTTATAGAAATCCATATTAAGTCCGCCTTCAAAAAGTATTACCGCAAGTGCGACCGCACCGAAAACAGGCGCAACTGAAAGCAGCATGTCAGCACTAATATGCCCGGTATATCCGATTAATACGCCAAGAATCATTAGCCAGACAATCTCGGGAATATGTGTTTTTTCAAAAATAAATTTTCCGATAAAGCCCAAAAGGATGGTTGCTCCGAAAAGGATTAATGCAACAGAGATTATGTCCATTTTTAATATGATTAAAATATGATTAAAATATGATTAAAATTAGGAAAGAATAATAAAGTAAATTTATCATTTAAAAAATGAAAATTTTTGAAATATCCGAATGATTGTAAAAATCTTGTAGATTTTTAAAGATTGAAAATTTTATAAATTTTCAGGGTAGTGATAAACATGTAAGGTTGGATGTTAACATTTACATTTAAATTACAAGCATTTTTGAAAACCTGTAATTTTCAAAAATCTCCGAGTGTAAACGAGGTGATTTATCCTGGAATTTATTTTTAAGAACCTTACTTCTTAATCACTACCTATTATTCTTATTTTAATTTTAAAAAATAATTAATAATAAGATGGAATGTATAATTGAAAAAATAAAATCAGATTATGGAGTAGTAATACCTATGTCCCTGATAGATGCTCTCGGCATAAGAATTGGTGAGGAGGTTAAAATGAAAGTTGTGAATAAAGAATTAATTGTAACTCGCAACATAGATCCCATAAAGAACATACGGGGGTTAATCAAACTTGATAAAGAAACAACTAATCAGGTAATACACTCTCCGGAGTTTGAGCCAGTATAAGAATGGATTTGAAAAATTTAAGAAAGGGGCGGGTTTTTGTAGATGCAAACATATTTTTAGCTGAGATTTTAGAAGAGGATGCCGCTGATGAATGCATGAATTTCCTGCAAAGAATATCATCTGGTGAGCTAAAAGGCAGCACATCGTCAATTGTCTTAAATGAGGTTTTTCACAGAACATTAATTGCCGATGCAATAGCAACTTATAATCTCAAGGGATGGTTGGCAGTTAATTATTTAAAGAGAAATCCGGACAAAATAAAGGAATTAACAAATGCTCATACTGCAATCGAAAATATTTGTATTATCCCAAATCTGGATATTATTGACCCTAATATGAGCAGTTTCTATGATGCACTTAAAATTTCAATAAAATACGGATTATTGAGTAGTGATGCATGGCATGTTTCCCTGATGTTGGCCAACAACATAGAAAACATAGCTACATTAGATCCCGACTTCCAAAGAGTTGATAAAATCAAAGTATGGAGAGTATAAATAGTTACAAATCAAAAATATAAAATGGATGAAAAATTTACAATGCTGGTTTTGGCAGGAGTGTTGCTCATTGGCTTGGTTTTGATGAGCGGATGTATCGGAAACGAAGGCGGACAGGATGGGAATAAAACAAATGAATCCGTAAATAAGACAAACGAAAGCGGTTGTGATAATGATGCAGGGGTGTGCAAAGTTCCCTTAAATCCAGAGGAAAATGAAACATAAACATAACAGTTTCGTTATATTTCTGTTGTTAAAGTTAGTTATTCTTTTTTCTTTATTTTTTCTTTGGAATTGTAATAAAATTTTAATAAAATTTTAAAGAAATAAAACAACAATGTTTCATAACAACAATGTTATATAACAACAATGTTATATAACAACAATGTTTCATTATCTCATTTTCAAAATCAACAGATTTTGAAAATATCCGAACATCAGTGAGGTTATCAGCGAGGTGATTTTCAAATTGCAGAGATTTGAAATACTGAAACCTTCGGTTTCAATCTTTAAAAATGCAATGCATTTTGAAATACTGAAAATCTGCAAGATTTTCAATCTTTAAAAATCTGCTGATTTTTAAATACTGAAAACTATGAGTTTTCAATCTTACAAAATAGTAACTACTCACAGGTTAACAAAATTTACCTGTAAATGATATTTTTTTTGAAACAAAACACAAAACCACTAAAAAATGAAAATCCATAACGCTAAAAATGAAAACCAAACAAAATGAAATCAGGGAAAGAGAAATTTTAACCGAACTGCGAAATTTCCACCAAAAAGACATAACCTTTTCAGGCGGAAAAATACTTTCGTCTATGTGCACAAAGCCGCTTAAAATTGCAGAAGAAGCACGAAAAATTTTTAAAGAAACAAATTTGGGAGATAAGCGGATAAGCGAAGGTGCAATAGAAATAGAAAAAGAGTGCATCAGATGGGTTGGAGACCTTTTAAATTTAAATCCTGCTTATGGATTCATAACATCCGGGGGGACTGAATCAAACATACTGGCAATTATGGAAGCACGGGCAAGGAAAAGAAATAACATGAAAGAAAGCGGAGAAAAAGAAGAAATTACAGAAGAAATTATCGTTCCAGAGACAGGTCATTTTTCATTTGATAAAATTTCGTTTTTAATGGGCATTAAAGTCAGAAAGGCAGGTATTAATGATGACTTTACTGTTAATTTAAATTCGGTAAAAAATTTAATAAATAAGAATACCATTGCTGTTGTTGGAATTGCAGGAAATACAGAATACGGAGCGATTGATGATATAGAAGGACTTGCGGAAATTTGTAAAGGTAAAAATTTATATTTGCATGTTGATGCTGCCTTTGGAGGATTCATAATTCCTTTTTTAAAAAGACAAAACTATGATGTCAGGAATTTTGACTTCGGCATTGAAGGAGTTGATTCAATTACAATTGACCCGCACAAAATGGGCATGAACATAATTCCGTCAGGTATGCTCTTATTCAGAAAAGAACCGAAATTTTCAGTCAATGTTTCGTATTTGCAGGGAAAGCACGAAAGATTGCTCGGCACATTTCCCGCAGGTTCGGCGGCGGGTTGTTATGCGTGTTTAAAATTTTTAGGCGAATATGGCTACACCGAAATAGTTAGGGAATGTATGGAAAATACAAAATATTTAGCAGATGGCTTAAGAAGGAACAATATAGAAATTTTAAATCCGGTGCTCAATATATTAAATTTTAATATCAGAAAAGAAATTTATAATAAGTTAGTTGAAACCGGATGGATAATATCAAAGACATCGGCAGGATACACGAGAATTGTCATTATGCCGCACACAAAAAAGGCACATATTAAAAAATTTTTAAAGGATATCAAACAATTAACGAAAAATGAATAAGGAGTCATGGACTTACCTGATTGACCTTTACAATATCCAGATAAAAAACAGGGAATATTCGGAAGGTCTCACGGTAAATTTATTTAAGCGGATAACCAAAAAAGAAGGCATTTCAAATAGTGAAATCCAGCAGAAATTTTACAGGTATGCCGGGCAGGGATATATAGTAAGAACGGAAAGGGCACATTTTATTATTACAGATAAGGGCAAAAGAGCGGTTGAAGAAATTTTAAAGGCACAGACAAAATTGATGGATTATAAAAAATAAAAAAATTTAATACAAAATTTAATTAATTATAAGAGCAAAAAATATGTTCCCTTTTATATCAGACATAACCGGAGAGAAAAATTTAAAATACCCATCATATTGCGATTTAGACGACAACAGAGACATAAATTTATTTGATGCCTTTACTTTAATTGCTCATATAGTTACAGGAGAATAATTTAACAGAAAGAAATAAAGACAAAAAGATAAAATGAATACAACTAAAAATTTTGAATACGATATTGAATTTTTTGACAGGGAAAAGGAGAAAGAGGAAATTATGAATGTTTTAAGAACAAAACCGCAACTGCTCAATTTTGTGTATGGTCCCATAAACAGCGGAAAGACATCTTTAATTACAAACTTAATTGAAAATTTACCTGAAAATTATGTTGTAATATATATCAATTTAAGAGAGCGGGCAATTCCGTCTTATGATGATTTTCTTGAAGTGATTTTTGATGTTAAATATGAAGGGATATTGACAAAAATTATGCGATTTTTAGGAAGACAAAAAGATACAGTTGATGAGGTAATAAGCGATCTTGGAAAGATGCACAAAATTCCTATTCCGAAAGGAATTTTCACCAGAATTTTTAAAGAGGAAAAACCAAAAAATGCCTTCATCTATATTTTGGACTTAATCAAAAATATAAAGAAAAAAGGAAAGAATCCTGTATTTATAATTGATGAATTACAGAAAATCGGAGATGTAAAAACAAACGGATATTTGATTTATGATGTTTTCAACTTTTTCATTCGCCTGACAAAAGAATTGCATATCTGTCATGTTTTTGCTTTATCATCCGACTCATTGTTTATTGAAAGGGTTTATAACGAAGCGCTCCTTAAATATAGGTGCAGATACCTGTTAGTTGATGATTTTGATGAAAAAACAGCAGGAAAATTTTTGGAAAAGTATGGATTTACAGAAGAAGAGATAAAACTGGCAAATGACTATGTTGGTGGAAAACCGTCATTACTTACAACGATGATAGATGAGAAGAAAATCGGAAGGGGTCTAAATGACTATGTAGAAAAAGGTCTTGCTGATTCAAAGGAAGAAATCGCACAACTGTTATACTACATTAAGACAATTGGTGTAACGATAAAATACCAGGGAAAGGACATTGATGTTAATTATGAAAATACAACAGAGATATTGAAAAATTTTTCCGGGAACGACTTTTATAAATATTCCGTGATAACTCCCGAACTGTGTTATTTAGTTTCAAAAAACATATTGTTTGTTGATACGAGAGAAAAAATAATAAAACCACAGTCAAAATTTGATCTTTTGGCGATAAGGGAAATTTTAAAGGAAATTGAAACAAAATGAATACAACTAAAATTTTTGTCTTTGCTTTAACTGACAAAATTTAATAATACCTATAACAAATATATAACTACAAAATACTTTAAAATAAACATAAAATAAACACAGGGCTTTAATAATAATTATATGCCCTCTTGTGTTTGTATGGCAGGGTTTGAAGTTTTCATTTTCCCTGCCAGCAGCTTGGGGATTATTTCTAAAATTTAATGAACCAAGTGAATTTGCAAGAGGGACAATTTCAAATTATACTGCAACAAATATATCCGATAAAATACATAACAATGGCAATAAAAAGATGGGTGTTAGCACCAGCACGGCAACCAAAACAAAAAGTTCCGGAATCAGCCAAATCAGAAGCGGAGAAAAGATGTAATGAATTTGTTGAATCAGTATTGAAACCAAAATATGTTGTACCTCATCCAAAAAACGAAGATTCTGTTTATGTTGCAGATATTTATATAAAGTGGCACGGAAACAATTTCCTTTTTTGTGCAAAATACATTGTTCCCGGGCCAAATGCCATATCTCCTTTTTTTGAAGAAAAATTTGCACGGATAGAATATGTGAGCAAAGATAAATTTAACTTGTCATATATGAGACACACGGGGAAGTGGTTTGAAATTTTTACGGAAATATCTCTTGACGAATGTATGGATGCCATTAAGAATATGCCTGATTTTATGCTGTAAATGCTTAAATTTAAAAATTTTAAAGCAACCCATTAACCACATCTTCAACATCCTCAATATTCGCCCTTCCCTTAAATTCTCTCATTATTATTCCCTTAAATTTTTCTTTATTTGCTGCTATGCCTGCATCCTTTGCTATAATCTCCCGTGCAGCGGTTAAAATTTCGTCCCCTGTTGCCAGTCCCAAATTTCTCTCCTTAATGACATCCCCAATATATTTGTCTTTGCCTTCTTTCTTTGCATAGTAAAAAATTTCCGAAACCGACGAATAAGAAATCCGCTTTTCCTCAATAAATTTTAGCACTTTTTCACACAACTCTAAATTTTCCTCTATATTAAACTCAATTCCATACTTTTTCTTTATCTCTTTTGGTGCCGAAAGTAAAATACCTGCAATTGCCGACGGCTTGACTTTGTATTTTTCAGCAAATTTGTCAAAGATGACTGAAATTTTTGAATGTATCAGCTGATTTGCCAGTTCCTTCCCGACCATAGAAGCATATCTCTCAAATTTTGAATCGATCGGCTCGGGTAAATTTTTCCTTACTTTTTCAATAAATTTCGCATCCGTTTCAATCATAGCAACATCTGTCTCGGGATACATTCTTGACGCACCCGGCAAAGGTCTCATATACTCAGTTTCTTCTCCTGTTGCCTTTCTCGTTTCTTCGGGAACTCCTGACAAAGTCATTTTTACTCTTTCAACGGCAATTTTCATACCTTTTAAGACATCTTCTGTGTTGCCTGTGAGCAATATAAATGCATCACTTTCGCAGCAACTTAAAATTTTTCTTACCTCTTTAATTTCATCTTCGCTTATCCCGTAATTAGGCAATTCGTCAGAGTGAAAAAGACCTTTTAGTTTGGTTCCTGTTTTGACATACCGAGAAATTTCCTTTCCGAGACGCGGTTCCTTGCTGATGCCGCAAAATTTACTCCCGAGCAGGCTGGAAAAATTTTTTAATTTAACTCCGTAACAGACCTTCTGATTTTCAATCGCACTCTTTATAATCGTACATTGCGTATTTTTAAAAATTTCGCATAGAGCAATAAAATTTTCCCCCAATTGCTCGGATTTTGTGCCTCTTGCATTAAGTTCTTCCCTGACAGCAATAAGCATTTCCTGCCTCTTAATCTCATATTCCAAAATTTTCGGAATTAAATTTAACTCTTGGCATCCCTTAATTTCAACCCTTGCTCCTCCTTCTATGGAAACATTAACATCCTGCCTTATTGTTCCGATTCCTCTTTTAACTTCAAGTGTCCGCAAAATCGTGCCGATTTTTTCGGCAGTTTCCTTTGCGTGCTGCGGATTTAAAATTGACGGGTCCGTTGTAATTTCTATTAACGGAACTCCAAGCCGGTCAACCCTATAAATTATTTCATCTTCGCTTTCAGAAATTTTTCTTGCTGCGTCCTCTTCAAGACATATAGAAGTTATTGTCACATCCCCGAGTGATGTTGAAATTTTTCCGTCATAGCCAACCAGAGATGTTCTCTGAAATCCCGATGTATTTGAACCGTCAATAACCGTCTTTCGCATAACCTGAATTTTATCAGCGATGTGAGCATTGACTAACAGGCAAAATTTTAAGACAATTGTTAGTGCGTCTTCATTTATATTGTGCGGCGGCTCTTCATCAAGTTCAACTAAACAGTTTGTATCCCTGTATGCCTGATAAACAATTTCCCTGTTTTTTAAAACCTCCTGCATTGCGGCTTTATCTACTTCGCCTGTTTCTCCGGCAACCGCCCGCATCCTTCGCCTTACAATAATTTGCGGCTCATCTTCTCTCAATATTGACGGACAACTGCAAAATAATTTGTGCGTGTCAAGTTGCTGGTGAATTTCAATTCCGCATTTAAATTCGTGTGGCATTTTCGGATAAAAATTTAGTATAAAAATAATGTAAATAAATTAAGTAAATATATTAAGAACACAAAAATTTAAACACAAAATCACCACATACAAAGGGAAAGATAGTAAAAAATGAGCGTGAAATATTCAATTTACTATGCAAAGTCGGGTTATATCCATACATTCCAAAGTCCATGAAATTTTGAAATATATTCGCTTCGCATATTCACTTCACCCTCATATTTTAAATTTTTGCACCCTCTGAATAGTTATAAATTTAATCCAATCCCGAAACCAAATCATCCAGAACAACTTCCGGATTCTTTGCATTTGTAAATGCCGAAGCAAGCAGGACCCCATCAGCACCTAATTTCATTGCCGCTCTGACATCCTCGCCGTTGCTTATTCCCGCTCCGCACAAAATTTTAACATTTCCATTAATTTTTCTTACTGCCTTTATCGTATCTGTTATTATTTTCGGATTTTCTTTTGAGACCGCTTTTCCGCTTCCTATCAGTTCGGGGGGTTCAATAGCAATGAAGTCCGGATTTAATGCGGCAGCCGAAACACTTACGGCTACATTGTTAGTACATACAACCGAAATCAAATTTAAACTTCTCATCTTTTCAACCAGTGCTTCAATATCTGCAAGTTTCAGCCGATGTTCGGAATGGTTTATCAGACATCCGCTTGCACCTGCCTCTTTTATTGATTCGGGCAAAATAAAGCCCGTGCTGCTTCCGAATTTGATATTATCCGCATGCTGTGCAAAGATCCTGTTCCTTATTGTCTTGCCGATTAAATAAATATCCGTCGTTTGCGGAATTACAACTACCTCTTTTTGATATTTATCACATATCTTCGCCAGATTTACTGCATTTTGCCCTGTTGTTGTCTCGTATGTCTTAAAATTTAGAAATACTTTCATTTTAAATTTTCTTAAAAAACAAATTATAAATAAATTAAATTTGTAATTAAATTTGTAATTAAATTTGTAATTAAATTTGTAATTAAATAAATAAATTTAAAATGGATGAAAATAAAATCAAACAAATTGAAGACGAAGGAAAAAAATTAATAGAGGACTTTTCAAAATCACTTGAAAGAATAGAAGAAAAGATTAAAGATGAGAATATGACATGGTATGTTAGCGATATTAATACCATAACGAGAAAGGATGAGGATGGTGTTGAAAAAAATTTTAAAGAGTGTTTAAAGAGAAATGCACCGAAGTGGGAAGATGGCTATGTAAAGGTTGATTAAAGGAATTAAACAAAATCAAACAGCTTAATTTTTTCTCAATGTCAATGTGAAGTATATCTCTAAAATTTCTAAAACGGCAACGATTACAATTATAATTAGAATGTTTCCGGGAAAAATATCGTCGCTGAATTTTTGAGGCATTTGCAGCAATAAACTAAGAATAAATGCAATCACCAATCATGCAAAAACCAGTATTTGAATTTTGATATAGGTACTTCTGCTTATTTCAAGCAAGCCGTAAAGCATGACTTTTTCCTGATTTTCAGTTGTCAATTTTCAATCGCCATGCTTATTTAAAAATTTAAATTCCACCCAAACCACCACTTTGTCCTCCTTTTTCTATTGGTTTGTAGGTATTTGAATTTACGCTCCCCAAACCACTACCTGCACTTTGACCCGCAGGAGATGTTTCTTGTTTTACTTCGCCGCCTCCCAATCTACTACTACCTTCATTTTCTCCGCCTTCTTCTTTTGGCTGCACAGTTTCTTCACTTGCTTTCTTCCTTCTTTTTGCCAGCAAAAACAGGAGCAATAATATTAAAAGCAGGAATAATGCAAGTATAATTAACCACCAAATGTCAAAGTTGCCCGGCTTATCTTTTGCATCGCCCGGATTTGTTTTATATTTAAAAATTTCGTCGTAGTCGCTTGCTCCGTCACCATCTGTATCGTTGCTTAACGGATTTAAATTGTATTTCGCATAAGTGAAAATTTCATCGTAATCGCTGATGCTATCATTATCCGTATCGTTGCTTGTTGCACTGGTTTTGTATTTTAAAATTTCTTCGCTGTCTTTAATTCCGTCTCCATCCTTGTCTGCATCAAGCAACGGATCTGTTTTATGGGTAAAAATTTCGTCGTAATCAGTAATTCCATCGCCATCACTATCTGATTTTAACGGGTCTGTCTTATAAACAAAAATTTCGTCGTAATCGCTGCTCCCGTCGCCATCAGTATCTGATTTTGTGGGATCTGTTTTATAAGTGAAAATTTCATCGTAATCAGTAATTTTATCGCTATCGGTATCGTTGCTTAACGGGTTTGTTTTGTATTTTAAAATTTCTTCGCTGTCTTTAATTCCGTCGGTATCTTTATCCTCATCTCTTAAAGGATTTGTTTTATAGACAAAAATTTCATCGTAATCGCTGACTCCATCGCCATCAGTATCTTTATTGCCCGGATTTGTTTTGTATTTTAAAATTTCGTCGCTATCTTTAATTCCATCACCATCTTTATCCGTATCTTTTAACGGGTCTGTTTTATAGACAAAAATTTCATCGTAATCGCTGATGCCGTCTTTATCGGTATCGTTGCTTAACATATCTGTTTTATACTTGTCTCTTTCATCGCTGTTATTTATTTTATCTTTATCTTCGTCCCCGTTTTGTGCATAACATTTTGTTTTATAACAGATATCGAATGTTCCGCATGCCGTATCCTGCTGACAACCACCTGACTGGGTGGCATAATTTGTAATCCCTGAACCCAGGCTTGAACTACCACCTGTATCTCTGGTACCTCCAGTACCTGTAGAACCACTATAATAACATCTATGATTACTATCACAAGAATATCCGGATGAACATGGTTTATTACTGTCACAAAATTCTTCGTCAATTTGACCGTTACAATTGTCATCAGCACCATTATAAATTTCTGTTGCACCCTGATTTATGCTTGTATTATTATCATTACAATCACTTGAATCGGCGACATATTTTGGTTGTTGAGCAGCACATAATGCACTACAATTAGTATTGCATCCGCTAACAGTTCTGTTCTCGGTTCTGTTTCCATAACCATCAATATCCGCATCCCTGTAACAACTACATGTAATCGTATTATTGCAGCCCTTACATGAAACGGTTATGTTTGCCGATGCATTTAAATTTACCTGCGTTCCGTTTTCCGAATAGGCGGTTAAATTTGCTAAATTTGTTAATGTTTTATCTTTACAGAAAGTAATATAATACCATTCTGTACAGTCATTTATCTGCACAGGACAGCCAACACTTGAGTCAGAATATTCTGTTGAAACCTTTATTGAAAATCCACTTAAATTTAGATTCGGAATGCCTGATGCATTTTGAATACTTATCTCCATTACATTATTAGAAAAATTTCCAATTATATTTCCTGTAAAAGATTGCGCGGGCGATGTCTTTAATTGATTGTTTTCATAATATACCTTAAAATCCGATGTATTATCATTATTGGTGTCTATATGTATCCAGTACCTTCTTGTAGAAGTCGGTTGATTATTACTATTGCCTATTGTCCCATTTGGATTTATTTCTACCAAAAAATATAATGTGTCATTATTTTGGTTATAATTTACTTTAGTTTCTTTTATATCATAACTTGCTTTTGCAGAGTAATTTACAGATACACAATTACCACTAACATTTTCATCATCTAATGAATCCGTTTTGTTTCTTGTTACATTTATCCAATCATTTCCATTTCCATCAACAACAATATTTGCATTATCTCCTTCAACAAATCTTGATGAATTTGCGGAGATATCCCAAAGGTATTCTTCATTTCCCTTTAAATAACTTAAAATTTTATCGAGTAAAGTGAGATTTGTGAAACCATTCGGCATTATATCAATTAAAGTCAGGTTATAAATAGGACACATTCCATTATTTTTGACCTTTACCGAGAAGTTTGTATTACTTCCAGCCACAACAAAAGAACTTGCATCTTTTGTAAGAGTTACATTCGGATTTTCAAAACAATCACAACAATTTGCACAATTTTCACCCAAACTTGAATTACAAATTCCATCACCACAATATTGTTTTTGAGGAATACACCCTGCTTCATAAGTCAAATTTTTATTTATGCTTTCTGTTGTTCCATTTGGAAGCAAAAAATTTATTCCAACATTTAATGTTAAATTTCTACTTTCGCAAAAACTTATGTAATACCAATCTATACAATCACTTATCTGTACAGGACAACCTGTACTTGAGTCAGAATATTCTGTTGAAACCTTTATTGAAAATCCACTTAAATTTAGATTCGGAATGCCTGATGCATTTTGAATACTTATCTCCATTACATTATTAGAAAAATTTCCAATTATATTTCCTGTAAAAGATTGCGCGGGCGATGTCTTTAATTGATTGTTTTCATAATATACCTTAAAATCCGATGTATTATCATTATTGGTGTCTATATGTATCCAGTACCTTCTTGTAGAAGTCGGTTGATTATTACTATTGCCTATTGTCCCATTTGGATTTATTTCTACCAAAAAATATAATGTGTCATTATTTTGGTTATAATTTACTTTAGTTTCTTTTATATCATAACTTGCTTTTGCAGAGTAATTTACAGATACACAATTACCACTAACATTTTCATCATCTAATGAATCCGTTTTGTTTCTTGTTACATTTATCCAATCATTTCCATTTCCATCAACAACAATATTTGCATTATCTCCTTTATATTGAACATGCTCTTTTACTTCCAAAGGAAAAACCAAATTATTGAATCCGGGAGATAGAATTTTGCTGCTTAGAAAACTCGTATTTTTAAATTCATCAGGCAATGAAACATTTATAGTTGCATTTACAGATGTATTATAAGGGCTAAAAATTTTTACACTTAAATTTAAATTTTCGCTTTCATTCAACACCTTCCCGTTCGGACAGACCTTAACTAAATCTGAAATATCCGCACTAACAATTCCCACACTCGCAATTCCGAGCATTACCACTACCAAAAACCCGATAAAAAATTTTGTATTCATTCTTTAAATTTTAAAATTTAATATAATTATAAAAGAAAATAAATAAATCAAATAAAGAAAACATCGCTCTATTTCTTTCCTTCAACCTCCGCAATTATGCTCGCAAGTTCCTGAGGGTCATCAATTTCCAATGTGTTAGCATAACCGCTGACAATTGCCGCCGCACTCAATGCATCATATCTTTCGCCCCTGTCTGCTGCCTTTCTTGCTACTTCTAAATTTTTCTTTATTCCTGTCATATATGCCTCAAAGATAATTTTCTTTACATCAAAGCCCGCATCTCTCGCAATTTGTGAAAAATTTAACCGGAGTTCTTTTGAGTATGCTTCAGCCACCTTTAAATTTCCTAATGTTTCCAGATATTCTCCATTAGAGAGTGCATCAAAAGCATTCTTCAGTTTTGCCTTTATTCCGTCGGTATAAATTTCCTTCTGCATTTCTTCAAATTTCGAGGATAAACCGGTACCTGATTTTTCCGCACAATATGCCACTTCTTTCAAACATCCGATTGCTTCGGTAAATTCATTGCCTGTAGCGTGATTTATTGCCTCTTTTTGCTTTACTTCGTATCCAAGCTTATAAACATCCAGCATTAATGTATCAACCTCCGGAGGAATATTTGTTGAAATTTTTTCCACGTATGATTTTATAGTGTAATATGCAAGAGTGGAATCATCGTACGACTTATTGTTAATTGCTTTTTTTAGCTCCTCTGTCTGCGCATAAATTCCGATTTTGTATGCCTGCTTCTCCAAATCACTGACATCAACAGTTTTTCCCGCTTTGGCTGCATAGCCGTTTGCTGCAATAATATCTGCTATGGCATCTTCATAATTATTTTCGGCAATGTTCTTCTTTGCGGATTTTATCTTTTCTTCCGTTCCGATTTCAAAACACTTCTTCTTTAAAACATCTATTTCAGGCACTGATTTTCCGGTTTTATTCGCAAATTCCTTTGCGTTTTCCAGTGAAACATAACCGTCTCCAAAGTTCCCGGCACTTAGTGCTTCATTTGCTCCTTTAATCTTTACATTAACTCCTGTTTCATAGACATTTTTTGAAATTTCCGTTAATTTTTCAGGAAACGGAACATTCATTCTTGCCGATTGCCTCTCTGCTCCGCGAAGAGCAGTAATTGCGTCGTCAAAATTTCCTTCATTTAAAAATTTATCTATTTCGGCAATTTTTGCATTAAGGAAAGCAACGGTAATTTTCTTTCTTTCTTCTAAAATTTGAGCCGCTGATACGCCAACCGTATTGGCAAACGCTTCTGCTATACTCAACGCCGACAATCCGGATGCAAAGTCCCCGCTGTTGTATGCTTCATTTGCTTCTTTCAATTTTGACTCAATTCCTAAATTTAATACCTTCTTCTTTAACTGATTTGGCTCTTCCTTTGCAGATAATCCGGAAAGATTTGTATAATAGGTTAAACCGTTAAATGCGGCAATCGCATCCCCGTAATTGCATTCATTAATTGCCTTGTTTATGTCTGATTCCTTTGAATTTATTACTACTTTATATGCGTCTTTCTTTAATGAGTCAATCATCATATCAGGCAATTGCATTCCCGCATTTTCAGCATATTTTTCCGCACTCTTTAAGGCGGCATAACATCCGGAATCATTTTGAGACATCAGGTCCTTTGCTTCATTTAATTTTGCATAATATGCGAGTTTATAGCCCTCCGTCCACATACTATTAATATCCGGAAACTCTTTCTTAACATCAACATTTGCTTTCCTGCCATAAATTTCTGCACCTGCACATGATGCAAATACCTCGCTATAATCCTTGTGTTTTATTCCTTCTTCTCCTTCTTTGAGCTTTTCAGTAATTGCTAAGTTATACGCCTGCATTCTCAGATCACCTAATTCTGTCGGAACATCTATTCCCGCTCTGCCCGCAAATAAATCAACAACATTACAACCACCGACTGCCGCTCCATAGTCCTTATCAGCTAATGCCTGCTTAACATCTCCGATTTTTGCATTAACACCAATTGAGTATGCGTTCTTTCTTAATTCCTCAATTTTAGAAGGAACCTCAATTTTGAGCTTTTCAGCATAACTCCTCGCTACGCTTAACGGCCCGATTGCACCTTCATAATCCTTTGTTTTTAAGGCATCTTCCGCATCTTTAATTTTTGCATTAATTCCGTTATTGTATGCCTTGTTTTTAACACTTTCAAAATCAGCAGGTAAAGGAACATTTGCTAATTTTGTGTGTTTTTCAGTAAGCGATAAATTAACAACCGAATCGCCCGGGTCTGTTTCAAGTGTTTCTTTTGCTGCATTAAATTTGTAATTCGCAAATACCTCGTGTGCCTTTGGTGTTAATTCATCTATTTCCTTCGGAACTGCCATGTTTGCTTTCTTTGAGTATGCTTCTGCAGTATTTAAAGCAGCATATCCGTCTGCATCTCCCTTATTTAATAATTCCTTTGCTTCATTAATCTTTAAATAACATGCAATTTCATAAGCATTCTTTCTTAACTCTTCAACTTCTTTCGGAATTTCTATATTTGCTTTCCTGGAATAAATTTCAACACCTGCACATGCACCAAACGCATCACTATACTCTTTATTATTAACTGCCTCTTTTGCTTCCTTTAACTTTTCTTCGGCAGCTAATCTGTAAGATTGTAATCGTAAACCGGATAATTCTTTGGGAACATTTATTCCTGCTCTTCCTGCAAACAAATCAACAACATTACAACCACCGACTGCTGCACCGTAATCCCTATCCATTAATGCCTGTCCGACATCGGCAATTTTTGCATTAACACCAATTGAGTATGCTTTTTTCCTTAATTCTTCAACCTTTGCAGGAACCTTTATATTGCTCTTTTCTGCATAACTCTTTGCCACGCTTAACGGCCCGATTGCACCTTCATAATCATTTGTTTTTAAGGCATCTTCTGCATCTTTGATTTTTGCATTAATTCCATTAGTGTACGCCTTGTTTTTAACACTTTCAAAATCAGCAGGTAATTGGACATTTGCCAATTTTGCATGTTTTTCGGTAAGCAACAAAGCAACAACCGAATCTCCCGGGTCTGTTTCGAGCGTTTCTTTTGCAGCATTAAATTTGTAATTCGCAAATACCTCGTGTGCTTTTGGTTTCAATTTTCCAAGTTCATCAGGAATTTGCATATTTGCCTTTTTTGAGTATGCTTCAGCAACATTTAAAGCAGCATATCCGTCTGCATCACCTTTATTCAGTAATTCCTTTGCTTCGTCAATCTTAGAATAACAGGCAACCTCATAAGCATTCTTTCTTAACTCTTCAACCTCTTTTGGAACTGCCATGTTTGCTTTCTTGGAATAAATCTCAACACCAGCCAATGCGCCAAATGCATCACTGTATTCCTTGGTTTTTATTGTTTCTCTTGCTTCCTTTAACTTTTCTTCGGCTGCTAATTTATATGCCTGTAATCTTAAATCGGATAATTCCTTTGGAGCAGATATTCCCGCTCTTCCTGCAAATAAGTCAACAACATCGCATCCACCAACTGCTGCTCCATAGTCCTTATCTACCAATGCCTGTTTAACATCTGCAATTTTTGCATTAACACCAATTGAGTATGCTTTTTTCCTTAATTCCTCAACCTTTGCAGGAACCAGTAATTTAATTTTTTCAGCATAACTCTTTGCTACGCTTAACGGCCCGATTGCACCTTCGTAATCGTTTGTTTTTAAGGCATCTTCTGCATCTTTGATTTTTGCATTAATTCCATTAGTGTACGCCTTGTTTTTAACACTTTCAAAATCAGCAGGTAATTGGACATTTGCCAATTTTGCATGTTTTTCGGTAAGCAACAAAGCAACAACCGAATCTCCCGGGTCTGTTTCGAGCGTTTCTTTTGCAGCATTAAATTTGTAATTCGCAAATACCTCGTGTGCTTTTGGTTTCAATTTTCCAAGTTCATCAGGAATTTGCATATTTGCCTTTTTTGAGTATGCTTCAGCAACATTTAAAGCAGCATATCCGTCTGCATCACCTTTATTCAGTAATTCCTTTGCTTCGTCAATCTTAGAATAACAGGCAACCTCATGAGCATTCTTTCTTAACTCTTCAACCTCTTTTGGAACTGCAATATTTGCCTTTTTGGAATAAATCTCAACACCTGCCAATGCACCGAATGCATCCGAATATTCCTTTGTCTTTATTGTTTCTTTTGCTTCCTTTAACTTTTCTTCGGCTGCTAATTTATACGCCTGTAATCTTAAATCGGATAATTCCTTTGGAGCAGATATTCCCGCTCTTCCTGCAAATAAGTCAACAACATCGCATCCACCAACTGCTGCTCCATAGTCCTTGTCAACTAATGCCTGCTTAACATCAGCAATTTTTGCATTAACTCCTATCGCGTATGCCTTCTTTCTTAATTCTTCAACCTTTTCAGGAACCGTTACTTTAATTTTTTCAGCATAACTCTTTGCTACGCTTAACGGCCCGATTGCACCTTCATAATCATTTGTTTTTAAGGCATCTTCTGCATCTTTGATTTTTGCATTAATTCCATTAGTGTACGCCTTGTTTTTAACACTTTCAAAATCAGCAGGTAATTGGACATTTGCCAATTTTGCATGTTTTTCGGTAAGCAACAAAGCAACAACCGAATCTCCCGGGTCTGTTTCGAGCGTTTCTTTTGCAGCATTAAATTTGTAATTCGCA
This sequence comes from Candidatus Altarchaeum sp., assembly GCA_018260615.1. Lineage (GTDB taxonomy): Archaea > Altiarchaeota > Altiarchaeia > Altiarchaeales > Altiarchaeaceae > Altiarchaeum. Next base: position 20,623 of record JAGWDQ010000117.1, read on the forward strand.
AATACCTCGTGTGCTTTTGGTTTCAATTTTCCAAGTTCATCAGGAATTTGCATATTTGCCTTTTTTGAGTATGCTTCAGCAACATTTAAAGCAGCATATCCGTCTGCATCACCTTTATTCAGTAATTCCTTTGCTTCGTCAATCTTAGAATAACAGGCAACCTCATAAGCATTCTTTCTTAACTCTTCAACCTCTTTTGGAATTTCTATGTTTGCCTTTTTGGAATAAATCTCAACACCTGCCAATGCACCGAATGCATCGCTGTATTCCTTTGTTTTTATTGTTTCTTTTGCTTCCTTCAACTTTTCTTCGGCAGCTAATTTGTATGACTGTAACCTTAAATTTTCCAATTCCTTTGGTGGCTTGATTTCCGCTCTTCCGGCAAATAAATCAACGACATTGCATCCACCAACTGCCGCTCCGTAATCATTATCAGCTAACGCCTGCTTAACATCTGCAATTTTTGCATTAACACCAATTGAGTATGCTTTTTTCCTTAATTCCTCAACCTTTGCAGGAACCAGTAATTTAATTTTTTCAGCATAACTCTTTGCTACGCTTAACGGCCCGATTGCACCTTCATAATCATTTGTTTTTAAGGCATCTTCTGCATCTTTGATTTTTGCATTAATTCCATTAGTGTACGCCTTGTTTTTAACACTTTCAAAATCAGCAGGTAATTGGACATTTGCCAATTTTGCATGTTTTTCGGTAAGCAACAAAGCAACAACCGAATCTCCCGGGTCTGTTTCGAGCGTTTCTTTTGCAGCATTAAATTTGTAATTCGCAAATACCTCGTGTGCTTTTGGTTTCAATTTTCCAAGTTCATCAGGAATTTGCATATTTGCCTTTTTTGAGTATGCTTCAGCAACATTTAAAGCAGCATATCCGTCTGCATCACCTTTATTCAGTAATTCCTTTGCTTCGTCAATCTTAGAATAACAGGCAACCTCATAAGCATTCTTTCTTAACTCTTCAACCTCTTTTGGAACTGCCATGTTTGCTTTCTTGGAATAAATCTCAACACCAGCCAATGCGCCAAATGCATCACTGTATTCCTTTGTTTTTATTGTTTCTTTTGCTTCCTTCAACTTTTCTTCGGCAGCTAATTTGTATGACTGTAACCTTAAATTTTCCAATTCCTTTGGTGGCTTGATTTCCGCTCTTCCGGCAAATAAATCAACGACATTGCATCCACCAACTGCCGCTCCATAGTCCTTATCTACCAATGCCTGTTTAACATCTGCAATTTTTGCATTAACACCAATTGAGTATGCTTTTTTCCTTAATTCCTCAACCTTTGCAGGAACCAGTAATTTAATTTTTTCAGCATAACTCTTTGCTACGCTTAACGGCCCGATTGCACCTTCATAATCATTTGTTTTTAAGGCATCTTCTGCATCTTTGATTTTTGCATTAATTCCATTAGTGTACGCCTTGTTTTTAACACTTTCAAAATCAGCAGGTAATTGGACATTTGCCAATTTTGCATGTTTTTCGGTAAGCAACAAAGCAACAACCGAATCTCCCGGGTCTGTTTCGAGCGTTTCTTTTGCAGCATTAAATTTGTAATTCGCAAATACCTCGTGTGCTTTTGGTTTCAATTTTCCAAGTTCATCAGGAATTTGCATATTTGCCTTTTTTGAGTATGCTTCAGCAACATTTAAAGCAGCATATCCGTCTGCATCACCTTTATTCAGTAATTCCTTTGCTTCGTCAATCTTAGAATAACAGGCAACCTCATGAGCATTCTTTCTTAACTCTTCAACCTCTTTTGGAACTGCAATATTTGCCTTTTTGGAATAAATCTCAACACCTGCCAATGCACCGAATGCATCGCTGTATTCCTTTGTTTTTATTGTTTCTTTTGCTTCCTTCAACTTTTCTTCGGCAGCTAATTTGTATGACTGTAACCTTAAATTTTCCAATTCCTTTGGTGGCTTGATTTCCGCTCTTCCGGCAAATAAATCAACGACATTGCATCCACCAACTGCCGCTCCGTAATCATTATCAGCTAACGCCTGTTTAACATCTGCAATTTTTGCATTAACACCAATTGAGTATGCTTTTTTCCTTAATTCCTCAACCTTTGCAGGAACCAGTAATTTAATTTTTTCAGCATAACTCTTTGCTACGCTTAACGGCCCGATTGCACCTTCGTAATCGTTTGTTTTTAAGGCATCTTCTGCATCTTTGATTTTTGCATTAATTCCATTAGTGTACGCCTTGTTTTTAACACTTTCAAAATCAGCAGGTAATTGGACATTTGCCAATTTTGCATGTTTTTCGGTAAGCAACAAAGCAACAACCGAATCTCCCGGGTCTGTTTCGAGCGTTTCTTTTGCAGCATTAAATTTGTAATTCGCAAATACCTCGTGTGCTTTTGGTTTCAATTTTCCAAGTTCATCAGGAATTTGCATATTTGCCTTTTTTGAGTATGCTTCAGCAACATTTAAAGCAGCATATCCGTCTGCATCACCTTTATTCAGTAATTCCTTTGCTTCGTCAATCTTAGAATAACAGGCAATTTTGTATGCGTTTTTTCTCAATTCCTCAACCTCTTTTGGAATTTCTATGTTTGCCTTTTTGGAATAAATCTCAACACCTGCACATGCACCGAATGCATCCGAATATTCCTTTGTCTTTATTGTTTCTTTTGCTTCCTTTAACTTTTCTTCCGCAGCTAACTTATAACTTTGTAATCGTAAATCGGCTAATTCTTTTGGTGGCTTGATTTCCGCCCTTCCTGCAAATAAATCAACGACATTGCATCCCCCAACTGCCGCTCCGTAATCATTATCAGCTAACGCCTGCTTAACATCTGCAATTTTTGCATTAACACCAATTGAGTATGCTTTTTTCCTTAATTCCTCAACCTTTGCAGGAACCAGTAATTTAATTTTTTCAGCATAACTCTTTGCTACGCTTAACGGCCCGATTGCACCTTCATAATCATTTGTTTTTAAGGCATCTTCTGCATCTTTGATTTTTGCATTAATTCCATTAGTGTACGCCTTGTTTTTAACACTTTCAAAATCAGCAGGTAATTGGACATTTGCCAATTTTGCATGTTTTTCGGTAAGCAACAAAGCAACAACCGAATCTCCCGGGTCTGTTTCAAGTGTTTCTTTTGCAGCATTAAATTTATAATTTGCAAATACCTCGTGTGCCTTTGGTTTCAATTTTTCAATTTCTTCCGGAACGGGAATATTTGCCTTTTTTGCATAAGAAGTCGCCACATTCAAAGCAGCATATCCATCAGCATCTCCATTGTTTAATAATTCCTTTGCTTCGTCAATCTTGGAATAACATGCAATTTTGTATGCGTTTTTTCTCAATTCCTCAACCTCTTTTGGAATTTCTATGTTTGCCTTTTTGGAATAAATCTCAACACCTGCACATGCACCGAATGCATCCGAATATTCCTTTGTCTTTATTGTTTCTTTTGCTTCCTTTAACTTTTCTTCCGCAGCTAACTTATAACTTTGTAATCGTAAATCGGCTAATTCTTTTGGTGGCTTGATTTCCGCCCTTCCTGCAAATAAATCAACGACATTGCATCCCCCAACTGCCGCTCCGTAATCATTATCAGCTAACGCCTGCTTAACATCTGCAATTTTTGCATTAACACCTATTGCGTATGCTTTTTTCCTTAATTCCTCAACCTTTGCAGGAACCTTTACTTTAATTTTTTCAGCATAACTCTTTGCTACGCTTAACGGCCCGATTGCACCTTCGTAATCGTTTGTTTTTAAGGCATCTTCTGCATCTTTGATTTTTGCATTAATTCCATTAGTGTACGCCTTGTTTTTAACACTTTCAAAATCAGCAGGTAATTGGACATTTGCCAATTTTGCATGTTTTTCGGTAAGCAACAAAGCAACAACCGAATCTCCCGGGTCTGTTTCAAGTGTTTCTTTTGCAGCATTAAATTTATAATTTGCAAATACCTCGTGTGCCTTTGGTTTCAATTTTTCAATTTCTTCCGGAACGGGAATATTTGCCTTTTTTGCATAAGAAGTCGCCACATTCAAAGCAGCATATCCGTCAGCATCTCCCTTGTTTAATAATTCCTTTGCTTCATTAATTTTTGACTGACATGCAATTTTGTATGCATCTTTTCTTAAATTTTCAACCTCATCAACAGTAATATTTAACTTTGTTGCATAAATGCCAGTTAAATTACAGTTTGCAAGTGCTGTTGTATGATCTTTCTTCTTAATGGCATTTTTTCCTTCAGATATTAAATTTTCAACCGCTACATTATATGCCTTTTTCTGTAAATTTTCTACTTCTGCTAAAACTATCTTTCCGTCTATCTTCTTTATTTTGCCTGTTTTTTCACTGTTTCTAATAACAGCCAGCGCAGAAAGTGCTGATTTATAGTCATTATTCTTTAAATTTGCCTTTACCTCATCAAATTTTACCCTGATTAAATTTTCATAAATTTCCTTCTTTAACTGTTCTGTTTTTGTTGCAATATTTGCCTGACTCGCATATTGTTCGGCAGAAAGTATAGCAACTAATGCTTTTACAGGATCTTTTTTGGATAAATTTTTTGCCTCCTCTGTTTTTGCCTCAACTCCAAATTTAAGGATATTTTTCTTTAATTCCGCAACCTCTTTACTTAATAAGGTGTTTTCTGCTTTTTCAGCGTATTTCTCTGCAACAAAAATTTTCTCAACACAATTTATATTTTTATCATTCAAGCCCTTCTTTGCCGCTTCTATTTCCGATTTGCACAAGCCGGTGTAAATTTCGCTTAAAATTTTTCCATCCCCTGCATCCTTTCCGATTTTATCGCCAAAAATTTCAGCGGTCTTATACGCCTTATAGGCACCGTCAAAATTTCCATTCTTTAAATAATTTTTGCATTCTGCAAGTTTGCTTTCAGTTCCAATCCGATACGCTTCATTCTTTAACTTTTCAAGAGCAGGTGTTTTATTTGTGCCTTCGGCAAATTTTTCCGCTTTCAGAACGGCAAGAACACATCCGGAGTCCTTTTTTGCAATTAAATTTTTTGCATCATCTGTTGCTTTTGCAATGGCTTTTTCAAAAACAGATTTTTTCAAATTAGAAATTTCCGACTCAATTTTCTTTGCTTCTTTCTCATCACCGTTTGCTATTAATTCGCTAATTAACAACTCAACAAGAATAATAATTTTTGCTGCCTCTTCATACTCTCCCTTAAAAAATAATTCTTTGACAGCACTTGCCCTCTCCGAAATTGATGCACTCATTTTAAAATATTGTTAGGATATTAAAAATTATTAATTAAACTAATTAAATTTAAAATTAATTATAATTAAGAATTAATTAAATTTTTATTAAAAATAATTAAGAATCTGTTAAATTTTTTACACAGCACTGATTTTTTCTTTGTTTTGTGTTTTGTTTCATTTTAAAAAAGAGGTATTTAAAATTAAGAGAGGTATTTAAAATTAAGTCCATTAAAAATTATTAGATTATTATATTATTATTACATTATAAAATTATTATATTAAGATTAAATAATTACGCATTCAGATAATAAATTTAATTAACTTTTTTACGGTTCTATAAAGTATGTATTTTTTATTGACATCTAACCTCGCTGTCGCAAAAATCTACAAGATTTTTGGGATATTCAAAAATGCTTGAAGCATTTTTGATATTGCTCGGAGATTTTCAAAACTCTCACCTCGCTCCTGCTCGGAGATTTTCAAAACTCCGCGTTTTGAAAATGCGTTTTGAAAATCGCACAAAGACACGGAGACACAAAGGAGTTATCCTCTATGACTTTGTGTCTTTTAAAAATTTCACAAATTTTTAAATCTCCGAACGGCAGTGAGGCGATTTAAAAATCAAGAGATTTTTAAAGATTGAAAATCTTACAGATTTTCAGTATTTAAAAATCAACAGATTTTTAAAGATTGAAAACTCATTTCAGTCCATTCCAAAATTTCGTTACCCGCAAACTTCAATAGATGCCAATATTTTTT
>JAGWDQ010000118.1 GCA_018260615.1 Candidatus Altarchaeum sp.
TTTTATAAAATGAGCAGTTACAAAATTTATTTACCACAACTTATTGAGAAGTTACTTATTATCCTATAAAATTTAATTTATCAATATCTTTTAATTTATCATCATCAATTTTTTAATATCTTTAATATCTTCAAATTTTAATTTATTATAATATTTTAATTCATCAATATCAATATTTTCATTCATTTAATATCTTTAAATTTTAATTTATTATAATATTTTAATTCATTATAGTCATTTAATTTAATTTATATTGTAGTTAATCAAAACAAAATTAGTTAATCAAAACAAAATGGACGACGGGAAAGGTGGTGATTAAATATTGGGCATACCTTTTTGGTATGCCCTCAAAATAATAAGAACCGTGATTATGAAGGTCAAAAAATGATGGAAATTAACGGTAGTAAGGCTATAGGGGGAGCTTTATATATAAGCAACTGCAAATTTGGGAATGTTCTTGCATTTAGAGATTTTATTATGAAAGAGTTTAATAATATCCCTTTTGAAAAGAAAGAAATTGTGTCAAAAATTGAAGAATATATTGACACAAAATCACATATAGTTGGTGAAATTGGACAAAAAGACGCTAAAAACTTATTGATCATAGAAGATCTAAAAAACATAAAGGATACAATTATATCTAATCCATTAGAGGATCCGTTTAAGAGTATAGATAAATACGTCAATAAATATTGTGAAAAGATAAATAAGATAGGTATAGAATTGGACGATGTGAAAACATTTATTGTTGAAAAATTTCCAAAACCTTTTGAAAATGCCGGAGGGACAGCTATTAACTTCGATGTTGCTGACAAAAGGAAATACGGAATTGAAGAGGGTATTTATTTTAAGGAGGATCGAATTTTACCCTACAGTACACAAATTCTAGCTTCTCATGAGATCATCCATCGGGCAGCATCGATGAAACACCCTCATTTATTAGCTCGAGGAATTGAAGATGGAATATGTGATTATGTTGGAATATTATATATTTGTAGAGAAATAATAGGATCAGATGCATGTAAAAATCTCGTATTCCATCTAAGGTTTAGGCACCATCCGGGCTCCGATTGGAATAGATATACAACAAATTTACAACAAGCTGCGGTGCTCTACATTAATTATGGGTTTGAGAGTTTAATAGAAATTATAAAGGAAGGTAGAATTTTAATGGAAGATGTAGAAAAGAAGTTATTCTTGGGCAAAATAGATGAAATTCCTATCATTAAAAAAGGCAATTGGATAGAAGATATTACAAATTTTTCATACAGAATATTAACCTATGAAAAAACACTTGTGGTTAGTCCATTAGCCTTACTTATTGCTAAAAATATAAATTCGGGGGACAACATCAAATCTTTCTTTAGAGATAATAATATTAAAGAACGAGAAGGCGCTAAAGCAATTGAAGAACTTTATGAAACCCATTTTGTTCTTATTTCGGATGGAGAAAAGATAACATGTGATAGGTCTAAGTTATATTTAGATGCAGGTGTAATGAGATATTTCATAGACTAAAGAAAATGACAAAAGTGAATAGGAATAAGAGGTTATCTGAAGATCCGGATGACGAAAAAAATAGTGAAAGAGGGGTACTCTTATTATTAATCTCTACTATATTTATTGTCTGCGGAATTGGTTTAATCGTAATCAGTAAATACTATAATTTTCCATTACTAGACTCAATAGGATCTACTTCAATAGGGGCAGGATTAATTGGTATTATATATGATGTTATTGTAAGGAAAGAATCTATGAAAGATTTACGTAAAGAACTTGTAAATATTATAGATGATTGGGGTTATATAAATAAACTAAACGAACATGAAAAAGAGAGGGCAATTTTGAAATTCTTTGAAACATATACAACCCCTGAGTTAGCAAAAGGATGTTGGGAAAATTTTATTCACCCTATGTTTCAACAGAAGGAGAAGATGATTAGAGAGGATTTCTCTCACGAGGTTACTATTAAGAGATTAAATGAATCAAAATTAGCAAAAATATCGATAAAAATTCGGTATGTCGAGAAAAATGAAGACACAAAAGCATATAACCTCTTTGAAAATGTTCAACCTGTATTTGCTATTAACAGTGATCCAAAAAATTTTTCATACAGTAAAGAACAAGGAAGATGTATTTATATGTTCTCATCCACGACGGAACTACGTGATCTTTATAAAAAGTACAATATTGAAATAAACGAAATAAACAGCCATGCGAATATAGAAAATTTAAAAAAAATTTTCAATGTAAGAATAAATATTGGTAATGAAGAATGGTCCATAGATAATGGGAAAATAAAACCGATAAAAATAGATGAACAAGCAATGGTTTATGAATTAACAGATAAAAACATGGTTGTACCAAGTGGTGAAGAAAGAGTTGTACATATTAACATAGAATTCATAAATAAAATATTAAGAACTTATGATGTTTATATAAGAGAAGTAAGTAAAAATGTGAAGATTAATATTGTATACGAAAGTGAGTTTGACTGTAGAAAAATTACCCCCTATCCTTATTTTAATGTGGCCCCTACTGATGCGGAGAATAATAAGAAGACATATGTTCATTTTTCAAGTGACATTAATTCTTCTCAAGTAAGTTTTGATGGATGGATATTTCCTTTAAGTGGAGTGTTATTTACATTATTTGAGGAAGAAAAAATAAGGAAAAAAGTAAAATAGATGGGGGGATAACATGAAACAAAAGCAAATAGTTAATATGTGGCGTCGGGTTACAGAAAAAAATAATTGGGACACTAAAACATTAAAAAATGAAATCAAATCAACGGTACATATTAGAAGCGTTGGACTGTACCTAACACACAAATGTAATCTAAGATGCAAACATTGTTTTTGGGGTACTTCTAATACCGCCGAAGAAGAATTAAATCTTACTGAGTGGCGTTCCATAATCGACCAATTTGTAAATCACGGAACCCGACATTTCCATATATGTGGAAAAGAGCCTTTGATGAGTGAAAAGATATTTGGTATATTATCCCATTTTAATGAGTTAAGAAATAATTGGAAGATAAAATATGGAATTATAACAAATGGAACATTGGTAAAAAAATTTTCAGAATACATAGATAAGTACAGTTTAGATTATTTAGATTTTTCGATTGATGGTACGAAAAGAGGGAATGACATATTAAGAGGTGAGGGAACTTTTGAAAGAATTATAGAGGGAATGAAAGTAGCAATTGATGAAAGATTAGCAACATCTATTTCATCATCTACAGTAATATATAAGGAAAATCTCAAAGAACTTGTAGAAATGACTCGTTATTTATATGATATTGGCATTAAATATTTATTCTTCCAGCCGGTAAGAAATTATGGGAAATTAAATATAGAAAATTGGATAGTTTCTCCACAGGATTTCAGTTATGCAATATCTCAGCTTAAAGAGACCATAAAAGATCTTTCCAACATCACAATTGAATTTGAAATACCTCCAACATATTTGCCATTTCTCTACAATAATAATGAATTGGTTAAGAACACATTTAACCTATTTATAAATGGTGAAAAATCTTCAATTAAGTAACTTCTCAATAAGTTGTGGTAAATAAATTTTGTAACTGCTCATTTTATAAAA
>JAGWDQ010000119.1:0-19514 GCA_018260615.1 Candidatus Altarchaeum sp.
ATATGAGTATAAGAATAAATACCTGTCCATAAAATCGGTGAAATTATTTAATACCTAACTTTGAAAGATATCTAAAAACACCTTTAAAATATATCTTTTTGGTGTCCCTATTTTATATCTTTAACAAAGGTAAAAATTCAATAACTTTCAAAGATAGGTAATACTTGAAAATATCAACTTCTGAAACTAAATTATTAATCCAAAATAAATTTACAATTTAAATTTCAATAACAAAGCAAAAATTGATAGAACGACTAATTAAGAACAACAAAGAGATAATATTAATCGGAACCGCACACATATCTAAGGAAAGTGTGGATGAAGTAAAAAGCACCATTGAAGCGGAAAAACCGGATGTAGTATGTGTTGAATTATGTAAGCAGAGATATGAAATTTTGAATGATAAAGAGAAGTGGAAACAGACAGATATAACAAAGATTATAAAGGAAGGTAAGACCGCTTTATTTCTGGTAAATTTAATCCTTTCAAATTTTCAGAGGCGATTGGGTGAGGATGTGGGAATTTTGCCGGGGGCAGAGATGACTGAAGCGATGAATGTTGCCAAAAATTTAAACATTCCGATAGAGTTAGCAGACAGGGATATAAATACTACTATGAAAAGAGCATCCTCAAAAATGAGTGTTTTTGAAAAATATAAGGTCTTTTCCTTAATATTGCTAACATTATTTTTCTCTGAAAAGTTAAGAGCAGAAGAAATTGAACAACTGAAAAATAAGGATGTTATGTCACAAATGATGGACGAATTATCTCTTGCGTTTCCGAATGTTAAAAATACACTAATAGACGAAAGGGACTATTATCTGACAAATAAAATTTTGAATGCACAAGGGAATAAAATTGTTGCAGTAGTCGGAAGCGGACATTTAGCAGGAATAAAAAGAAACATGGAAAAATTTGATGAAAAAAGCAAAGAACAGCGCGAAAATTTAATGAAAGAAATTACTTATGTCCCAAAAGGAAGAAATTTAGTTAAAATTTTTACATACTCAATTTTATTGCTTATCACGGGAATGTTTATTTATGGATTTTATGTTAAAGGAATAGATGTATTTTTGAGCATGGCTTTCACATGGTTTTTATATCATTCGGTATTTGCTGCAATCGGAGCGATTTTAGTGTTTGCCCATCCTTTAACAATATTGGCAACTTTTATTGCCTCGCCCTTTACCGCAATTCATCCGGGCATAGGAATAGGAACTGTTTCCGCACTTGTTGAAGCAAAGGTTCGTCCGCCGAAGGTCTTTGATTTTGAAAATTTACACAAAATAAAAAAATGGAAGGACTTATGGAGAAATCAGGTTGTTAGAATTATTCTCATATTCTTTTTTACAAGTATAGGGGGTTCAATTGCAACATTTATATCAATGGGATTTATGCTTCCGATGCTATGGTAAAATTTGGAAATTTAGCTTAAAGATCAGTGTAGCAAAGGCATTGATAGAATTCCAACTGCAATAACTGTTACAACAAGTATAAAGCTGGCAATTATTTTGGTGTATTTCCAAAATTTTTTCTTATCCAATATTTTACTTTGAAATGCCAGTCGTGTTCTTTTATCAAAAAGTAAGAAGTAAAGGATAATTATCATCATAAGCACAATGATTATTGCAGAAATTTGATTACTTAAAAAGAAAATTTGCATAACTCCTGCGGCAACAGGAATGCTGATAACTGTGGCAATTACTCCGAATGCTACGCCTCTTTGTCTTCCTTTTTCATCTTCATGCCAGATTTCATAAGCGATATTAAAAAATATGAGCCATAAAGGAGTGAAAAATATAACTGACAAAATTCCCAAAAATATTCTTGTTTCGGGTGTATCAGGGCCAAATTTTACGGGAAGTATATTTAGCATACCAAGCGGGGCAATTACGGAAAGTAAAAAGCAAAATATTCCCATCAAACCAAATATTACCGCACTTGTTGTTATTCCGATTGGTCTTTTTGAAATTTCCTGTTTTGCATATTTGATAATATTTTGTGGGTTCATCTTAAATAAATTTTGATAATGATAAACAAGTAATGCTGTTTTAAATATAAAAACCAATATATAATTTAGGTTTTAAACATTATTGACTAATTTATAAAATGGACATTAAATTTATCTTATGTACAAAAGAAACACACGAAGTTGAATTTTCCATAGACAAGATGTGGGGAATCGTTCGCTTTAAAGTTGACAGAAAACTCGTAAGGAAATTCTTTAAATTTGACTGGCTGCACACGCCCTATATCTTTAACTTTACCATAGACGAAACAGAAAGGTCTGAAAATAGGTCTGAAATTAAAATTATTTGCGAACCGCCATTACTCTTTGCCCCATTTCGTAAATGGAAATACTCTGTTTTGGCCGATGGAAAAATTTTAAAGTCCGGAGAGGGTTGAAATCATTAAATTTTCTCCAAATTCACATTCCACGCTCCGATTTTATCCTTAACAATTATGCAAATTCCGTAAATTTCCTTAAATTTCTTTCCGAGTTCAATAACATCCTTAATGCTCTCTTCATCGTTTTTAACTAAATTTCCAAGTGATGTCGCGAATGCGTCTGCAATTGCCGGACTATTTGCTATAATTGTTGTCGCATCGCTGTCTCCGAAACTCACAGACAGCCCGACAGAAGACGAAGATGTGCATATACCTAAAATTTTGTCAGGGAATAATTTTGCCGGATTTAACGATATAAAAAATTTGTTTGAAAAGGGCGAATTTCCTGCATAAATTTTTACCTTAAAATTCCTGTCTCCGAACAGAGCAATATCTCCTCCGTTTTCGATAAGCCCGGCATCAAATCCGAATTCAATACACTTCCCGCACAAAATTTCTGATATTGCTCCTGCAACACCTGCCATCGGACCGACATTTGCTGTCTTTGAGGAACATACCATCAGTTTAATTATATCGGGTGCATCATTAATTTCAGCATTTTGAAAATCTCCCGAGTGGAACGAAGTGAGCGGAACGAAGTGAGCGGAAGTGAGGTGATTAATTTCAACCGGTTCAAGAGAATACTTAAACAACAAATTTTTTACTATTTCTTTCTCTATTTTGCTCCTTTCCCCGACAACCACTCTGAAAATTTCTCTGAAAATTTCCTCGTCCTCTGTTATTGCATTGTTTTTGTATAAAGATATATTCAGGTTTGTGTTTTTATAGGTTAGATACATATTAGATAAATTTATATTGCATTAAATTTTAAATATTTATATTATTTATGCTCTTATAACTAATTTATAACAAATTATTTATAAAATTTTATTATTTAAATTTTTTAAAATGAGTGATGGCAGTATGATTCCCATTATTTTTGGGATGGTGGTAATAATAATGATTTTAGCACAGAGTATAAAGATAGTAAATGAGTATGAAAGAGGTGTGATTTTTCGTCTCGGAAGATTAGTCGGGGCAAAAGGACCCGGAGTATTTTTCATAATTCCTATTGTTGATAAATGGATTAAAGTTGATTTAAGGACGATCGTATTTGATATTAAAAAGCAGAATGTAATAACAAAGGATAATGTTTCTATCATGGTTGATGCGGTTGTTTATTACAGGGTTGAAGATCCGTGTAATGCGATTGTAAAGGTTGAAAATTATCATGAAGCAAGTGTATTAAGGGCAGAGACAACCATAAGGGATGTTCTCGGACAGAAAGAAATGGATGAATTACTTGCCAAAAGAGAGGAACTCGGAAAGACAATTCAGGAAATTCTGGATGTAGCAACGGGTCCATGGGGGATAAAGATTAATGCCGTAACAATAAAGGATGTTCTTTTGCAGGAAAATATGACGAGAGCAATGGCAAAACAGGCAGAGGCGGAAAGAGAAAAAAGAAGCAGAATAATTATGGCTGACGGGGAATTACAGGCAGCAATGAAGATGAGAGAGGCAGCAGAGGAATATACAAAAATGCCGCTGGCAATGAAGTTAAGAGAGCTGCAAACACTTTCGGAAATAGCAAGGGAGAAAAATTTAATAGTAGTTCCTTCGGGGGCTATTTCAGGAACATCTGATATTGGAAGCATAGTGGGAATAACAGAAGGTCTTTTAAAGAGAGAGAAGGTGAATGAACAAATGAAAGAGTAAACGGGACTAAAATTTTTGAAATGGACGTCTCTGTGATTATTCCGACATTGAACGAAGAGAAAAACATAAAAATTTGTCTGGAATCCATAGCGGCACAGGAAACAGATGCAAAATACGAGATAATTGTCTGTGACGGAAAAAGCAATGACCGAACTGCTGAAATAGCCAAAATATATGCAAACAAGGTAATTTTATCGGAAGTCAGAAGTATCGGGCTGCAGCGCAACTATGGTGCTGAGTCAGCTAACGGAAGATATTTGCTTTTTATAGATGCCGATACCGTATTGCCAAAGGATTATATTAAGTGGGGAGTGAATAAATTTAAGGACTATCCTGACCTGCTTGGTTTTTGCGCAGGATTCAGGTTTTCTAATCCGGGCCCGAAAATGGTTTTCCTGGAAAAACTTAATTGTTCGTGGTTTGAATTCAATGACAAAATCGGCTTTCCTACGCTTTTGGGATTCAACACCTTTGTGACAGCGGATGCTTTCAGGCGTTCCGGCGGATTTCGGGATGTGCCACTTGAAGATGCCGATTATGCACGCAGGATGCATAAAATGGGCAAAGTGCGTTTTTTCACGGACAACTTTGTCATAACAAGTCCGAGACGGCTTGAGGAAATGGGATTATTGTCCGCAATGAGGTATTATTTTGAGTTTGACCTGATTACCCGATATCCGGGCCTTAAAGATATACTGTTTTATAACAACTATGTCGGATGTCGTCCCGACTCGGAGAAACTCTGTGAGGCATTCAATAAGCTCGGCACACCTGCAAAGGACTCTGCAGAACTTACCTGCATGATGAATGAGTATGTCAGAAAGAGAGCAGATAAATTTACCGAAGAAGTCAGACAGCAATTCAACGAAACAAGTACATGGGCAAAGAAAACAAATGAACGGGCAATAGAAAATATAATTGCGGTTAGCCAGTCAATATCTTATATTACGGCAAGGAAGATAGATGCGGATATAATAGACAAATCCGTAACCTACATAAAGAAAAGTTTTAGAAAAATTTAATTTCATCTAATCAAAAACAACCGTCTTATTTCCGTAAACCAGAATTTTATTCTCCAAATGTGCCTTTAATGCCCTTGCCAGAACTAATTTTTCAACATCCTTTCCTTTTTCAATAAAATCAGGCAATGTATCTCTGTGACTAACTCTTACAACCTCCTGTTCAATTATCGGGCCGTTATCTAATTCTTCCGTAACATAATGTGCGGTTGCTCCGATTAACTTTATTCCTCTTGTATATGCCTGTAAATACGGCTTTGCACCTTTAAACGCAGGCAAAAACGAATGATGGACATTTATTATTCTGTTTTGATAATTTTCAATAAAATTCGGACTTAAGATTTGCATATATTTTGCCAAAACGACTGTATCAATTTTAAATTTTTCCAGCAATTCCGTTTCTTTCATTTCCTGAGAAATTTTATTTTCGGGGGTTTTTTCCATCACATAATATTTGCAGTTAAAAAATTTCGCAATGTTTTCCATGTCAGGATGGTTGCTTATTATCAAAGGAATATTGCATCTTAACTCCTTTGCTTTTTGTTTTAAAAGTATGTCAAATAAACAATGTTCCTCCTTTCCGGCAAAAATTGCGATATTCTGGATTTCGGATGAAAATTTTATTGAATAATGCATGCTAAATTTCCTGCCAATTTCATCAAATTGAGCTTTTAGACATTCCTTTTCAATCGCAAAGTCCGCTAAATCAAACTCAACCCGCATAAAAAGGGTTTGGTGATTATTAACACTATCAATATGCTGGTCTGCGTGCAGGATATTTCCGTTATTTTTATAAAGGAAGTCAGTAACACCTGCGACAATTCCTTTTTTGTCCGGACATGTTAGTAAAATAGTGGCGGTTTCCATCTTTATAAATTTTTATAAATTTCAACATAATTTTTCGCTGTTTCTTCAATAGAAAATTTCTTTGCCCTCGCCATTGAATTGTGCATCATTATACCTGCTAAAAACGGCTCTTTTAAAATTTCTTCCTTTAATTTGCCGTATTCAACCGGAATTGAATCCATAAATTTTTTATATTGCTCCGAATGCGCACCAAAATCACCCAGAATTTCTCCTGATTTAACTAAAATACAGACCTCTAAAATTTTGTTCGTCAGTGCCATGCTGTCATTCAATACGAAAAACCCGGTAACATTGTTGTTTTTCATCCCGTCTGCAAAATCATATTTCCAGTAAAAGTCATTGAGCATATCCCTGACTCCTCCAACCTCTGTTCCAATAACAATTGCCCCACTGTCCATTGCCTCTAATGTTGTCAAACCGAACGGCTCAAAATCCGGGACATTGACAAATATATCGCTTGCTTTGTATAAATTTTCCAGCTCAATCCAGCCCTTTAAAATTTTCACATTTTCGGGAAATTTGGATTGCAGATAGTTCGCATAATTCAGCAAACTTTCATCCCCTCCGGAATATTTTATAATAAATCGCACATCTTTTGTTATTGTGTGGTTTTTTTCAAAAAATTTCTCTATTGCCGGTAACAGGACACCCGGTTTTCTCTGTCTTCCGTCAAATCTCCCGACAAAGGAAATAAGGATGCCATTGCTTAAATTGTTTTTATTAAGAAAATTTTTTCTCCCGGTTTTCTTTTCACCGACATTAAAATTATGAAATTTTTCAATACCGTTAAAAATGTAAGTGGTCTTGTTTTTCACATCCTGCTGATTTTGCGGAAATTTACCTATAAAATTTAAGACATCAGACATATAACTTTTGCTAACGGTATTTACCTTGTCCGCATAATAACATCCAAGTGCCTCAATTGAAAACTTACTCCAGCCGAACCCTGAAAAATAAGATGCGTTGCTTATACTCTCGTATTCGTAAAATTTTATCCAGTCCAGAAAACTTATATCATAAACACCTTCTTTTTCTCCGATGCGGTGTATCGTGTAAAGCACAGGTATTTTCTTTCCCTGCTTTGCATACTTTAATTTTCCCATAACTCCCGCAGGAACACAATGCCAGTCATTAATGTGAATTAAATCAACACTATGATGATTCCAGAATAAATGGTCAATAAACATCGGGATTGCTCTTGAAAACAACGCAATTTTCCGGGGAAGAGATGCGTAACATTGCCAGTCATTTAGTTCCGCTCCGCATATCAGATGAATCGGAATGTCCGGATTTAAGGAATCGGATGCCAATCGGACTTCAATGTGCTGTTTTCTGTCACCCAATTCAACATCAAAGTCGGTCTCTTTCTTTAAGATGGAAATATTTTTATAGCCGTTCTGCAGTCCCTGTGCAGGCATTGCCAAACTTACATAAATTTTCTCATCTGTGTTTCCAAAATTTTTCCATATTTCTTTATAAATATCTTTTACAATTCCTCCCAATCCGCCTGTTTGTGCAGGAGGATATTCAAAGGTTAATGCGAGGATGTGCATTTTAAAATTTAATAATGCCTTTATAATTAGTATTAATTCCAATTTAATGTGTTTGGTAAAATTTTGGCAAAAATTTAACTTGATAAAATGGAAAATAAAATAAATGCAAAAAGTGAATGGCTGGGGAAACACTTCAAAGAAATTAAAGAAAAGTATGCGGGAAAATATATAGCGATTTTAAATAATAAGGTTATATCCTCAGGCAGTACTGCATCTGATGTCTTAAAGGAATTAAATGATGATGAATTGAAGAAAGTTGAAATAATAAGGATTCCATCAACCAATAGTGTGTTTTATTAATTTGTAAAATGAGCGAGGCGAAGATGGAATTTGATTATATTGATAATGTGCCAATTATCAGGGCAACAGTCACTAACAAAGATAAAGAAATGTCCATCTATTTTTTTGTCGATTCAGGTGCAGATATAACAATGATTCCGATTAGCGCGGCAAAACGATTGGGATTTACAAAATGGGATAATAAACTACTGTTTGCAGAGGGTGTTGGAGGCGGTAAGATACCTTACTTTATCAGGAAAGTAAATATATCTGTGGGAAATAAGAAATTTGAAAGTGAGATAGCATGCGCACTAAGTGATGATGTCCCGTTTCTTTTTGGAAGAAAGTCATTTAACGGAACAATATGTTTCAATGAGAAGAGAAAGAAAATTATATTTAATGAGTAGCTGGATGGATTGTTTTAGAAAATAATACAATTTTTTTACATTTCTAAAATTTAACTTCATATTAAAAATTATGATTACTGTTTTGCGGCTTGGACATCGTTTTGAAAGAGACAAACGAATTTCAACACATATATGCTTAACCGCACGGGCATTCGGAGCGGATGAGGTTGTTTTTGATGTCAGGGATGAAAGAGTAGAGGACAGCGTTAAGCGGATTACAGATGAGTGGGGTGGAAATTTTAAGGTAAATTTTACGGAAAATTATAAGGACTTTATAAAAAATTTTGACGGCGTAAGGGTTCATTTAACAATGTATGGCTTGCAGGTTAATGACATCATCAGAGAAATTTCGGATAAAGTAAGCAAAAGGAAAAATTTGCTTATAATTGCCGGCGGTCAAAAAGTTGATGCGGAGGTATATTTTCTTACGGATTACAATGTCGCCATAGGAAATCAGCCGCACAGCGAAGTTGCCGCACTGGCTGTTTTTTTAGATAAATTTTTTGAAGGAAAAGAGACGCAAAAAAAATTTAACGGAAAAATTGAGGTTATTCCAAAAGCACAGGGAAAGGAGGTCTTAAAAAAAGCGAATATTTAAGTGAAAATTTAAGTCCTTATTCAATCATCCCGATTTCTCCGTCCTTCGGTTCAAAGATTTTTCCCTCTCTTTTCGCATTTTCAACGAAATTTTTTGCATCCTTTTCGTCAATTCCCTGCTCTATTGCCTGCTTAACAAAGTCCTGTATGAAACAGTGTTTCTTTCCGTTTTCGGTGAGGTATTCTAAAATTTCCGACAGGTTCTTTATTTTGTCTCTCTTTTCTTTCGGTCCGTAAGATATTCTGTCAACATCTATTTTTCCTGTTTCTTTATCTCTTGCGATAAGATTCATTGAATATTCCATCAGGCGAATTGCCCTGTTAACATCATCTTCTTCAACAACATTTCTCAGTCGCATTTTTGCACTTGCACAACTTATTCGTATTATGCCCTCAAGTTGTCTTGCAGTGATTTGCACCACATCCTTACTGCTTTCTCTTCTTAACTGCAAATAATATTCTTCTATTTTCTTTTGTGCAACCTCCCCTAACACAGGATTTAAATTTTTTCTCGCATAAGCAATGTACTTTCTTATAAACTCAATATCTATCGGCGGGATAAGTTGTTCCTCTTTCTTTCCGGAATATGCCATAAGTACATACTTTGCAACCCCCTTGTCTTGTGTACTGTCCATAATATCCCTAAGAGGAAAAATTAAGTCAAATCTAGACAACAATGTCGGAGGAATGTTAAACTGGTCAGCTATTGCTTTTTCGCTTGAAAATCTTCCGAATTTCGGATTTGCCGCTGCAAGCACGCATGTTTCCGCTCTGAATTTTGCAACGATACCTGCCTTCGCGATGGATATGGTTTGCTGCTCTAAGGCCTCATGCATTGCCGCCCTATCTTCATCTTCCATTTTGTCAAATTCATCAATACAATTATGTACAACAACACTGTCTGTCAGGAAATTATTGTTTCCCGGAACAAATAAGTCATAAACAAACCCTTCATAATGGAACTCGTTGATTTCAATGATTTTATTATTCCCCCAATCGGCAACTGCATCTTCTCCTGCGGAAAATTTCTCTGCGGGTTTCCATTCCATTGTGTTGCCATCAAGCAGGAGATGGTCAGGTGTTAATTTTATTGAAGAATTATTTTTAAATTTTATCTCCAGCATATTTTCTTTATAAAATTTTCTTCTGATTCTTGTGGCGGTGCTTTCTTCTACTGAAAGTTCGTCTATATTGTACGAAACAACTGTTAAATTAATCTCTTTAATTTCTTGTATCTCATTAAATTTATCTCGTGCGAGAATATATTCGCCATCAAATAGTTCCTCTATTTCTTTTACCTTTCCATTAACTAAAACATTTGTTTTTGGATGTAAGCATGCCAAGCCCCCGGATGCCAATACTAATGCCCCTGCTTTTAGCACCCACGCACCTTCCGCAAATTCATCTTTCTCTGCGGTAGCAGTCAAGCCGGCTGCACTTGTACCCTTTCCGCTGACATATATACTTTTCGGTGCAATATTGCTCGCACCAATCAGCAATTTTGACTTTGCAACCCCCGGATCACCGATTAACAACAAATGTGTTTCTCCCCTTGTTTTTGTTTTATCCGGAAGTTCAAATTTACTCCCTCCGAATAACTGCAATGCCATCACCTCTTTAATTTCTTTATATCCGTATATTGTCGGACTGATAGAACTTACAAATTTTTCAACAACATCCGGCGACTTCGCAAATTCCTTTATTTTTTTAATGTCATCTTCCGATAAATCAACCTCTATAAATTCCCTGTCAATGACATTAACATTATTTGCATCAATAAATTTCCTGTAAACCGCATCATTTATATTTTTCGGAGGAATTAATTTCATCACTCCCGCTACATTTATTATATTTCCCGGCAGTACTTTTCCGGTTAAATCATCAGTCAGCCATATTTCTATCTTTCTGGCTTCTTCACCACCCCTGAGTACCTCCAGCGGCTCCTGAATCTCTAATCGCTGGATATCCAGAAATTTACTTTCTTCCGGAAGCAGTTTAAATTTAACTGTTTTTTTGCAGTCGTCACATACGGAAGGAACAACCAAATTTCTGTTTTTTTCCTGATATATCTCTTTTCTTTTCCCGCATATCGGACACTGAAAAACCCCGACATAAACCTTCGGAAGAACATCACTCACTCTCGTAATAACCCCATCCACGCAAAAAAATTTATTTATATATTCGCTTGTTACATCTCGTATATTCACATTAAAGCCCTTAGGCAACATAAACCTGACATGAAATTGGACATCGCCTTCAAAATTTACAGGAGTATTTTGTTCATTAACCGCTTCTTCAAAAAGTCGTATTACTTTATCCGGGAAGTCAACCAGTTCATCGCATAATTGTGCATTAAATTTAAACAATTCGGAATAATCAACAAGCAGGGACTTCTTTTTCGGATAGTCCTTTGCAACCTCTAAAAGAGCGTCCTTTTTCAGAGTAATAAATTTCTCTGCTAACGACTTTATTTTGTCCTCCGGCATACTTTCTCCGGAATTAGTTATGCTTTCTGCCTCTGCAAAGTTATCCTCTGCAAATTCATCAACAGTATTGCCCGTATTATCCTTAATATCCGCATTATTCTTATTTGTCTTGCTCATTATCAAATTTTATCAACTGTTTTTGTATATTAATTAAATTTTCTTATTTTAATTTTAAGAAATATTTATTTTCATAATTCAATAAATTTTAATAAAATTTTAATTGATATAGATTAATAAATTTTCAAAACACTAAACATTCAGTCAATGACAAAAGAACAAAAATTTTATAAAGCATTACAGGATGTCTTTATCGGCGCTAAGATTGAAGGCAAAGGCGGATTTATCAATCTGATGCGAATAAAATCAGGATATTATTCCCAGATAGAAAGACAGCTTCAAAAAGATATAGATAACGCATTAGAAAAGCATCCGGCTTTCAGGAACGAACTTTTTGACAAATTATACTCTTTTTTTAGCAGATATTTTACGGAAAACGGCTCAATTTATTTCAATTCAACGCCATTTCATAACAACATCTACGAAAAGGTTTATACCGATGAAAAAGATGTCATTCTCTTCTGGAAAACGCAGATGCTTTACTATGTCAAAACAGACAGGATTTTCAGGACTGTGCCTGTTGAATTTGACGGATTAAATTTTTATTTTGATGCCTCAAAGATAGAAAACAAAAAAGCCAATGAAAAACGCAATATTATTTTTGAATTTTACAAATTGCAGGAAGACGGGACGATTATTTTTTCTGTTGCTTATTCTGAAAAGGGCAGAATAACGAAACAAGACGAAATATTGAAGGCACTGAAACAAAAAGGAATTATAATAACCGGAGAGCAATTGGAAAAAGCTTTTAAGGTATTTGAAAAACAAAGTGAAGTGGATTTTTTCATCAACAAAAATGCCAAAGCGTTTTTGCAGGAACAGTTTAAACTTTGGAGCTATCAGTATTTCTGGGACGGGGCAAAGGACTGGGGTGCGGATAGAGTTAATCAACTGCAAACCTTAAAGGATATTGCTTTCAAAGTTATTGATTTTATCAGCCAGTTTGAAGACGAACTGGTAAAAATCTGGAATAAGCCAAAATTTGTAAGAAACTCAAATTATGTGATTACTTTGGACAGGATAAAAGACAAAAAGCTGATTGAAAAAATACTCAAAGCGGATGGAGTAAAATCGCAGATTAAAGAATGGCAGGGCTTGGGAATTATAGATGAAAACTTTAAAGTAAAAGATGTTTTTGAAAATCACCTCACTTCGTTCGGAGATTTTTCAAATCTCTGCGATTTGAAAAATGGTTTAGAAGGCGAATATTTGAACAA
The DNA here is from genome assembly GCA_018260615.1 of Candidatus Altarchaeum sp. Classification (GTDB taxonomy): domain Archaea; phylum Altiarchaeota; class Altiarchaeia; order Altiarchaeales; family Altiarchaeaceae; genus Altiarchaeum. The sequence goes on from JAGWDQ010000119.1 coordinate 12,650, forward strand.
AAAATACGAGCATTTGCCAATTGATACCATATATTTTAAGGACTTAGAAATAGAAATTTTGTCTTTGTTTGACAACCTTGACGAATCACTTGATGGCTGGTTGATAAAAAGCGAAAACTATCAGGCATTAAATACAATCCTGCCAAAATTTAAAGAAAAGGTGCAGACAATTTATATTGATCCGCCGTTTAATACGGGGGAAGATTTTCCTTATGTAGATAGGTTTCAAGATTCAAGCTGGCTGAGTTTGATGGAAAATAGAATAAGAATAGCAAAACAATTTTTGTATAAAATAGGAAGTTATTATTTACATTTAGATTCAAATGCGGATTATTATGGAAAAATTTTGTTAGACAATGTATTTGGAGAAGATAATTTTAGGACAAAAATTACTTGGAAAAGACATACAGGTCCTAAAATACAATCTTTGCATTTTCCCAATATTTCCGATTTTATTTTAGTTTACTCAAATAATGAAGGAAAGTGGATATATAATCCTCAATATTTACCATATAAAAAAGAATACTTAGAAAAAATGTATAGATATAAAGATAAGAAAGGGACATATAGGATACACGATTTATATGCTCCGGGCGAAGGCCCAGCAAGATTATTTAATGGCAATAAAATTGAACCACCAAAAAGACATCACTGGAGTTATACTCAAGATAAAATAGACGAAATGATTAAAGAAGGTGTGATATTTTTTGATAATCGGGGATTTCCAAAATTGAAAGTATATTTGGGAAAAGGAGAACAAGCAACTAATATTTGGACAGATATAAATGTAATTCAAGGAAGTTCCACTGAGTTCTCAAATTTTCAGACACAAAAACCCGAAAGATTATTAGCAAGAATATTAGAAGCATCTACTATCAAAGGTAGTTTAATTTTAGACTTCTTCCTCGGCTCTGGCACAACAACCGCAGTGGCGCATAAACTCGGCAGGCGATGGCTCGGCGTGGAGATGGGAGAACATTTTTATACCGTAGTTTTACCAAGAATGAAAAAGGTCTTGGCTTATGATAAATCCGGCATCTCAAAGGATGTAAAAGAATATAAAGGTGGTGGCTTCTTCAAATACTACGAAATTGAACAATACGAAGAAGCGCTGGCAAACTGCAAATATTCTGATGGTAATATATTCACAAAACCAACCGCATCTTCGTATCAGGAATATGTTTTTATGAAAGATGAGAAAATGCTTTCTGTGTTGGAAATTGATTACAAGAAAAACAAAGTGGAAGTAGATTTATCAAAACTCTACTCTGACATTGATATTGCCGAAACTTTATCTAATTTAACTGGCAAATGGATAAAGAGAATTTCAGATGACAAAGTAGAATTTACCGACGGGACAAAAATAAATACAAATGACTTGGATTACAAACTCATTAAGTCCTTAATCTGGTGGTAAAATGGCAGAGAAAAAAGACGAAAAAATTACAAAAACAAAAGGAATACTTGAAAAAATTGTAAATAACATTTCTTTTGCTCACCTGCCTGCAAAATGGCAGGGGTTTGACTTTGGTAAATTTTCTCAAAATAAAACGCTTTTTGATTTTCAAAAACATGGATTGCAGAATGCTCTTAAAGCACTTTATCTGTTTTATGCTGAAAAGAAGGGCGACAAAAAGTCATTTTTCAGCCAATATCAATCCAACGGATTAGGCGAAATTTTTGATTACGACCTTAAGAAAAAACAAGACAGCAAGACCGCTAAATTTTTGTTAGAATACGACAAGGATTATCCCGTTACTGATAACAGGATTTCGTTTGAGCATTTCATCAACAGAATGAGTTTCTGGATGGCGACTGGCTCAGGTAAAACGCTGATTATTGTCAAACTGATTGAAATTTTAGGTAAACTGATTAAAGAAAAAGAAATACCTGCGAACGATATTTTGTTTTTGGCTCACAGAGACGATCTTTTAGAGCAATTTAAAAATCATATAGAGCAATTTAATAGTTTTAACTTTGACACTAAAATAAATCTCAAGAACTTAAAGGACTATGAAAGCGTAAAGCACCAAAACACCATACCTTTCACAAAAAATGAGATAACTGTTTTTTATTACCGTTCTGATTTAATTTCTGACGAATCTAAAGAAAAAATTGTAAATTTCAAAAATTATGACAATTATGACAACGGTGGGAAATGGTATATCCTTTTAGATGAAGCCCATAAAGGCGACAAAGAAGACAGCAAAAGGCAAATTCTTTATTCAATCCTTTCCAGAAATGGCTTCCTTTTTAATTTCTCTGCTACTTTTACTGATCCGCGTGATTATGCAACATGTGTTTTTAATTTTAACCTTTCAAAATTTATTGAAGAAGGATATGGCAAGCACATTTATGTTTCCGGTTCTGAAGTAACGGCTTTCAGAGACAATAATGATTTTTCTAAGACCGAAAAGCAAAAAATTGTTTTGAAAACTCTGATACTCTTGACTTATATTAACCAACATTTTGAAAAAGTTAGAAAAGAAAATAAAACGCTTTATCATCGCCCGCTTCTTTTAACTCTTGTTAACTCTGTTAACACAGAAGAAGCAGACTTGGAACTATTTTTCGCTGAGTTAGTGAAAATTTCCCTGGGCAGTGTTGACAATAGTTTACTGCAAAAGGCCAAAGTTGAGCTTATTGATGAATTTGGAAATAATCCTAAATATGAGTTTGAGGAAGATAAAAGTGTTGAAATAGATAAAGAGGATATCAATCAAATTAATTACGAAGACATACTGCGACGGATTTTAAATGCGCCCTCATCAGGAAAGATTGAAGTATTAAAAATACCTGGCAATAGACAGGAGCTCATTTTTAAGTTACAAACATCTGACAAGCCTTTTGCCTTGATTAAAATCGGCGATATTTCTAATTGGCTGAAAGATAAATTGGAAGGATATGAAATAAACGAAAGTTTTGAAAACGAAAGCTACTTCAAGAAACTCAACAAAGATGATTCTGACATAAATATCCTTATGGGTTCCCGTTCGTTTTATGAAGGATGGGATTCTAACAGGCCAAATCTCGTTTTGTTTGTGAATATTGGTATAGGACACGACGCGAAGAAGTTTGTTCTGCAGTCAGTAGGAAGGGGTGTGCGAATAGAACCGCAAAAAAATAAACGCAAAAGAATTTTAAATTTATTTAATGCAAAGGAAATAGACACGGAATTATTTAATAAAGTAGAACATTCTGTTTTACCTCTTGAAAGCTTGTTTATTTTTGGAACAAACGCAGAAAATATTAAAGAAATAATGAATGTCCTGAAAACAGAAAAAGGTGAAGAAAAGGACTTGGGAAATTTGTTCAGCATCAATGAAGAGGCAGAGAAACACACTCTTCTTATTCCGGTCTATAAAGATGCAGATAAAATAATTGCTGAAGAGCAGAAACCTCAGAAATACCCAATAAGCAAAGACGACCTTGAATTGGCGAGTTTGTATTTTACTTATTTGGGTGAAAAAATCGCTTTAGTTAAATACGAATGTGAGCCAAAAGTTTTAGAAACTATAAAAAAAAGCATCCGGAACAATAGTGAAAAAGAAAAAAGGTACGATTTTGCAGAAACGAGATCAATTGCTGAGCCCGAATTACTAATTGACCGTATATTAGATTATTTCAGTATGAAGATGCGTGAATTTGAGACCTTTAAAAAACTTGAAAATGAAATAGTGCATTTTAAAAATATCAAATTTACAGGTAGCAATGATGAATATGAGAATCTAAAAAAGAAAATAGAAGGAATAAAACAATATCCTGAAAAAGAAAAAGAACTTGATGAACAATATGGAAAGATTCCCAGAGAAGAATTTGCCAGAAAACAAATGAGCTTATTCGATTTTGGAAGTTTTGAATTGAAAAACCAAAAAATTAAAATCAGGTATTTAGTTAATCATTATTATCTGCCTGTAATCGTTTCTGAAAAGGATAAAGTGGATTATCTCAATCATATTATTGATGTGAAAAGTGAGATTGATTTTATAAACAAGCTTGAAACGCATCTTGAAAGAAGTAATAACACTTTCAGGCAATTTGACTGGTGGATGTTTTCCAAACTGGATGAAACAATAGATGAAGTGCATATTCCGTATTACAGCCCAAACGAGAACGCAATGGCAAAATTTAAGCCGGACTTTATTTTTTGGATGCAGAAAGGGAACGAATACCTTATTTTGTTTGTTGATCCAAAAGGAACGATTTTTGCTGACTACCAGCAGAAGGTGGATGGACATAAAGAGATTTTTGGGAATAAAGTTTTTCAGCATAAGGGACAAAATATTTCTGTCAAATTGCTTTTCTATACAAATGATATTTCTAAGGTTGGAGAAAGTTACAGAAAATATTGGTTTGATAATTTTACTGATTTTGAAAATAAAATTAAGGAGGTTATATCTTGATGCTTGCTGACCAGGAGATTTTTTTATCGTACAGGAAAGTTCGTTTTATTATCCTCACACGGAGACACCGAGACACAAAGGAGTTATATTCTGTAACTTGGTGACTTTGTGGCTTTGTGTGAGCATTTTTTATTAAAATTTATCTTAATTTTCCAAGCCGGCTCAAAAATTTCCTTATTTCTGCCTCCTTTGTCTCCATATCTCTGTTCACAAACAAAATTTCATAGCAAACGCTCTTGTTGTCCTTAAATTTCTCACTTCTGTAAATATCTTTAATATAGACATCGTCAATTTCCAGCCCGTATTTTCTGTAATTTAAAATTTCCGTAATTAATGTTTCGTCAATTCCCTCATCAAGCAAAACAGCAAAGTCCTTTTTTGTTATTCCGAAAACATTCTTTTGGACATTTAAAATTTCCTGGGCGTCCTTTAAAATTTCTATATTTGCTATTTTAAACTTTGAGTGTGTTGTCTTATTTTCCAGCTCTAAATTTTCCGCATCAACTGCACTTATGTTTCCAAAATGGATTTGCTGTGAGCTCGTGTGCCTGATAAAAATTTCCTTTCCCGTATTGTTTTTCAAAAATTCCAGCTCCTCGTGCAGCGAAGCAATTGCTTTATTTGACCTTCCGACGGCATTGCCTAAATCGGAAAAGTGCTTTGCAGACGAACTCATTATACTGACAAAATTTTTCTCGTCTTTGCTGTTGATGGCATTATTCAGGCTCGTTGCACTTTCAATAAATTTTTTCCTTACATCCTGTGTCAGCGAATTTTCCATCTGAATGTGAGCATACAAGTAGGGATCCTGCGATAAAATCCTTCCGATTATGTCAAGCATTAAATTGTAAATCGGCGAGGCAAATTTTCTTGATTCCCTGACATTAAAGTCCAGATTTTTTAAGGTGTATCCGATTGAAATGTAAGTAAAATGGGTTAAGCCCTGAATAACAGACATGGCTTTATCGTGCTCTTCGGGGGTTGCAGTAACAAATTTTGCCTTGTGCTCATTTAAAAATTTTTCTATAACAGGCATCCATTTTTCTGTCCTCAGGGGGCACAGGATAAAAATTTGTCCGTGTATGTCTGAAATTGTGGGACCGAACATAGGATGAATGCTTATAATTTCCGCATTTGTGTTTGTATATTTAAGTAATGCATCACACACATCGCTTTTTACGGAGGTGAAGTCGGCAATTAAGGAACCGTCCTGGACAATAGGTGCAACCTGTTTTATTGTCTCTATTGTCTTTTCAATCGGAACTGTAATTATTGTTATGTCTGCATCGCCTGCTATTCTGTTGTCATCGCTAAATTTAACTCCGAAATCGTTTGCTGTTTTTTCGCCTTTTTCTTTACTCGGGCCTGTGATTATAACATTCCATCCGTAGTCCTTAAAAATCCTCACAAAAATTTTTCCCATTCCTCCGTATCCGCCGATAATTACGACTGTGTAGGGTATTGTTGCTCGCATTGTTAATGTAAAATGAATAAGAAATAAGAAATGAATTAGTAAATTTTAAAATTTGTTAAATTTTAGATGTTTTTTGTTTTTATTTCCGAAATGATATTTGAAATTTTATTTACTCTGTCAGCAAGTCCTAATTTGAAATATAAATTCTTTGCATTTTCATAACAGGCAATTGCTTTGTTTATATTTCCAATCTTTCTATATATAATCCCTAAATTTTCATAAGCAATTGCCAAAGAATGTATATCTCCGAGATTTTTAAAATTATTTTCTGCCTCTTTAAAAATATTTATTGCTTCAGCCCATTTTCCTGATTTTTGTAAACCACACCCAAATTTGTCAATGATGCAGAATATCCCTGCATATCTCCTAATTTTTTAAAAATTTCCATGGATTCCTTAAAATGGCTTATTGCATCATCCCATTTTTCCTGATTTGCATAAATTATACCTAAATTTGTCAGTGATGCAGAATATCCCTGCATATCTCCCAATTTTTTCTTAATTTCCATAGATTCCTTAAAATTGCTTGTTGCTTCATCCCATTTTCCCTGATACATATAAACCAAACCTAAATTCATCAATGATTTAGAATATCCATGCACATCTCCTAATTTTTTCTTAATTTCCATAGATTCCTTAAAATGGCTTATTGCTTCATCCCATTTTCCCTGATCCATATAAACCGAACCTAAATTTCCCAATGATTTAGAATATCCCTGCATATCTCCTAATTTTTTATCAATTTCCATAGATTCCTTAAAATGGCTTATTGCTTCATCCCATTTTCCCTGATTTTTGTAAACCACACCCAAATTTGTCAATGATGCAGAATATCCCTGTATATCTCCTAATTTTTTCTTAATTTCCATGGATTCCTTAAAATGGCTTATTGCTTCATCCCATTTTCCCTGATCCATATAAACCGAACCTAAATTTCCCAATGATTTAGAATATCCCTGCATATCTCCTAATTTTTTATCAATTTCCAT
>JAGWDQ010000119.1:19524-26236 GCA_018260615.1 Candidatus Altarchaeum sp.
TTCCCAATGATTTAGAATATCCCTGCATATCTCCTAATTTTTTATCAATTTCCATAGATTCCTTAAAATGGCTTATTGCTTCATCCCATTTTCCCTGATCCATATAAACCGAACCTAAATTTCCCAATGATTTAGAATATCCCTGCATATCTCCTAATTTTTTATCAATTTCCATGGATTCCTTAAAATGGCTTATTGCTTCATCCCATTTTCCTGTTTGATAATAAGTATTGGCAAGTGTAAATTTTATTTCATTTTGGCTTTTTTCATCTTTATATCGTGGGCAAATCAAAGCAAATTCAAGATCTTCCCTCGCATCGCTCCACCACCCCCAAAGTTGTAATTTTTGTATGAAACTCAAATCAAACAAAGATGCGAAATTTTCTTTGTCTCCGGCATTCCTGAAGTGATGCATTCCAAACAATTTTGCATTTGTTTTTTCATTTTCATCTGTGCTTGTATCTATTATGCCTTTATAATACATCCCTATATTTTTGTGATAATCTCTGCTATCCCCCAACTTCTTTTTGACAAATTCTGTAAACGAGTCGTGGAAAATAAAATATTTTTCATACTCTTTTTTTATTACTCCGCTCAAATTTTCAAGGTTTGTTTCAGAAATTTTGGTATTTAGCATTTTACAAATTTCACAGAGCATTCCAAAGTCAGCACTTTCCCGTAAAAGCGATAAAATTCTTGTGATTTCATGCTCTTCATCAGATAAATCCTTCCATACCCAAGTTTCATACCATTTTTCAAAACCCGCATTTAATAGCCCTTCTTCTTTAATCTTATTTACAAAATTTTTATCAATTGCAGCAATATTGTGTTTTTTCATGTATTCTGTCAGGATATGAAGTTTTATCGGATAGGAAATATCATTAAAAATTTCACCAAGCAGGTATTTTTCAATTGAAATATTGCGATGTTTAAGATATTCTATTACGGCATTTTCATTCATATACTCCATTTTAATTAACTTAGAATTTCTTTTTTTAAGTATGGGATCTTCACGGGATGCAATAACACAAAAAGGTAAAATTTCAACCCAACTCTTTACTTCTTTTGTTGCTTTTTGGAAATCATCAAAAAATACAATCTTCTTTTCTTTTTCATCAGAGATTAACCTTTGTAAAATATTAACCTGTTTTTCACCCATATATCCGCCGACTACTCCGATTGGGATATATATTCCATTCAATAATATGCTCAATTTCTTCATAAGATATGTTTTTCCCATTCCGGTATTTCCTGTAATTACAAGAAAGTCCTGAGATTCGGAAGGATTTATTTTACGCAGTTTTTCTTCTAAATTTTTTTCATCTTCGTTTTTCCATACAAAATCATTTATTTGAAATCCTTCAATTTCGCTTTTTATTCTTTGCTTTATATTTTTTATTACTTCTTCATTAACTTCTTCTATTCTATCAATTTTCTCCTTTATCTCCTTAACTTCTTTCTCTAATTTCTCAACTCTTTGCTCTATTTCTTTAATTTTTTCTTCATTTCCTCTTAATGCTTCAATTATGTCATTGGGGTCAAAATTCTCGGAGTATTTCAGATAGTTTTCTTCAATTGATTTTAATCTAACTTCAATTGATTTTACCCTTTCCTCCAATTTCTTTAATTCTTCCTCTATATCCTTCTCTTTTTCAATAATGCCCTTAACTTTTCGTTCAAACTCATCATAACTTGATTTGGAAAAGTTCCTTATTATTGCGTCTGTTGTTCCCGGAGGAATGTTATTCTCCATCTCAATTTCCATTCTTTTAAAGGGCGAGAGTTTTTCTAATTCTTTGATTGACTTGTACATATCTGCCACAGGAATAACTTTTTGCCCTTCTTTTTTCTTTTTAAACATAGTATAAATTCCAAGTGAAAAAGCAACGGATGAAAAAACAGAAAATCCTGAAAGAATACCAACACTTGAAACTAATGCTCCCTGAGATATTTTTTCTAAAGGAGTTGATGAAATATAAGAAATAAGAGATTTTACAAATTCCCCGCTTTTAAAAATAGACAATAATGAAGAATCTTTAACCTCGTCAACAAATTCTTTCATGGCAACTTTTACCGAGATGTAGGGAATATAAGAAGAACATTCGCCTAAAATGTCGCTGATTTTGTGTTCTTTTCTAAAATTATTATGTGTTCGGGGAATTAATTTTAAAATACTTTCAAAAATTTCTTCTCCAACAACCTTTTCTTTGAATTTGTATGGACAAAGTGACACTTCTTCGAAAAAATTCTCCTTTTTACTTATGATATTTTTAATCTCATTCGCCTCATTTTCATTATATTTAATAACAATACAATTTTCTTTCGTTTTTATCCATAAATCTCTTATGTGTTCAGGATAATTAGGCATATAATAAATTTCGTAAGGATTGACTTCAATAATAAGTGTTTTATCCTTTATTTTATCAAAGTTTTCTTTAATAAAAATTTCATCATTAATATGTTCAATATGTTTTATTTTTTCTTCTTCCGGTAAATCTTTTAACTGAGAAGTAATATCATAACCCTTCCCAACTTTTGGCATACCCACTACCCAAATTGTTTTACTTCCTTCTTTTACTAATTCCGAAAGACATTTTTGAGATGAACCCATTTTGGAAATTTCCGACTAAAATTAAAAATTTTTACTTATTTAAATTTAAACAACATGAGTGATTTCGCTTTCTTTTCAGAATGCGAATTTGTTAAATTTTCAATATACCTCCAATCTAACTGGGTGACACCCGGCACCCTGTATTCCATTTGCGAACGCATTTGGAATTGCTTTCTTTATTATGTTGTAAGCACCATTTACATCAGCATTTATGATTTTGCCCGATAATGTTTTAAACAATCCTCTGCAAATTCTCTTTCCTAAATACCGAGCATGATGCTTTATCGTTTCATCATCTAAAAAACTACATTTAGATGTATGTGCTTCATTAACAATTATTGTTTTGATTCCTTCCTCCTCTGCTTTATACTTGAGCATTTCTATCAGTTTATTGAAAGGAACAGATACAAAGTTTTGGTTGTTCTTCTTGCCGATATCAATTTTTTGCTTCCAGTCATTGTTGTGTCCGATTACTATTGTATCTATGCTATTCATCTTGCAAACAGCAATAATTTTTCTGCTTGTTTTATGAAAAAAGTCCTTTATTTTAAAGTCCCGTTTCACTAACAATCTGTTCAGTTGTTTTGTTCTTTTTTTAATTCCGTTTAAATCATAGTTCGATTGTATCTCTGCCTTTCTTTTGTTATAGAAATGATTGATTGATTTAACAATTCCGCCCTTGACAATAATTGGCGTTTTACCAATATTATCTGCAATAGTTACGAGATTGTTAAGCCCTATATCAATTCCCATAATGTTTTTGGTTGTTTCAATTACTGGTTTAATCGTCTTCTTATAAACAATATTGAAAATGAAACCTATACCTTTTGGAATAATAGATGAAGTTCCGAGAACTGTTTCATCAGGCAATCGTGTTTTAACTTCAAGAACTATTTTTTTGGGAAATTCAACCTTATTTGATTTAATTTTAATCTGCTGATTTGTAAACAACAACATAAATTCGCCGTCTTTGGGTTTGTATCCAGGTAACGCTGGTTTGTTTTTAAACTTTTCCGGATGTTTTCTGTATTCTTTCATTGCCTTAAAGAATGCTTTCCAGTTTTTCTCAACCAATATCAAAATTTGTTGTGCTGTTGCAGCTGGCAATTGTTTAAAATTCTCACTATTCTTTAACAAATAATACAATTGACTATATGTTATCCACTTCCCGGTTTTAATGAACTCCTGTCTGATGATGTAAATTGCTTCATTGTATAGGTTTTTAGCGATATGACATAGTTTACTTAATTCCTTATTGGCGTTGAGCCATATCTGTTCTGTTCTGTTCACTCCGGTTAACACTTCACTTAACATTTTCATATAAAAAATTAATTTTTAAAACAAATTAATAAAAAACAACAAAGCGAAATCACTCAACAACATATAATAAATTTATTTCTTATCTTATTTATTTCCGGTTTCCTGCCGTATTATAAAGCATATTTTTTCTTTTAATTTTCTGTGAATCCATGTTAATTTACTGCTTCAATCGCTTCAAGATTTCTATCCAATACTGTCACATTATTACTCTTTGCCAGTTTTAAGGCGGATGATGTAAAACCGGATTTGGAAATAAAGAATAATTTCTTTTCTTTATCAGAGAACTCTAACTTCTCTGTCTTTTTCAGGAAATTTTCTATATCTTTGTAATCCGAAGATTTGTTTTTCCACTTAATTTCAACCAGATAAATTAGAGCATCTTTCTTTCCTGCAAGGTCAATCTCTATCTGGCCGTCTTTACACATATAATTTTCCAGTTCAATCCCGAGTTTTTTCTCTAATTTCACTTTTGTTTCAAATTCCTTTGCCCTTCCGAGTTCAGAAGATGTCCTCAGATACTTTTCTTCAAGATTTGAGAGTAAATTTTTGAGCATCTCTCTTTTTGGCATGATTCCGAGTTCTATTCCTTTTTCATAGTATGCGAGCCATGTTCTAAAAACAGGGTCTTTATAAAAATAGGTCTTTTCATATTTCGTTATCAGGTCAACCTCCTCCAGCCACATAAGATATTTTTTTGTCGCCTGCGGGCTCCTCTTTATACCCCTCGCTATCTCCGTAATAGTGGTGCCTTCTTTTTCTGCGAGAACTGTTAGAATTGCCTTTAGGATGCCGTATCCTCTGGCTTTTTCTAATGAGATGTCATAAAGGTATCTGCAAAATTTATTTATATTTCCTTCTTTTGATAAAACCTCCACCAGGAATGCCTGCGATATTAACTCATTTGTTATTTCAAGTTCGTATTTCTCGCTATACTCTTTAACCCTCTCACAAACAGATGTCGTGTGAAACGGATGACCATACGAGTATTTATATATTGATTCAAAGATGTCTGTGTCTTGTCCAGGCAGTATTTTTGAACAAAGCTCATAAGTATCTTCTCTGGTAAACGGTTCAATATTCAATACATTAAATTGCAGAAACAGCGGCTCTTTATGATCTTCCAGGATACTTCTCATCTTTGTTATTTGTGAACCTGCCAGGACATAAGATGTTCCTGATTGGTTCTGGATAGCAGAGCGAAACAATGCAAAGGGATTTAAGACCTGCGGACTCTTTTTCAGAACTGCTAATGCCTGAAATTCATCCAGAAAGAGCATTATCTTTTTATTTTTTTCCCTGCATATCTTTTCAGGAAGCGTAAATGCAAGACCAAGCAAAAAATTATGGTCTCTTTTTTCTTTACTAAATTCCAGATTTAGTTTTGTTACTGCATCTGTCAGCGCTTTTATATTCATCTCCGTACACTTTTTGATAAGCGCGTTTATCTCCATGTAATCATCCGGAAGCGCATCCCCGTTTTCGTTAAGCCAGTAAGCAATGTAGCCGATATATCTGAGTGAGAAGAATTCTGGGGAAGATGCTATCTCTTCAATGTTTATATAAATATTCCCTGGATTTCTATACATAAATTCTTTTATCAGCAAACTTTTTCCAATTCTTCTTAAACCGAAAAATGAAATGTTCCGGAGTGTGCCTTTATCAAGCGAATCCCGTGTGTATTCCAAGTCCTTTAACTCTCTTTTTCTGTTTGTAAACATCTTTTTGAGATGTTCCGGATAAAAATATTCCATCATTTTAAATATATTATAAATTTTTAACCCTAATGACCTATAGGTCAATCGGGTTTAATTATAAATTAAATAATTAAACTGCTGTGATTAAATTTGCTGCATAAACAATTCAGGGATTTTTGTTAAATTTTTACCTGCTCTATCAAATCCTGCTTGAACAAATTTGCCTAATCCGCAATCCTTAAAAATTTTTGCAAATATCTGTCTCATTCCTCCGTATCCGCCGATAATTACGACATTCATTGTGTTTTTATTTGATTTATTTTCTAACTCCGAATTTTTTATCGTACAGGAAAGTTCGTTTTATGAGCCTCACACGGAGACACCGTCACCTCGCTCTTACGCTCACTCCGTTCGTGTATTTCAAACAAGTTTGAAATGCTCGGAGATTTTCAAAACTCCGCGTTTTGAAAAAGACACAAAGGGGAAATACACTCTGTGACTTTGTGACTTTGTGTGAGCATTTTTTATAATTAAATTTACTTTCTTGTCAAAAATTTCTAAAATTTTACTATCTTTTTTGAAACAGTTTTGTTTTGAAACAGTTTTGTTTTAAACAATTCTGTTATATAACCGTTTTGTTTACTCCCAAATTTGTAAATTTATTTCCTAACTCTAAATTTTTCAATTTCTTCTGTTAGGTCAAAAATTTCTCCTTCAAATTTCAGTCCTTTAATCCGTTCCTTTATTGTCCATTCCCATGTTAATCCGTAACCTTTATTTTTTCTTATGAAACTTAAAAAGTTGTCCTTTTCCTTCTCGCACCCTCTTTCCAAAGCAATTAAATTTATCAAAACCAAAAATTTTGAAATTACATTATCTTTAATTTCTTTTGAAATTTCTAATGATTTTTCAGCATATTCCGATGATTTTTGATAATTTTTGATAACAAAATACAGTTCGGAAAGATTTTGATATGCTAAAATATAATTTGGATTTATTCGTATTGATTCTCTGTATTCCTTCTCTGCTTCTTCATAGAGGTTTAAATTTTGTAATAAATTTCCTAAATTATTATGTGCTTCAGCAT
>JAGWDQ010000120.1 GCA_018260615.1 Candidatus Altarchaeum sp.
AAAAAGTTATATTTAGCTGATTTTACAATTCTGCCGAAGCATTATTTCCGATAACGACTTATATCCGCAGTTATTGCATATATCCTCCCGATTTGGCATGATATCTGCATTGCGCATATCTCTCCATTTTGGCACGAAATCCGCAGTTATTGTGCATATACTCATTTTGGATGAAATTGTATTCCTGTTTAAAAAACATCTTTAACCGCTCCGTAATCATCTGCCATCTTTCTTGTTTCCCCCTTCTTACAGTTAGGACATATTAATGTCTTAGAACCAATTTTCTCTTTGTTTAATATCAATTCGTGTCTGCATACCTTACAAAACGCCTTAACAACTCCTAAATTTCCCTTTGTTGAAAGGTCTATTAAATTTTTCTCATTTCTGACAATTCTCGCTTTAACTATATCTCCGACACCCAAAAAACTGCTTACCTTGTCAGCATACTCATCAGAAATTTGCGAGACAAAAATACCTGCGGAAACAAAGACATTTTGTCTGTATCCTAAAAATTTTATTATTTTTGCAGTAGCACTGTTATTTCTCACATCAGTAATCTCTGCCAATACAATACTTCCGACCGTGAGTCGCGGAAGTTTCATATTAAAGACAATTTTTTTCTCATTATTCTGCTTCAAATCACCCATAACTGCCGCATAAATTTTCCCGTCTTCAACATAAGTCCCGTATTCCGGGATAAATTCCTCTATTGTGCCAATATACTCTCCGATAAATACCATTTCAGATAATTTACATATTCTTAAATGCCTTGAGCATTGAGTCCACTGCAGTGTCAAAATTTTTACCTGCCTTTTCATTTATTCCTTTAATATCTTCTAAATTCTTTTTAAGAATTTTTTCTCTTTCTGATTTTGCATCATCAGTAACCTGTTTCTTTCCGGTCTCTATTTCAGCCAAAATTTTCTTTTGTTTTTCTCCTGCAATTATATCTCTTTTGCTATGTGCATCCTTTATTTTCAGTTCGCCGTTATTTTTAGCATTCTTTATCTGATTTTCCGCTTTATTTTCGGCATCCCGGATTTGTTTAAGTTCTTCCATCTTTTTTAGTTAAAATTTTTAATTTAGTTAAAATTTTTAAATTTCCCGATTAAATTTAAATTAACCTTGAGATTACTATTTCAAAAATTATAAATAGTAATGCAGCACGGATTCAAAAATACAAACAAATTATTTTATTCTTCTTTTCCTGCAATTCTGACAAATCTCATATCAGACGGAATAAGAATTAACCTTTCCTCGGATAATCTGGCAATATTTCCATGAACATCTTCTACTTTGTTCTTTAACTCTTTTAAAATCATTTGCAATGAGGACTTATCTGTGCCACTCTTTGAAATTTCTCCGACATCCGCTACTACAACATTTCCTGCTAATAAATCCCTCCGTATTTTATCAATTTTTTCAATTGAATTCAGGTCAGTCACTTTGACATATCTTCTGATTGTCTCTTCCTCTTTTGTTGCAGTAGTCATTGCTTCATTCAGATTTACATTTCCCGCTGCAGGTTGAGGTGCAGTCGTTTTCGTTTCTTCCTTTTTTCCAGATAACCAGTCAAAAAAGCCCATTTTATATTGTTGATAAATTTTTATTTATTGTTTAATTTTATCTGATTTTAATTTTTATACCTTTTCAAATTAACATTGTGATTATAAATTTTATATAAATTATAACTTTATGAATTATCAAAATAACATTATAAATTTAATAATTATCAAAATAACATTATAAATTTAACAATTATCTATTTATCAAAATAAATTTAATAAATTTAAAATGGAGGTAACAGAATCTGCAGGCGTAAAAGAAAAAAGGGAAGAAAATAAAGAAACGGGTGGAAATTTGTTTAAAGATATTCTTAACATCCGTGATAACAGTCATAACAATAACAAAATTTTTAAAGATAAGAAAAAAACAACATCCGATTATATTCCTTCAAAACTTCCGGGCAGAGAAAATGAGTGTAAAGAACTGGCATCTGTTTTAAGTGATGCATTCCGGGGAGATATACCTATGAATATATTTATATATGGAACACCCGGAACGGGAAAAACATCGGTAATCAAGAGGGTCTTTGACGAAATGGAAAAATTTCAAAGGAATAATAAAAAAAACAATGTTGAGGTAATCACAAAATATATAAATTGCAGAGAAAAAGCAACATCCGAATATCAGGTTGTACTTAGAATATTAGAAGATGAACGGCTTAAAAAGATCGCTTCGGGTGATGGCAGCAATCCGGATGCTCAAACCAGTAAAATTTACGGCGATAAACTTGACGGGCTTGCCGTGGAAAAACTTTACGAGTTTCTTGAAAAGGTCTTAAAAAGAGGAAAAATTGCCCTGATGCTTGCATTAGACGAAGTTGATGCAATCAAAAAAAATTCCGATAAAGATAGATTATTTTATAATCTTGTCAGGATGAATGGCGATCTGAACGATAACTCCGAAAATCGGGAAGAATATAATTTTAATGCAGGAATAACTATAATAAGCACAACAAATGATATGAAATTTAAAGAAAAGCTTGATCCGCGAACGCGGAGTAGTTTATCAAAAAAAGATATGTTCTTTGAAAGATACGGGACATCCCAGATTGAAAAAATTTTAGAAGAAAGGGTAAAGTTAGCATTTTATGAGGGAGTTGTTGAAAAATCAGCAATGAGTTTTGCTGCCGGATATGTGAAAAGGACTTATGACGGTGATGTCAGATACGCCTTAAATTTGCTCCAAATTTCCGGGGAAATTGCAGAAAAAGAAGGAAAACCAAAGGTAACTTATGAAGAAGTTAAAAAAGGGTGCGATGTCATAAATGTAGATACATTAAACGAATGGATAAAGCGGCTTTACAGACAACAAATGATAGTGCTTTATGCTGTAGCAGATGCTATTTTTAAGAAGAAATATAAGCGATTAATAGATATTCAGCCGGATGCGATTCTTTCAGGTGAGGCATACGAGTCATACGAAGAAAAATGCAAAGATATTGGAGAAAAGCCAAAAACGATGCGATGGTTTAGAGAGTATTTAAATGATTTACAAAAGAGTGAACTTTTAGCACTTTCAGAGTCGGGCAAAGGTATCAGGGGAAATACGACAATAATAAGTGTCGGGAAATACTACACTCCGAAAGAGGTTGTTGAAAAGGTTGAGAAATTGTTATTCAGCGATGAAATACAAAAGGAAGAAAAGCAAAAAGAGAATACAACAGAAGAAAAAATATGAAAAATGCTCACACAATAACCTCGCTGTTCACCTCGCTGCCGTTCGGAGATTTAAAAATTTGTGAAATTTTTAAAAGCCACAAAGTCACAGAGTATTTAAAAATCAGCAGGTTTTTAAAGATTGAAAACTTGTAGTTTTCAGTGTATTTCCTCTCTGTGTCCCGGTGTCTCCGTGTGAGGCTCATAAAACGAACTTTCCTGTAATATAAAAAAATCAGAAGAATACACACACAAAGCCACAAAATCACAGAGCAACATCGCCCTTTGTGTCTCCGTGTCTTGGTGCGATTTTCAAAACGCGGAGTTTTTGAAAA
>JAGWDQ010000121.1 GCA_018260615.1 Candidatus Altarchaeum sp.
TCTGAATAAAAACACAGGGGAACTGCTCTGGAAATTTAAAACCGGAAGTGGTGTGTATTCATCACCTGCAATTTCAGGAAATTTTGTTTATGTTGGTTCTTATGATAATCATACTTATTGTCTGAATAAAAACACAGGGGAACTGATATGGAAATTTAAAACCGGAAGTTATGTGGATTCATCACCTGCAATTTCAGGAAATTTCGTTTATGTTGGTTCTTCGGATGGTTATGTTTATGCGTTTGGTGAAAAACTGAAAACCTGCCATCATGAATGTTGTGTTAATCTTGAAGGATATGAAAATAAAACATGTTCAAGTGATGATTTTTCCTGCACAAATAACACATGCGTGAAAGTTAAAAATAAAGAAAACGGCGAGATGTGTTCCGGGAATTCAGAATGTGAAAGCGGTAATTGTTTTAAAGGAGTATGTAAACCATTAGGATACGAATGTGACGCAAATTCTCCTTGTTCTTCGGGAAAATATTGTTCAAATAGCAAATGTATGAATTTAAAGGAAATCAGTTCATCATGTTCCGGGAATTCAGAATGTGAAAGCGGTAATTGTTTTAAAGGAGTATGTAAACCATTAGGATACGAATGTGACGCAAATTCTCCTTGTTCTTCGGGAAAATATTGTTCAAATAGCAAATGTATGAATTTAAAGGAAATCAGTTCATCATGTTCCGGGAATTCAGAATGTGAAAGCGGTAATTGTTTTAAAGGAGTATGTAAACCATTAGGATACGAATGTGACGCAAATTCTCCTTGTTCTTCGGGAAAATATTGTTCAAATAGCAAATGTATGAATTTAAAGGAAATCAGTTCATCATGTTCCGGGAATTCAGAATGTGGAAGTAAAAATTGTCAGAATGGGGTGTGCAAGCAAGAGGGTATGAATTCACGTTCGTTTTTAATTGTTGTAGTAGTTATCATTATAGTGATTGGAATTTTGGTTTATTTGGTCGATTTTTTACCCAATTATCCTATGGTGGAAAATTTTTACAATAAATTTATAGAAAATTTTAAAGTCGATTTTTTACCCAATTATCCTGTGGTGAAGAGAAAAAAGAAATCTGTTATTGAAAACTACCCGGAAAAAATAAAACAGCAAAAAGACGAACTAAAAAGAAAGCTGGATTTGCTGAACACAGATGGTTTTGAATCCGATGCAGAGCAGTTAAAAATAGGGCTTGATAGTATCAAAAATGAATACGAAATTAAGGAGGTTGAGAGAAAAATTGATGAGTTGAAAAGAAAAATTGATGAAAGAAAGAGAATTAAAGCAGAACAGGAAAAACAATTAATACAACAAAAAGAAGAACTACACAAAAATCTGTATTTATTGAACGCAGAGGGTTTTGAGTCTGATACAAAACAGTTAAAAATAGGGCTTGATAGTATCAAAAATGAATACGAAATTAAGGAAGTTGAGAGAAAAATTGATGAGTTGAAAAGAAAAATTGATGAAAGAAAGAGAATTAAAGCAGAACAGGAAAAACAATTAGAACAGGAAAAACTAAAGCAGCAACAAGAAAGAATAAAAGCGGATGAATCAGAA
The DNA here is from genome assembly GCA_018260615.1 of Candidatus Altarchaeum sp. GTDB lineage: Archaea > Altiarchaeota > Altiarchaeia > Altiarchaeales > Altiarchaeaceae > Altiarchaeum. The sequence continues at coordinate 1,562 of JAGWDQ010000121.1, forward strand.
AAAGAAAAATCAAAAAAACAGGACTATGCACCATTTCCCAGAACATTTCCTGATGGATTGAACAAATACTATTCAAACGCAGAATTCATTGGCGAAGGCGGATTTGCATTCGTATTTAAAGCTATGAGCAATGAAGATAAACGACTTGTTGCGATAAAAATACCAAAAGAGATGAATGAAAAGATGGATGACCTATTTTTAAGAGAAATTAGAATATGGGGTGAATTAGATCACAAGAACATAGTCAAACTCTACAAAGCAAAGACCTATCCCTGCCATTATCTTGAAATTGAATATGTTGGTGGTGGTTCTTTAGAGAACATAAAAAAGCCGATTAACACTGAAAAGGCATCAAAACTGATTAATGATTTACTTGAGGGCTTAAGCGAAGCACATTCAAAAAATATATATCATCTTGATTTAAAGCCGGATAATATATTGCTAACTTCGGATGGAGAGCTAAAGATAACCGACTGGGGTTTAAGTAAGATTGCAAAACATCCAACATCAGCAGGAGTCATAGGTGCCGTACACACGCCAATGTATTCTGTACCCGAATTAATATCTCCAAAGCGTTTTGGAAAAACAGATAACAGAACTGATATATTCCAGATTGGAACTATATTTTATGAACTTGTTACTGGTGTGCACCCATTTGACGGCGATAGTTTTGATGAGATAATGATGAATATTTTAGAAGAAACACCCAAAAAGCCATCTGAAATAAATTCGGATGCAAAAAAACTTGATGCTCTTATAATGAAATGTCTTGAAAAGAAAAAGGAAGACAGGTATCAGAATGTTTCTGAACTGCAAAAGAACTTGGCAGAATATTTGAAAATAGAATATAACAAATCATTGAGTGAAAGTAAATTGAAGGGGGACCTAAAAAGGTCGTGCTCTTACTGTGGAGAACTTTTAAAGGTCTATGCATCTCAAAATGATATAGAAAACGCATTAACATACGCAATTGACTTAAAAAATTATGCTGAAGGTGAATATAAGAAGGAGATGGAAAATATAATAGAACAACTCAAATACAAAATGAAAGAAGAAATGGCTATCGATGATAAATTGCTACAACAGATAAATATTATTGCCCATCAGATTAAGATGAGAAGAGGATAATTATTAAAAAATTTAGAATTAAAATTGCTCAAATTTTAAAAATAAAAAATGGAGAACAACATATATAATATAATTTACTCTGGCAAAACAGAAAAAGGAATGAAGGAAAATAATGAAGATGATTATGTAACAATCTCTTACGAGCGTAATAATGAGAATAAAGATAAAATTTATTTACTTGCTGTTGCAGATGGTCTCGGGGGACACGCATCGGGTGAGCTTGCGAGCAAAATTGCAATTATGGAACTGCGGGAAACAATAAAGAGAAATTTAGAAGTTATGGATGTGAAAAATACAATCACAACCGAAATGCTTAAGGACTTGCTTTTAAGCGGATTTAAAAAAGCCAGCGACGAAATTTTATATCAGGCGAAAATTATGCCCGGAAAAAAAGGCATGTGCACAACGATGGTTGCAGCATTAGTAAAAGAAAACGGCGAATGTGTCATAGCAAATGTCGGAGACAGCAGAGCTTATCTGATTGGTGACAAATCTCAAATCTGGCATACAAAAGACCACAGTTATGTTCAGTTACTGGTCGACATAGGAGAAATAACCGAAGAGGAAGCGTTTTCGCATTCAATGAAAAACCTGGTTGAAAAAGTACTCGGACTTGAAGAAAACATAAAACCGGATTTATATGAGAAGAAAATTGAAGATGAAATTTTACTGCTAAGTTCAGACGGACTGCATGATTTTATAAGAGATGGAGAAATTAAGGACATTGTTTTAAAACAGGGAATTTCAGCAGCTGATATGTTGATTGAAAAAGCACTTGAAAATGAAAGCTACGACAATATTACAGTTGTTCTGGCCGGGAAAAAACAGGAAAAAGAAAATAATATATAAATTTAAATAAAATTTAAAATAAAAACAATAAAATTAAAATAAAATGGAGCAAAAAATAAACCGGACAGGGAAGAGTGAACCGAATACAAAAATATTAAAATTTATTTTTCTGATTAGTATTTGTCTTATCCTGCTCCTGCCAATATCGTTGGCAGAGGACTGGCCAATGTTCAGGCATGATTTGGAACATACAGGGGAAACATCCGATGTTATTCAAAATCCGGAAAATATGGAATTGTTTTGGAAATTTAAAACAGGCGACTGGGTGCGTTCATCACCATCAGTTTCAGGAGATTTTGTTTATGTTGGTTCTCAGGATAATTATGTCTATTGCCTGAATAAAAACACAAGTGAAGTGGTGTGGAAATTTAAAACGGACAATTGGGTGCGTTCATCACCTGCAATTTCGGAAAATTTCGTTTATGTTAGTTCTGAGGATGGTTATGTTTATTGTCTGAATAAAAACACAGGAAGATTAGTGTGGAAATTTAAAACGGACAATTGGGTGCGTTCATCACCTGCAATTTCGGAAAATTTCGTTTATGTTAGTTCTGAGGATGGTTATGTTTATTGTCTGAATAAAAACACAGGAAGATTAGTGTGGAAATTTAAAACGGACAATTGGGTGCGTTCATCACCTGCAATTTCGGAAAATTTCGTTTATATTAGTTCCTGGGATAATTATATTTATTGTCTGAATAAAGACACAGGAGAAGTGATATGGAAATTTAAAACGGAAATGGCAGCGCGTTCATCACCTGCAATTTCCCAGAATTTTCTTTATTTCGGTTCTGATGATAATTATACTTATTGTCTGAATAAAAACACAGCAGAAGTGATATGGAAATTTAAGACAGAAAAACCTGTTGATTCATCACCTGCAATTTCAGGAAATTTTATTTATCTCGGTTCTGATGACGGTTATGTCTATTGTCTGAATAAAAACACAGGGGGACTGCTCTGGAAATTTAAAACAGGCGACTGGGTGCGTTCATCACCTGCAATTTCAGGAAATTTTGTTTATGTCGGTTCTGCGGATGGCCATCTTTATTGTCTGAATAAAAACACAGGGGAACTGGTATGGAAATTTAACACAGGCAATTGGGTGCGTTCATCACCTGCAATTTCAGGAAATTTTGTTTATGTCGGTTCCTGGAATAATTATGTTTATTGTCTGAATAAAAACACAGGGGAAGAGATATGGAAATTTAAAACCGGAAATTTTGTGTATTCATCACCTGCAATTTCAGGAAATTTTGTTTATGTTGGTTCTGATGATAGTTATGTTTATGCGTTTGTTGCTCTAAAGTCAGTTAATTCATCGTGTTCTGCAAATTCGGAATGTAAAAGCGGCAATTGCTTTAAAGAAATGTGTAAAACACCGGGATATGGATGCAATTCGGACTCCGATTGTTTTTTGGAAAGATACTGTTCAAATAACAAATGCGTGAATTTAAAGGAAAATGGTTCAGCATGTTCCAGTGATTCGGAATGTGAAACAAAAATTTGTTTTAAAGGGGTATGTAAGGAACAGAGATATGAATGCAATTCGGACTCTGATTGTTCTTCGGGAAAATACTGTTTAAATAACACCTGCGAGGATTCAAAGAAAGTTTGTTTGATATGTTTTGCAAATTCAGAATGTGAAAGTAGTAATTGTTTTAAAGGAAAATGCAGGGAACAGGGAGTTGTGTGTGATTTGGATTCTGATTGTTCTTCAGGAAAATATTGTTCAAATAACAAATGCTTTTATTTAAAGCAAATTGGTTCAGCATGTTTCAGGAATTCAGAATGTGAAAGTGGTAATTGTTTTAAAGGAATATGCAGAGAACAGGGATATATTGATTCAGTTTGGTTTTTAATTATCGGAGGAGTTATCTTTCTGGCAATTGGAATTAAATTAGTGACGAAAAGAAAAAAGTATTTGTTTAGCTGGGATGATGTTCCCGAAAACAATACAGAACTCATAAAATTTTTAATGTCTGACTTAAAAATAGAGTGGGTAGAAAATGCAGAAATCAGAAAAAATGATAATAACGAAACAATAACTGTTACAAGTAAAACAAATTCAGCAAATTCAGTTACTTTCAAACTTAACAAAACAGAAAAGAAGGTGAGTTTATTTATTGAAAGAAGAACATACGAATACATTTTAAAAGAAGAAAATGGTAAGCTAAACATATACATAAAAGAGAAATTTGGCATTGAAAACTACCATGAAAAAATAAATCTGCAAAAAGACGAACTAAAAAGAAAGATGGATTTGCTGAACAGGGAAGGTTTTGAGTCCGATGCGGAACAGTTAAAAACAGAGATTGAAAATATTAGAAATGAAGATGAAATCGGGGAAATTGAAGAAAAAGTGAATGCATTGAAAATAAGAATAGATGAGGAAAAGAGAATTAAAACGGAACAGGAAGAACAATCAAGACAACAAAAACTAACGCAACAAAAAGAAGAACTACACAAAAAGCTGTATTTATTAGACCCAAAAGATTTTGAATCTGATGTGGAACAATTGAGATTTAAGATTGACCACATTGGAAATGAAAAAGATGTTAAGGAAATTGAAGAAAAAGTGAATGCATTGAAAACAAGAATAGATGAGGAAAAGAGAATTAAAGCGGAACAGGAGGGAATAAATCAGCAACAAGAAAGAACAAAAACAGAGGAATCAGAAAAAGAAAAACCAAAGAAACAGTACTATGCATCATTTTCAAAAACATTTCCGGATGAATTAAACAAATACTATTCAAACCCCGAATTTATCGGCGAAGGTGGTTTTGCTTATGTATTTAAAGCCGTGAGCAATGAATATAAACGACTTGTTGCAATAAAAATCCCAAAAGAGATGAATGAAAAGACAGGTGAATTGTTTTTGAAAGAGATATCCATTTGGAATTTCTTAAATCACAGGAACATTATTAAACTTTACAAAGCAAACATTTATCCCTGCCCTTATCTTGAAATTGAATATGTTAATGGGAACTCTTTAGAGAACATAAAAAAGCCGATTGGTCTTGAAAAGGCATCAAAACTGATTAATGATTTACTTGAGGGCTTAAAAGAAGCACACTCAAAGAACATATATCATCTGGATTTAAAGCCGGATAATATATTGTTAACCTTGAATGGAGAGCCAAAGATAACCGACTGGGGTTTGAGTAAAATAGCAAAACATTCCAAATATTCAGCTGTTACAGGACAGACCATAATGTATTCTGCTCCTGAATTGATTTCTCCCGAGGATTTTGGAAAGGCAGATTGCAGAACCGACATCTTTCAAATTGGAACGATATTTTATGAACTTGTTACGGGAAAGAACCCGTTTGACGGTGACACGCAGAGTCAGATAATAACGAATATTTTAATGAAAACACCAAAAAAACCCTCTGAAATAAATCCCGATACAAAAGAACTTGAGGGTATTATAATGAAATGCATTGAAAAGAAAAAAGAAAACAGGTATCAGAATGTTTCAGAACTACAAAAGGACTTAACAGAATATTTAAAAATAAAGTATAAAGAATCATTGAGGGAAAGTAAATCCACAGGAGATATAAAAAGATCGAGTATTTATTGCGAGGAACTTTTAACGGTCTTTGTATCCCAAAATAACACAGAAGAAGCATTAAAATATGCGATTGACTTTAAAAATTATGCCAAAGGCGAATTTAAGAACGATATTGACAATATAATAGAACAACTCAAATACCGAATGAACGAAAAGATGGATATTGGCGATGAATTACAAAAAAAGATAAACATTGTAACTTATCAGATTAAAATGGGGAGAGAAAATTAACATATATTAAAAGTAACTATTCAGAGGGTACAAAAATTTCACCTCATTTCAAAGATTGCCTTTGAAATATACTGAAAACTACGAGTTTTCAATATTTTAAAATTTGAAATTTTAAAATGAGAGCGAAGCGAACTTACTATGTTCGGATATTTCAACTTAACCTCACTTCGTTCGGAGATTTCAACTTCGTGAAATCGTTGAAATACCTATAAAAATTTCAAAAAAATACAATTTTCAAACTTGTTTGAAATACTAAAACCTATAGGGTTTTAATCTTTAAAATTTGTGAAATTTTAAAATACACGAACGATTTTAAATACGCAGAGTATTTTAAATACACGATTTTCAAAACCGCAGAGGTTTTAAAAAGACACGAACGAAGTGAGCGTAACGACAGTGAGCGTAAGTGAGCGTAAAAATCAAAAATTTACCCATAATTTTTTTTGATGACTGAATATTTACTATTAAAAACAAAATAACCTATAAATTTAACTAAAATAAAAAATAAAAACAATAAAATTAAAATAAAATGGAGCAAAAAATAAACCGGACAGGGAAGAGTAAACTAAATACAAAAATATTAAAATTTATTTTTCTGATTAGTATCTGTCTTATCCTGCTCCTGCCGATATCAGCGGCAGAGGACTGGCCAATGTTCAGGCACGATTCCGGGCATACCGGCGAGACATCGGATGTGATTAAAAATCCGGAAGATCTGGAATTGAAATGGAAATTTAAAACAAATGGAGAGGTGTATTCATCCCCTGCTGCCTCCGGGAATTACATCTATGTTGGTTCTTATGATGGCTATGTTTATTGCTTAAATAAAGATACAGGGGAACTGCTCTGGAAATTTGAAACCGGAAGTCGTGTGCATTCGTCACCTGCAATTTCAGGAAATTTCGTTTATGTTGGTTCCTGGGATAATTATGTTTATTGTTTGGATAAAAATACCGGGGAACTGAAATGGAAATTTAAAACCGGATGGGAGATATGGTCATCCCCAGTTTTGTCGGGGAATTACCTGTATATCGGTTCTCATGATACTAATGTTTATTGTTTAGATAAAAACACCGGGGAACTAAAATGGAAATTTACTGCGGGACTGGCAATATCTTCATCACCGGCGGTTTCCGGAAATTATATTTATATTGGCTCATGGGATAACTACATTTATTGCTTAAATAAAGACACGGGAGAACTGAAATGGAAATTTAAAACCGAACGGGCAGTGTCCTCATCACCAGCGGTTTCCGGAAATTATGTATATGTCAGTTCTGAGGACAGTTATGTTTATTGCCTGAATAAAGACACGGGAGAACTGAAATGGAAATTTGAAACAGGAGGAGGTATTTGGGTATCTCCTGCTGTTTCCGGAGATTACATTTATATCGGTTCTAATGATGGCATCGTTTATTGTTTAGATAAAAACAACGGCAATGTGAAATGGAAATTTGAAACAGGAGGAATGTACTCATCCCCGGCAATATCCGGAAATTACATCTATATTGGTTCTTATAAAGGGTATCTTTATTGTCTGAATAAAAACATGGGAGAATTGATATGGAAATTTAAAACCGGAGGTTTGGTGAATCCATCTCCTGCAATTGCGCAAAATTTCGTTTATGTCGGTTCTGATGATGGTTATGTTTATGCGTTTGTTGCTCTAAAATCAATTGGTTCAACATGCGATAAAAATTCAGAATGCAAAAGCGACAATTGTTTTAAAAGTATGTGTAAGCCGGCAGAGTATGTATGTGATTCGGACTCGGATTGCATTTCAGGAAAATACTGCTCAAATAACAAATGTATGGATTTAAAGCAAATTGGTTCGGCATGTTCCGGAAATTCGGAATGTAAAAACGGCAATTGCTTTAAAGGAATATGCAGAGAACAGAGTGTAAATTGTATTACCTCTGCTGACTGCTCCTCTAATCAACATTGTTCCTGTTCATGTCCGGAATACACCTCGCATATAGACAATAAATGTGTTGTAAGAATTATTGAGGGCATGGAGAACGGTGTCGGCTGGAATACGTATGTGAGTGAGAGTTCGCAAATTAACATTGTGCCCGTGTCTGGCAAATTCAACGATGCTATTAAAATAACATACAACTTAAAACAAAACGGATGGGTTGTAATTTCAAAGAATATTGACCCGGAAATATTATCAGGGATAGAGGGAATTAGATTTTATTACAAAGGTACCGGAGAACCAAATATTATTGAATTTAAACTAATATACGTCGACGAGAACTATAATAATGAGGCAACTTTTGCTTTCCTGGAAAACAAATCCGCTGTGAAAGATGAATGGACATCAGAAGTAGTACCCATGGATAAATTCAAATGTGTATCTCCTGAGGAAATCTGCAAGGTTGATTCAACACTGGATATAAATAAAATTAGAAAGATAGAAATTGCTATTTCAAGCCCCGGCAAAACAGGTGGTTCCGGGACACTGATAATTGATGACATTCACGGAATTATATTTGAGAGATGCGGTTGTGAAAATTTTAAACTTATCAGTCAGGCATGCACTGAAAATTTAGAATGTGAAAGTAAAAACTGCCAGGACGGAGTGTGTAAAAAACAGGAGGATGTGGATTCAATTTGGTTTTTGATTGGTGGCATCATTGTCTTTTTAGTAATTGGAATTTTAGTTTATTCTGGAATGAAAAAAAGAAAATTAAAGGGACAAAACGAAATAAAGGAGTTAAGAAGAAAAATTGATGAGGGGAAAATAATAGGTTGGCAACAAGAATTAAAAAAGGAAATAGAAGAAATAGAAAGAATTCTAAATTCGTTGAACATAAGAGGTTTTAAATCTGATGTGGAACAGTTAAAATCAAAAATCGACAAGGTTAAAAATGAAAATGACGTCAAGACAATTGAAAAGGAAATAAAGGGGTTAAGAAGAAAAACTGATGAGATAATAGAGGTGCAACAAAAATTAAAAAAGCAAATAGAAGAAATAGAAGAAAATATGAAGTTGTTAGATATAAAAGGTTTTGAATCCGATGTGGAACGGCTAAAAAGGATGATTGAATTTATTAAAAGTAAAGATGATGTCAAAGAAGTTGAAGGAGAAATAGAAAAGTTAGAAATAAGAATTAAAGAGAGAAAGAAAATTAAAGCTGAACTGGAAAAATTAGAACAACAAATAAAAGTACTAACTATTAAACAGATAGAAACAAAATATGAAAAATCATTGACTGAAAGTAAATCCACAAGCGATTCAGTACATACAATAAATGTAATCTTTTACTGCGGGGAACTTTTAACTGTTTTTGCATCTCAAAATGACATAGAAAACGCATTAAAATACGCAATTGACTTGAAAAGTTATGCAAAAGGAGAATATAATAAGGAAATGGATAGTATAATTGAACATCTCAAATACCTAATGAAAGAAAAGATGGATATCAATGATGAATTACAAAAAGAGATAAATGTTATTGTCCATCAGATTAAGATGGGGAAAGAATAATATTTATTAAAAATTTTGGCAAATATCGCAAAACAACAAAAATTTTGAAATTTTACCATAATCTTAAAAATACAAGCGTAAAAAATATAAAATATAAATTGTACAAATTACAAAAAACACCTTAAACCCATTCAATGACTTAAGGTAAATTTTATAAAATACCGCCAAAATGAATGCAAAAAGTGATATATTTGCCACAATCTCTATTGCACCGCACAGCATCAGAAATCTGAAGAAGAAACTTCCCCACACAACATCAACCATCTATGAGGTTTCCGAGGATCTGGTGTGTGAAGGACTGGCTGTGGCAGGAAGAGAACATGGAAATGTAGTTATTGATGTGGCAAGTACCTGTTGCGCCCGGAAGTTAAGGGAAATTTATTTAAAATCTCTAAATTACTCCAAAAAGGACAATTCTAATTTTATATATTTTTACCAATAATTAATTATATACTATTTTAAAAATCAGGATGTATCTTATAACTGCGAAATATTCCGGTGATGCGGAACGTAAACGTATTGAATATATCATTAAATTATGGGAAGATAAAGCAAATATTATTAAACCGACAGGCATTACTTTTTTCGTTGATGGCGAACCGGATGAAATTGTAAATGACTTAGTATCAAAAATTTCCGAAAAAAATATTGATGTTTTCAAATTAGAGAAAAGCCCTTTAAATTTAGAGAAAGGCAGGAAGAAAATTGAAATGTCATTTAACGCCGATGTGAATGTTGTTGAAAAATTTGCCGGTTTTGTTATGGCAAAAAGAAAAGGAGTGCTTAAAAGAGAATCAAAAAAACCAAGGATAAAAGAGTATTCCGTTTATACGAATAAAGGCGGAGGGGATGTTGCTGTAAGATTTAGCGGCGGTGAAGAGGGCGAAGGAAACAAAGAAACAAAGTTATTAATAGTGATAGAGGCATTTGAGCCGGCATTATCATATATTTACAGGATAATTACAGAGGACTTTGAATACTTCAAAGAGGGGGTTTAGATATAAAATTTATAAAAATTTATAAATCATATTCATTTAAACAAAATCACAATGAAAAACATAAATAAAAATTTAAAATATATAATATTTGTGGGTTTGCTCCTTGTCGGAGTTGTGGGAATTGTAGCATTGAGCGGATGTATTAATAAATGCGGGGATTTGGATCAGAACTGTTGTGAGAAAGATAAATGTAATTCCGGCGATTTGGTTTGCGGGGATAATAAATGTGTCTATTGCGGCGGTGTTTATGAGTCCTGTTATAAAGATAACAAATGCGATAATGGAGTATGTTCTAATGGAAAGTGTGAAAAATGCGGAAAGATTGAGGAGTTATGTTGTTCGGGAGGTATATGCAATAGCGGAATATGTTCTAAAGGAAGGTGTGAAAAATGCGGAAAGATTGAGGAGTTATGTTGTTCGGGAGGTGTATGCAATAGCGGAATATGTTCCAAAGGAAGGTGTGAAAAATGCGGTAATGCGGGTGAATTATGCTGTTCGGGAGGTGTATGTAATACAGGAGTATGTTCTAATGGAAAGTGTGAAAAATGCGGCATGGTTGGTGAATTATGCTGTTCGGGAGGTGTATGTAATACGGGAGTATGTTCTAATGGAAAATGCACTGCTAAAACTACTACACAAACCACTTTGCCAGTTAAACCGATCAAAATAGAATGCGAAAAAGTAGATGACTATTCTGTCGGAGACCCAAACATTTTTAGAACTAGTGCATCCAATAGTAAAGTTCTCGGCCAGTTTGGATGCGAATGTAAATCACCATATAATTCTAAATCCGGATATGCGAAGTATAATGTACAAATATCCGATACAGGCAACTGGAGTATTGATATCAGATATTCCTGCAACAATGCTCATTCTGTTCCGATTGAAATTTATATTGACGATGAACAAAAACCCCGTGCAAAATTTTATCCAAAAAATACATACGATTGGAATTCTTTCAAAGACAGCGGCAAAATTGATATTGGCTCAATTACTGCAGGTTCTCATTTCATTACATTTAAAACCGAGGGAGCAAGGTATGGTGTAGCGGACATGGATTATTTTGTATTACAAGTTAAAGAAACATCTATTTCAGAAATTTCAACCACTTCGTCAGGTGGATCATCATATAGTAGTGAACAATCTCAGCAACAATCAGTACCAGTATATAGAACCTCAACCACTTCATCAGGTGGATCATCATATAGTAGTAAACAATCTCAGGAGCAATCTACATCATATACGATTCCGATCACCTCGTCAGATAAATTTCTACTTATAAGAGAATGTGAAGATGTAGATGCTTATACCGTTGGTGATCCTACTACTACAAGACCAGGTGCATCCAAACAGAAAGTTCTTGGACAATTTGGTTGTTATGGTTATGCGCCCTATAGTCCCAAACCTGGATATGCAAAGTATAATGTAAAAATACCTGAGGCTGGCATTTGGAATATCAGCATCAGATATTCCTGCAACAATTTTCCTTCCGTCCCAATAGAAATTTATGTTGACGATGAACAAAAACCCCGTGCAAAATTTTATACGGAAAATACGTACGACTGGAATTCTTTTAAAGAAACAGGTATAATTAATTTAGGTTTAATTACTGATGGTTCTCATTCCATTACATTCAAAACCGGGGGGGCAATGTATGGTGTTGCTGATTTGGATTACTTCGTATTATACTTCGGAGAACTTCCCATCCCTTCAAATACTTCGTCAACCAGATGTAACTATTATTGTTATACCTGTGATAACTGTAAATCAAAGATAAATTCTGCGGGTGCCGGAGAAACAATTTGTTTGAATTGGAACATACGCAACCATGTGGGAACTTGCATCAACAATCCATTAAACTTCAGCAACAAAATTTTTGATTGTCGGGGACATACGATACAAGGTAATAGTTCAGGTGATGGAATTTATTTGAATGGAAAATCGAATAATACAATCCGAAACTGTATAATTACTAATTTCACTACCGGAATTAACTTCCAGTATGTTAATTCTTCTATAATTGAGAACAACACAATTAGTCATATAATAGATTACGGGATAGTGTTGCATCTTTACAGCAATAATATTGTCGTAAGGAATAACAATATCTCTCAAAGTAGGGTTGGAATAGTCCCATCAGGCGGCAATGGCCATGACTGGTCTGAAAATGTTAACTCAAGCTACATAATTGAAAACAATATTATTCGTGATGTAGTACAAGGGATTCACCTATATGATTCAACCAGATATAATTTGATTACTAATAACTCTGTTTTTAATGCTGCATCTTCATGTTTTAGTTCAGACAGGGGTTTTGAGAGTAGATTTGAGAACAATACCTGCGAAAACAGTTATATTGGAATTAATCTTGTTCTTTATGCAAAAGATAATTACTTTAAGAATAATGATATTAGGAACAGTTCTATTGGAATACGATTTGAACATTGGGGCTCTGACAATAACAACGTGTTTAAGAACATGAATCTTTCAAATTCTTCTCTATATGCAGTTTATTTTGAATCCGGTTCTGGGTCTCTAAATAACACATTTATTAATGTAACCTACAATCCGGATAAGGAAAGAATGAATTCTTCCTCTGAACTTATCCGTAAATGGTATTTGGATGTAAATGTGGAAGATATTAATGGCGTTCCATTCAACAATGCAAATGTTTCGACGTATAATGTTAGCGGAGATATACAGTTTTCTGTTTTAACAAATGCTTTGGGAAACATAGAAAGACAGGAAGTTATAGAGTATATCAACAATGCGGGGGTACGGAATTTTTACACAAATTATACAATCAATATCACAAAAACAGGATATAGTAATTATTCAGCGATTATGAATATTAGCAATAATGCTGCTCTTTTTGTTATTTTATCTAAAACACTCAACGATAGCGAATTAATAGAAAATATGATGAATAACACATGGAATTATCTCAAAAATTTTAATGAAAATAACCTTCCTTTGAATTGGTATGATTCTGTCACAAATGAAACAGGAAAATATTTTAATCCCGCCGAATTGGGATTCTATGCTCTCTCTCCCATATTGGCTTATGAAATGGAACTTGACTGTGATGGTGACGGAGCATTTGAGCCCAAAAATTCCTCTGGTGAAAATGACTGGAACTGCACAATTGACAGAGTTAATAAAACATTAAATAGCTTAAATGCTCTTCCTAAATGGAAATACATCACAAAAGAGATTTGGAAACTTGGGGATAATGAGTGTCCGCCAATTTGCAATGAAACAACATTTGATGAATTTGATCAATCATACTTTGATTCACATTTTTATGTTGGTATTGACTCTGTAAGCGAATTCCCAAAAGAAATAAACGATAATTTACTTACGCAGATTTATATCCATTATAACTTAACTGCTGAAGAGTCAGAGGAAAACTTATCCTTGTTTCTGGATACTATGTGGGCAAACTATAATCTGAGAATTAAGGTCGGACAAAATGAAAGTTCTTTAGTCAAATTAGGAGAATATATGTTCCATTCATATAATGATAGTTATCCCGAAGAAAGATTTATAACAATAAATAAAGGGTATTTAGCCGAGGGGGAAAACATAATCCTATTGGAGAATGCTAATAACGGATCTGATCATTGGATGTCCTGGGATTCACTTAAACTAGGAGTTTATAATGAAACCGGAGTATATTACCAGCGGTATTCAACTAATTATGAAGTAACCGGCAGATTGGTGCCTTCAATAGATAATGCGTGGCTCGCTGTTAGCATTATTACTATCAGGGAGTATGCTGAAGCAAACAATTTAACATCTCTTGCAGATAAAGCAGAGAGTATATTGTCAGGTATGAATTTTACTCTGTGGTATAATTACTCAACACACAGATTTAACTGGGGAGATTATGATAATCCAAAGACCGGATCTCAATGCGATTACTACTCAAATGAAAATAGAATAATAAATTTTGTAGCGAGGGCACTAAACCAGATAAATGAAACGGAGTTTCAAACAAGCCTTGATGCTTTACAGAAGCCAACCGGGCATTATAACAATATCATTGTTGAACGGGTGAATTGGGACGGTTCATATTTCACTTATATGTCTCCGGCATTATTCATAAATGAGATGAACACTTCTTACGGATTAAATACACTTAATAAAGCCACCGGGGCACAGATACAATACGCAAAAGATAAAAATTATACCGTGTGGGGCATTTCGGATTGTGTTAATGGCAATGGAGATTATGTTACACGCGGAGCACCGCCCAGGGGAAGTAATAACGAATACAATGATGTTGATGATGGATTGATAACACCACATGCTGCTGCAATGGCATTGATTACCTCATACAGCAATGAATCTGTACAAAATTTTAGAAATTTGAAAGATAATTATTCAGTTTATGATAATAATTATGGTTTTAAGGACTCTGTTGATGTTATAAATAATATTGCCGCATCAAAGTTTTTGTTGCTTGATCAGGAATGGATATTTCTCTCGTTAGCAAATTATAAAGGGGGCATAATATGGAAGTATTTTTATATGGATGAAGGTGTTCGGGATGCTCACTGCGAAATGTATGAGTGCTCTTAACAATTCACAGAACGGTGATATCAACAATGGCTGAATAAAAACAATTTATAAAAATTTATAAAAATCGGACTCACTTAAACAAAATCACAATGAAAAACACAGATAAAAATTTAAAATATATAATATTTGTGGGTTTGCTCCTTGCAGGAGTTGTGGGAATTGTGGCATTGAGCGGATGTATTGATAAATGCGGGGATTTGGATCAGAACTGTTGTGAGAAAGATAAATGTAATTCCGGCGATTTGGTTTGCGGGGATAATAAATGTGTGCATTGCGGCAGTGTTTATGAGTCCTGTTGTAAAAACAACAAATGCGATAAGGGAATATGTTCTGAAGGGAAATGTGAAAAATGCGGCAAGGTGGGCGAATTATGCTGTTCGGGAGATGTATGTGATAATGGAGTATGTTCTAATGGAAAATGCACTGCTAAAACCACTGAACAAACACCTCTTCCTAAACCACCGGATACTTTGCCAGTTAAACTAATCAAAAGAGAATGCGAAAGTGTAGATGACTATTCTGTTGGAGACCCAAATAACATTTTTAGAACCGGCGCATCAAATGGTAAGGTTCTTGGCCAGTTTGGATGCGAAGGTAAATCACCATATAATTCTAAATCCGGCTATGCGAAGTATAATGTACAAATATCCGATACAGGCAACTGGAGTATTGATATCAGATATTCCTGCAACAATGCTCATTCTGTTCCGATTGAAATTTATATTGACGATGAACAAAAACCCCGTGCAAAATTTTATCCAAAAAATACATACGATTGGAATTCTTTCAAAGACAGCGGCAAAATTATAGTGAAAATGCTAACCTTTGATACTAATACCGAACTCGTGCGCATTAAATTAAAGCATCAAAAGTTGATATTTTGACTATAATTACAAAAATCACATAAAAATCAACATAATTGATAACAACGATGTATGAAAAAGAGCTGATTGCACTTTCAAAATCAGGTGCAAGATATATAGTAATCGGAGGAATAGCATTGGGACTGAGCGGATACCCAAGGGCGACATTTGACTTGGATATACTGCCACAGTTAAGCGAAGAAAATCTGGATAAGATAATAAAAACACTGCAGAAGTTGGGATATAAACCAAGAAGACCTGTCAATCCCGAGGACATCAAAGACCCTGAGAAAAGAGAGCTGTGGTTTAAAGAAAAGAATATGAAGGTGTTTTCATTTTTCAATCCCGAAGAGGCGGTAAATGAAATTGATGTAATGATATATTATCCTTTAAATTTTGAGGACTGTTTTAAAAGAAGGCAGATTGTGAAATTAAAAGGACATGATATTTATATATCTTCTATAGAAGATTTGTTGGAATTAAAGAAGATCTCTATGAGGAATGTTGACATTGGAGATATAGAGGTGCTGGAAAAAATGCTTGAAAAAAAGAAAAAAGAAAAGTAAAAAGAAAAGTAAAATCATATAATAAACACATATTACAACAAAAGATGGAAGAAAAGGACGATGTTGACGGATATATAGAGCGGTTTTCAAAACTGCCGCCGGAAAAAATCCTGAAGTATTTGGGAGAATTGAGGGAATTTTTCATGAAAAACATGACCGAAGACGGGAAAAGATTTTTCGCCCATAGACCCATAATAAAATAACCACCACTACGACATAAAAATAAAACAAAAATTCAAAAATTAAAAGCATGATTAAATGATAACAAAAATCATCTAAAATTCAAAATTACTAAAATTCAAAACGAATAAAAAATGAGCGGAAGCGACTGGGAAATGCGAGGGCATGATTTGGAACATACAGGAGAAACATCGGATGTAATTAAAAATCCGAAAAACCTAAAACTGAAGTGGAAATTTGAAACCGGAAGTAGTGTGTATTCATCACCTGCAATTTCAGGAAATTTCGTTTATGTTGGTTCTCATGATAATTATGTTTATTGTCTGAATAAAAACACAGGGGAACTGCTCTGGAAATTTAAAACCGGAAGTTATGTGGATTCATCACCCGCAATTTCGGGAAATTTTGTTTATGTCGGTTCTGATGATAATTATGTTTATTGTCTGAATAAAAACACAGGGGAACTGGTATGGAAATTTAAAACCGGAAATTGGGTGTATTCATCACCCGCAGTTTCAGGAAATTTTGTTTATGTCAGTTCTTATGATAATTATGTTTATTGTCTGAATAAAAACACAGGGGAACTGGTATGGAAATTTAAAACCGGAAATTGGGTGTATTCATCACCCGCAGTTTCAGGAAATTTTGTTTATGTCAGTTCTTATGATAATTATGTTTATTGTCTGAATAAAAACACAGGGGAACTGGTATGGAAATTTGAAACCGGAAATTGGGTGTATTCATCACCCGCAGTTTCAGGAAATTTCGTTTATGTTGGTTCTAGGGATAGTTATGTTTATTGTCTGAATAAAAACACAGGGGAACTGGTATGGAAATTTAAAAAAAACACAGGGGAACTGATATGGAAATTTAAAACAGGCGACTGGGTGCGGTCATCACCCGCAATTTCGGGAAATTTTGTTTATGTTGGTTCTTATGATAGTTATGTTTATTGTCTGAATAAAAACACAGGGGAACTGGTATGGAAATTTGAAACCGGAAATGGTGTGTATTCATCACCTGCAATTTCAGGAAATTTTGTTTATGTCAGTTCTTGGGATGATTATGTTTATTGTCTGAATAAAAACACAGGGGAACTGCTCTGGAAATTTGAAACCGGAAATGGTGTGTATTCATCACCCGCAATTTCAGGAAATTTTGTTTATGTTGGTTCTTTGGATAATTATGTTTATGCGTTTGAAGCAGAGCCAGTCATAGAGGAATGGCAAAAAGAAGAACTGAAAAGAAAACTAAATTCGCTGAATACAGAAGGTTTTGAATCTGATGTGGAACATTTAAAATTGAGAATTGGAGAGGTTGAAAATGAAAATGATGTTAGGGGAATTGAAGAAAAAATAAAAGAGTTGAAAATAAAGGTTGATGAGAGAATACGGATTAAAAAAGAGACGGAAAGGCGATTAGAAGAGCAAAAACTACGCCTGCAAAAAGAAGAACTACACGAAAAGCTGGACTTATTGAATGTAGAGGGTTCAGGATTAGAATCTGATGCAGCACATTTAAAGGTAAGGATAGACAATATTAAAAGTGAATATGAAGCGGAGGAAATAGAGAAAAAGATAAACGAGTTAAAAATAAGGGTTGATGAAGAAAAGAGAATTAAAAAGGAACAGGAAAAATTGCGGAAACAAAAAGAATTATATGGGAAATTGTATTCACTGAACACAGAAGGTTTTGAATCTGAAGGGGAACAGTTAAAACTGGGAATTGCACGGATTGAAAATGAAAACGATATTAAGGAAATTGATGAAAAATTAAAAGAATTGAAAGTAAAAACTGAAGAAAAGAAGAGAATTGAAGCAGAACGGGAAAAATTAAAACAGGAGAAAGAAGAACAAAAACCAGAAAAAAAACAGCCAACTATGTTATTCCCGGGAACATTTCCTGATGGATTAAAAAAATATTACGATAATTCCGAATTTATCGGCGAAGGTGGATTTGCTTATGTATTTGGGGCAATACGCAATGAAGACAATAAAGCTGTTGCAATAAAAATCCCCAAAGAGATGAATGACAAAATAGGCGAACTATTTTTAAAGGAAATTAGGATATGGGGCGACTTGCATCATAAAAACATAGTCAAACTCTACAAGGCAAACATTTATCCCTGTCCTTATCTTGAAATTGAATATGTTGATGGAGGGTCTTTAGATGGCATAAGCAAACCGGTTAGCGTTGAAAAGGCATCAAAACTGATTAATGATTTACTTGATGGCTTAAAAGAGGCGCATTCAAAAAACATATATCATCTTGATTTAAAGCCGGAAAATGTATTATTAACTTCGGATGGAGAACCAAAGATAACCGACTGGGGTTTAAGTAAGATAGCAAAACATTCAAAATACTCTAAAGTTGCGGGACACACATTAATGTATGCCGCTCCCGAGTTATTTTCTCCCGAGGATTTTGGAAAAGCGGATTGTAGAACAGATATATTTCAAATTGGAACTATATTTTATGAACTTGTTACGGGAAAGAACCCTTTTGACGGAGATACGCAACAGCAAATACTGATGAATATTTTAATGAAAAAACCAAAAAAACCGTCTGAAATAAATCCCGCCGCAAAAGAACTTGATGTTCTTATACTGAAATGTCTTGAAAAGAAAAAGGAAAACAGGTATCAGAATGTTTCTGAACTGCAAAATGCGCTGATTTCCTATATGAAAACAGAATATAAAAAATCGTTTACTGAAAGTAAATTAAGGGGAGATGTAAAAAGGTCATGTTTTTATTGCGGGGAACTTGTTAAATCCAGCGCTAAAACTCGTGATATGGTTGAGACATTGAAGTGGATAAATGATTTTAAGGACTATGCAAAAGGCGAAGATGCCAAAGATATAAAAAACATAATAAATGAACTTGTTCAGAGGATGGAAAATAAGCTGGAAATTACAGACGAATTAACAGGAAAAATTGAAGTCGTTGTGCATCATATACAGATGCAATAGTTAAATTTATCCAAAAAATTTTACTGAAAATAATACTAACAAAATAAACTAAAAATCAAAAAATTAAAAATAAAATCTATATTACAAAAAGTATAATGTGAATAATGGCTTTACCAATAAATATCAAGGACCTGATAACCGGGCAGACAGTTGAATGGGAGCGTATTGAATTTAAAGAAGGTTGGAATCCGGAAGATGTTATGCACACCATTTGTGCGTTTGCTAATGATATAAACAACTGGGGCGGAGGATACATAATCATCGGAATAAAAGAAGATAACGGACGGCCTGTTTTACCTCCAAAAGGATTAGCCCCTGAAACAATTAATAATATCCAGAAGGACTTGCTAAATCTTTGTAATCGTTTAAAACCGCATTTTTTCCCAATTGCCGAGCCGGTGCGTTTTCAGGGAAAATATGTTTTAATAATATGGGTTTTTGGCGGGCAGAACAGACCCTATCGGGCGCCGATATCGCTTGGCAAAAAGAAAGAGAAAGAGTATGCCTATTATATCAGAAGATTTTCAAATACAGTTAAAGCACAATTTGAAGATGAAAAAGAACTCCTGTCATTAGCAGGAACAATTCCTTATGATGATCGTATCTGTCATTTAGCAGATGTCGCTGACTTAAAACTTCCGCTGATACAATCTTTTTTAAAAGAAGTTGAAAGTGATTTATATGGTTCTGCTAACATGGATTTCGAACAATTATGCTGGCAGATGAGGATTGTTGACGGAACTACCGAATATGTGAAACCCCGAAATGTCGGAATACTTTTTTTCAATGACCTGCCTCAAAGATTTATCCCTCTTTCGCAGATTGAAATCGTTCAATTTAAGTCAACTCCGGGCGCAGATAGATTGAGTGAAAAAATTTTTCAGGGACCCATACATCAGCAAATCAGGGATGCTCTAACCTATCTGAAAAATATTGTTCTTAAGGAATATATTCGTAAAGTTTCGGATAGGGCAGAATCTGTCAGATTTTATAATTACCCGTATATTGCTCTAAAAGAAGGTCTTGTTAATGCAATGTATCACAGAAGTTATGAAATCAGAGAACCGGTGGAAATACGTATTCATCCCGATAAAATTGAGATTCTCAGCTTTCCGGGACCCGACAAGTCAATAAAACAATCAGACCTGGATAAGGGAATATTGGTTGCCAGAAGATATCGTAATCGTAGAATTGGTGAATTTTTAAAAGAACTGAAACTTACCGAAGGACGATGTACCGGGATTCCTAAAATTAGAAAAGGAATGAAAAAGAATGGCTCACCGGAACCTATTTTTGAAACAGATGATGGACGAAGTTATTTTTTAACTACATTAATGATTCATCCGGAAGCAACAATAAGTGAGCAAGAAAGTCCACAAGAAAGTGTGCAAGTAAGTGAGCAAGTAAGTGAGCAAGTAAGTGAGCAAGTAATTCAAATTCTTAAGTTTTGTAAAATACCTCAAAAAAAGCAGGAAATATTAACTAGCATTGGACTTTCAACTGCTTATATGAATTATAAAAGATATATATTCCCTCTTGTTCAAGAGGGGGTGTTGTCAATGACACATCCTGAAAATCCAAGACATTGGAATCAAAAATATGTAACCACCAATAAGGGCTTAAAAATTATAGAATAAAAGTAGCTAAAAAGTAAAAAGATGAAGCAATATTTCAAATACAATGATTCAGGCGTTGAATGGATCCGGTGGGCTTTGTCCTATGTCTGTCCCAAGTCCGTCCCAAGTGAAGACGCGCGGCAATTATTCTCCTGTTCGCAAGAGGAGATGTTAACCTGAAGTACCTGATATCAATAGTTAATCAAAAAGCAAAAATATCATATTACTGAAAAGAGGTTAAAAATTATAAAACTAATGAATAATCAAGTCAAACAAAAATCCAAAAAAAATAAAATAAGATTAAATAAAATAAGGAACATATAAATTTAAACACAAATTTAATGAAAATAAATAACTGAAATGAACTTGTTCACAGGATGGAAAATAATCTGGAAATTACAGACAAATTAACAGGAAAAATTGAAGTCGTTGTGCATCATATACAGATGCAATAGTTAAATTTATCCAAAAAATTTTACTGAAAATAATACTAACAAAATAAACTAAAAATCAAAAAATTAAAATAAACTAAAATGGCAATATTTGAGGGGGTTAACTGGGAAAAAATTAATGAATTGTTGAGACCTGCAGTCAGGATTTTAAATGAAGATATAGCGGACTTAAAGAGATGGGACGAACCGGATTTGTTTGGACAGTGGAATAAAATAAAGAGCAATTATGAGACATTTATGGAGGATTATAGCAATTCCCTGCCAGATGGTATAGAAATAGACATCAGGGCAAGGTTTAAATTTGCTATGTTAAAAATTGCGACGGCTTTTTATGTTAATGGTAAAGAAAGAGAAGGAATAACAAATAAATTCTATGAAAAGGAAAAGCATCTTGTTGTAGATTTGGATGATTTTAAGGCATTTGATTTCCTGACGGTTGAGGAAATAGTTGGCAAAGTGGCGAGAAGTGAAGGAAAAATTTATGAAATTGTTAAAAAATATGCCGAGAGAGGATACAATAACATGGATAAGGTGCTTGACGATATTGAAAATATTTCAAAAGATGTAATGTATTATGTGAAGAAAGAATATTCCAAAATGCTGAAAAAAATTGAAGCGGCAGTAATTGAGTATATGAAAAATTATCCCGGGGGGATTCATATAGTGATTGGCGAACTTGAAAACAAGATAAAGGAAGTTAACGGATTTGACGAAAAAAGAAAAACAGAGATAAATAATGCGAATGAAACCCTGAAAACAATGGAAAGCAAATTGTCTGATGCCGATACGGATAAACGAAACCTTGAAAACAAAATATCTCAGCTTGAATGGGAGAGATTACAGGGAAAACAGGAAAAAGACACCTTAAATGAAAAGATAAATGACATTGAATCCGAGAAAAATCGCCTTTTAAAGAGTTATTCTGAGATTGAAAGCAGATGGGACGAAAGATATAAAGAACTTGAAAAAATACGAAACGAATTAAATACGGAGCAAGACACGTTGAACTCACTGAAAGAAAACTATAAACAGGACCTTAAAGAGGAAAACCAGAGGAAAATTGAGGAAGAATTAAAAAAGATTGAAGAAATGAAATCGGCATTAACAAAAAAAGAATATGATTTACAAACTGAAAAAGAACTAATGAAAAATGAAGGGGCTAAAATTAATGAGAAGATTGAGACCCTAAAGAAATTAGAGGAGGGAATAGTTGAAAGATATGTAATGAGCGGCGATGCAAAAATTTATGAATTAAACTATATCGGAAGATTTAATGAAAAAATGTATTCATTCCCTCTGAATATATACGACCCCATTGATAAAAAAGAACATACTGTAAATTCATGGAATAAACATGAAAAATTCACACAGGAAATGGAAATTTATGAAAAATTTAAAACAAAGATGAGTTATAATGAAATTTTTAATACAATTCCGCTTGGAACAACATCTGTATATAAAATAACCAAAAAGAAATTTGTATTTTTCGGGGAGGAAAAAACAAAGATCGTAATTGAAGCAGCAACATTAAATCACTGGAATAATTATTGCGAAATTGGTTTTGACACGAATCCCGCGACGCTTTCCGAGCTTACATCTGTGCTGATGAGCCGCATAGACAGGGCGGAACTTGGAAATTACTTCCATGTAATCGGGATTTCATCGCCAACAGGATGGAGCAAAAAAGTGCTTGAGTATGTAGAGTCAGATGAATTTCATAAAAATTTCACAGACAGGCATGTGTCAATATGTTTAATAGATCCTGAAACAGGGGAGATATTTTATAACCGGACTGATAAACGACTTGCGCAGTTTGAGGAGTTTTTTAAGCCGGAATTTGACAGCGAAAAGGTTGAAAAATGCAAAAAGGTTATAAAGGAAGATTTAATTATAGATGAATTTGTTACGGTGAATGAGATCGCGGAGAAAAATGCAGATAAAAATTTTGACAAGCGAATTGTTAAAAAAGCAATGTATGAACTTGAAAAAGAAGGGGTTGGAAATATTAAGTTTGTAGAAGGGGTTGGATTTGGGTTTAAGAAGAAGGGGTGAAAAAATTCGGTGAAAAAATAAATTTTAATGAAAATTTAAATTTAACAACAAAAATTTATCAAATATAAAATATGGGCTTTTTAGACTGGTTATCCGGCACTACGGCAAATATTAAAATGGAGTCAATAAACCCGGAGAAAATATCGGTGGCAGGGGACTGGGAAATGTTTGGGCATGATTTGGAACATACGGGAGAAACATCGGATGTAATTAAAAATCCGGAAAACCTAAAACTGAAGTGGAAATTTAAAACCGGAAGTTATGTGCGTTCATCACCCACAATTTCAGGAAATTTTGTTTATGTTGGTTCTTGGGATGGTTATGTTTATTGTCTGAATAAAAACACAGGGGAACTGATATGGAAATTTGAAACCGGAAGTGGTGTGTGGTCATCACCCGCAATTTCAGGAAATTTTGTTTATGTTGGTTCTTATGATAGTTATGTTTATTGTCTGAATAAAAACACAGGGAAACTGCTCTGGAAATTTCAAACCGGAAATTATGTGTCTTCATCACCCGCAATTTCAGGAAATTTTGTTTATGTTGGTTCTAATGATAGTTATGTTTATTGTCTGAATAAAAACACATAGCGTCAAATAACCGTTGGAATTTCTGCACTGAGCTGATATATTTTTAATATTTTCTTGAGTAACACTTTTTCCCTATGCTTGTATTTTTCTTA
>JAGWDQ010000122.1 GCA_018260615.1 Candidatus Altarchaeum sp.
GTCTATAAACTCACAATTTTTGTCATTTACGAATGAAATGAGTAAATATCCGAACGGAGTGAGGTTAAAAACATAATGATTTACCTTGCTTAAAAAATATAATTTTTAAGCAGATTTTTAAAAAATCTCTCACAAAATAATTATCCCAATTTAAAGGGATGAGTACCCGCAAGAGAACTACATAAAAGTTCTGATACTATTAGGAGTGTTTGTAAACGATTTGAAAAACAAGGTGTGAAAGGATTAATAAAAGAAAGGGAATAATAACCAAGCGAACTTACGCATAATTTCTTTAAATCATAATTGTTACAAATATAGAAAACTGGAAAACTAAATTAAATTTTCCTGACAATTGAAATTATGTAAATTTTTAAATTAAATTTAAAAAGTATTTATAAATTTTTGTGTCATTCGTTAATTCCGGATGAAATGTCAGTCCTATTACATTCTTGTCTTTAACCACCACTGCGTTTCCTTCAAAATCCGCCAGAATTTCCCCTTTATTCACTTTCTCAATTACAGGCGCCCGTATAAATATAGCATGAAATTTTGTTGTTCCGTTTAAATTTAAGACAGGTCTCAAATTAATATCCGCCTCAAAACTTTCCCGCTGTCTCCCGTAACCATTTCTCTTTACCTCAATGTCAAGCAATCCATTATGAAATTTCCCGTCAACATTCTTTGCGAGCAAAATCAGTCCCGCACAAGTTCCCATTACAGGAATTCCTTCGCCTGATATTTTCTTCAAAAAATTTAAAAATTTATTGCCATCATTACCATTTTCATCATGCGTTAATTTTCTCATTGCCGTACTTTCCCCGCCGGGAATAATTAATGCATCACAATTAAAATTTTCAAATCCCCTCAATTCAACAACCTCAATAGATTTTCCGAGTTCTTTTCCCGCATTATGCAGCATTTTCTTATGTTCGCTGACATCTCCCTGCAGTGCAAATATTCCTGCTTTCATTTAGTCATTCATTTAAATTAATATATTTGAAAAATAATTATTAACAAAGTTATTATTAACAAAGTTATTAAAAATTAAATTTAAAAGTTAAAATTAAAATCTGGAAATAAAATGGGTGATATAAGACCGGCACATTGCTACAGGTGGGATAGTCCGACATTTACGAGAGTAAGTAAAACGCCAAGTAATTCCTATATTACGGGGATTCCGGGAAATAAAATTTTGCACTTTACTTTTGGTAAGCCGGAACTTTATGAGAAGGAAATTTCAGTGATCTATAAAACCAGAATGATGGTCAGACACAATGCGATGGAGTCCGCCAGAATTGCAGCACAGAATTTTCTTTTAAAAAATTTAAAGGAAAATTTTTCAATGCTGATAAGGCCTTATCCGCATCATGTAATGAGAGGAAACGCGCAGGCGAGCGGTGCGGGAGCGGACAGAGTTCAGCAGGGTATGAGGCAGTCATTTGGAAAAGCAGTCGGAAGGACGGCAAAGGTTTATAAAGGACAAAAACTTGCGAGTATTTTTGTACATCCTGAAAATGTAGAAGTTGCAAAGAAGGCGGCAGAGCGTATGCTTGCAAAACTTCCCGGAGCGAAAATAATTGTGGTTGAAGATACAAAAAAAGCAGCGAAAATAAGTGGTGTTGAGGAGATAAAGGAATAAGGAAAGATAGTTGGAATATGAAGGAGTATGATATATTTAGGGCAAAGAATTTAGAAATCAATAACAATCAGGTATATTTAATATTTTCGGGGCGAGTTAATCAACATATTTATCTTTTAAATTTAATACATTATAACCCAATATATAACGATGAAAAGATTAAAACTTTCAACTAAAGCCGAGGAGACAGTAAAAAAATTAATTGACGCCAGGGAATCAGAAAATCTTGGTTTCATTGCGGCCATAGATCCAGAAACCGGAGAGACATTTTACGGCAGGAGTGTCGTGGAATCGGCAAAAAAAGGGCGAATGATAAAAAATGACCCAAGAGCGGCATTTTTCTTTGTTAGAGTAGGTTACCCATCAGTTCATGTTCTTAAAGCCGTTAATTTGCAGGGATACATTGAGCAGGACTATTTTCCTAAGATGAAGGGGCATGTTCACGAGAGGAATCTGTATCTTGGACATTCAACTCCCAACGATACATATACTTTTGATTTTATAGTAGATACCGGTTTTTCCGGTTCTGTCGTGATGGATATAGAAGCTATACAATGTATTGAAAGCGATTATCTTGGTGAGGATAGAGTAACACTTGCCGGGGGTGTGGAACATCCGGTTGGCGTCTATCTCGCTGATATTATCGTCAACAACTCAAAAATAAACGAGGTGGAGATTACAGAGATGAAGGGAGAGTATCTTATAGGGATGGCTCTTATGCGATCTGTATGCAGGAGAGCAGTATTTGATTTTGCTAATGATAAAATCCTTTTTGAAGAATGAAGAAAAGTTGCCACCTTAAATTTATCTTAAATTTACCCATCTATCCATAAACAAACTTTATTGATTTTAATATTTTTATAACTCCTGATAAAATGTCAGCTGCGGTTAAAGAAATATATAAAAATAGGTAACTACTCAGGGGGCAGGAAATTTACCCCGGAAAATTTCAAAAAAAAAATACAATTTCAAAAATGAAATTTTTGAATACTGAAAATCTCCAAGATTTTCAATCTTACAAAATGTTTTAAACATTTTGTAAATACACGAACGAAGTGAGCGTAAAAATCAAAAATTTACCTATAATTTTTTAGGATTGGTGAGTAGTTACAAAATTTATCAAAAAAACAATTATTAAATTAAACACACAGTAAAATGGATGTCATGGTCGTTAAAGGAACATACACAAACGGAATAATAAAACCATTTGAAGAAGTGAATGTTGAAAATAATGCAGAAGCAATAATCATTTTTTTAAATAAAGCAAAAGAAAAGAAGTTCTCTTTCTTTTCTGCTGCGGGTTCATGGAAAGATGTGGACACCGATGCATTAAAAAGGAAAATATATGAAAACAGAAAAATTTCCAATAGGGGAGTTGTTAAACTATGATATCTTATCTTATTGATACGGATTGGATTATTGATTTTTTGAAAGATAAAGAAGAGATATTCAACGAATTGTCTTGCCTGATAGACGAAGGCATAGCAATTAGTATAATTTCGTTAGCAGAGTTATATGAGGGAGTTTATGGCAATGATGATCAGGAAATGGAGGTGAAACATCTATTAGGTTTAAATGATTTTTTAACAGGTGTTACTGTTCTGGAAATAGACAATAAAATTGCTAACATATTCGGTAAACAAAGAGCAATACTAAGGAAAGAAGGCAAACTGATTGATAACTTTGATATTTTAATTGCAGCTACTTGTCTGTCTTATAACCTTACTTTAATGACCAATAATATTGCTCATTTTAGCAGGATAAAGGGACTGAAAATAGGGCAAAAAAGAGTAACTTCTCAATAACTTGTGGAAAGATGATAAAACCAACTACTTGTTTGTAATA
>JAGWDQ010000123.1 GCA_018260615.1 Candidatus Altarchaeum sp.
TATTACAAACAAGTAGTTGGTTTTATCATCTTTCCACAAGTTATTGAGAAGTTACGTTTTCATGTATTAAATAATTAGCGTTCTATTGTTAATTTATTTTGAATTTTTTTGTGTTTATTTTTTTATAAAATGAGCAGTTACAAAATTTATTTACCACAACTTATTGAGAAGTTACCATCTTTTACACTAAATATATTATCAGTATATCCCTTTTTCAGTTTTTTGATTCTTTCCGAATTAATCATTTTTGTTGAAATGTATGAAGTTTTCTACAAAATTGCACCTTTATTAATTATTAATTGAAGATTATATTGAATATATTCAATCGCTTTTTCTGCTTTTTGAAATTGTATAATAATTGGCTCATAATTGGCTCAACACATAATAGGTGCCCCTTCCCCGGCTACCTATTCTACATGCTACTTTTTTCTCAATCAAATCTTGCAAATCACGAGTGGCAGTAGGTTTTGTTGTGTTGCATACATCCGGATATTCTTTAGTTATAAGTCTTCCCGTTAATTTTAATTATCGTCCGATTTATCGTCCGATTTTAGAGCATAGTAGGTCCCAGGTCCAACGCCTTTCTTTGTAATAATTCCATTATCTATAAGATTCATTATGTCTCTGAGAGCAGTGTCTTTAATTATAATTGACATTTTAAATAATTCCACATAGTCATTTGTTGTAATCGTTCTTTTTTCTTTTAGATTATCGGCTGCTTTTCTTTTGTTGTTTATAGGGTCATTTATAGGGTCATTTATAGGGTCATTTATAGGGTCATTTATAGGGTCATTCCCTTTAAGATGTAATATCCTCTCCGGGTACTACCTTTAAATTCTATAATTCCTTTCTTTTTCAAGTCCGTTATATCTCTTTTTACTGTTTTGGGAGAAACTCCGGATAACTGAATATATTCATTGGTCGTAATCTTCCCGTTAATTTTGAGATATTCAACTGCTTTTTTCTGCCGCTCATTCAAATCAAATTTATATGTCTCAATAACCCGTTCAACATTAGGATTCCTGAACTTTATTACAAACCATCCAAGTCGCTCTTCAAATTCTGGCTGCGGAAGTTCCCATTTTTCCATATCCTCTCTTATTCTTAAAAAACCCGTTCCTCTTTTGTCCATAATTTTCAGGTTATTGAAAACGCCCGCAATAATTTTATTCCTTGTTTTTGGCGTGTAGTCATTTCTTTTTATTTTTTTATCGTACAGGAAAGTTCGTTTTATTATCCTCACACGGAGACACCGTCACCTCGCTCCTGCTCGGAGATTTTCAAAACTTCGCGTTTTGAAAAAGACACAAAGGAGAAATATACTGAAACCTGTGAGGTTTCAATCTTTAAAAAATCTGCGAGGTTTTTTAAATACTGAAACCTGTGAGGTTTCAATCTTTAAAAAATCTGTGGGATTTTTTAAATACTGAAAACTACAAGTTTTCAATCTTTAAAAACCTGCTGATTTTTAAATACTCTGTGGCTTTGTGGCTTCGTGTGAGCTTTTTTAAAATTAAAAGATTAGGATGATGGGTCCGGGCTAAATCGCAGGCAGCACCTTAATTACAACAAAATTTTACTAAAATTTATCCGTCTTTTTGAATATAAAGCCATCATAAACCAGGGCATTGTTTTGCATTATTTTTTTTGATGTTTTCTGCCATTCTTCTCTATTTATATGTAAAAATTCCGGTAATTTTATCATAGTTTTAAATTTAATGCATTTCTGATTGTTTATTAAAAAGGAAAAATATTGATGTACCTGTGTAATTCCAAGATTTTTTGCTGTTTTTACTTTTGGGTCCATAATAACCTGTTTTTTAGACCCGATAAAAACAACAAACCTCTTTTTCTCCAAATTTTTGAGATCAATTCTTGCTGTTTTATCAGAGACATTAAAGAATTTCACATATTCGCGAGGAGTGATTCTTAAATTAATCATTGTTTTTTCTCCTGAATTTTGCCAGGCTCAGTAGTTTCATCAAATTTTTGAGCAATTTTTGAGCAATTTGAGTACATATCTTAAATCGCGCCTGCCGGTTCCAACGATTTCAATGATGATAACTACAATATTAACCATTTTTGACCAAATCTGCTAAATCATCAGGTTATTTTTGGTTTTGGTTTATTGTTTCTCCAATGTTTTTGCCAAAGTTTTGCCGAAGTTCAAAAACTCTCTTGTTTGTTTCACCAACAGCAATGATTATATCTTTTGTTACCATATCATTTAAATCACCTCTTGCTGTTCTTTCGCTTACATCATTGATTTTAGCGCAGTCATTTGTCATTATTTGCCCGCTGATTTTAAGATACCCTATTGCTTTTTTCTGCCGTTCATTCAGTTCGTATTCATCTATTTCCGGAATTTTATGAACTGGTGGATTCACAAATCTTATAATAAAGTATCCTTGTTTTTCCTCAAGTTCCAGGTGAGGCATTTTGCATTTATCTAATGCTTTTCTGATTCGCATAAAACCAGTTCGTCTTTTGTCCATTAACTCCCATCTTGCCAGAACCCTTAGTTCATGGTTTTTTATCTGTCTTGTTTATGTGGTCATTTACAGTATCATTTACAGTATCATTTACAGTATCATTTACAGTATCATTTACAGTATCATTAGTACTATAAAGTACATAGTAACCTGTTTTTGCGGACCCTACAAATTTAATTATTTTTTTATCTTTTAAAGCCAACAAGTCCCTTTTTGCAGTTATAATTGATACTCTAAACAATCCCACATAATCCTTTGTTGTAATTTTTCTTTTTGTTTTGAGATATTCTATTGCTTTTTTCTGCCGCTCATTCAGTTCCTCCGGAATTTTAATTATTGTTCCCTGGTAGGGTCCAGTAAATTTTATGACAAAATATCCCGAATTTTCCCTGAAAGTAGGATGTGGTAGCCCCCACTCTTCCATAAAATT
Organism: Candidatus Altarchaeum sp.; assembly: GCA_018260615.1. GTDB lineage: Archaea > Altiarchaeota > Altiarchaeia > Altiarchaeales > Altiarchaeaceae > Altiarchaeum. The sequence continues at coordinate 2,923 of JAGWDQ010000123.1, forward strand.
ATTCATTCTTAATATTCCCGTTCCTCTTTTATCCATTAATTTTCTTCTCATTAATGCGTCAACAAGGGTCTTATTTCTGGATTTCGGAGAATATGTTAATTTATCCAATTGCTCAACTGTCAAGGGACTTAACAAACCTCCCGGGCTTAAAATCTCAACCCTGTCATCAAACATCCTGATCATTATATATTCTCTTTCATAATAATCTCTATGAACCAGCGCGTTTATAACTGCTTCTTTTAATGCTTTGATTGGATATTCGGTTTTGTGAATGGTTCTAAAACCTTTAGACCATGCGGCTGTTTTCATATTCTCAAGGAAAAACTTTTCTGTTTTATCTATAAGTTCAAAAATATTGCCATTTAGTTCACGCTTGTCTATCCAGCTGATCATATTGGTTCCCTGGTACCGGTCCGCAAGAATGGTTGTGTGAGGCAGATTAATCCAAGGGTGCTTCCCGAATAGCAATATCCCCGCAATGGTTGGCACTAAATTTTTATTTTCTCCGGCAACAAAATTTTCTTTTTTCA
>JAGWDQ010000124.1 GCA_018260615.1 Candidatus Altarchaeum sp.
ATCAGCAGATTTTTAAAGATTGAAAATCTCACAGATTTTCAGTATTTTAAAATCAGCAGATTTTTAAAGATTGAAAATTCTCAAAGAATTTTCAGTATTTTAAAATCAGCAGATTTTTAAAGATTGAAAATTCTCAAAGAATTTTCAGTATCTATCACTTTGTGTCCCTGTGTCTTGGTGTGAGAGACAAAAAACGAACTTTCCTGTACGATGAAAAAGGCATAAAAGTTATTTGGCAACAACGCCAATATGCGAAAGGAGTAGGATATTTTTATTTTTTAACATCCGTATTTTTAATATCTTTATCTTTTGGTTTGCCGCTTTTCCTGCTGGCAAGACCTTTTCTGATTTTATCCATTATTCCTTCTTTGCTTTTGCTTTCATCTGCTTTCTTTTCTTTTTCATCTTTATTTCCTCCTTTATTTTCCATTTCTCTGCTTTCTTTCATACCTTCCAGCAATATTGCTTCATCCGCCGTATTTCTGAGTGCGGAAGAAAAATTTTCCTTTGCACCGACAACGATTGTTGCCTTTCCCATTTCTTTTGCTTTTTTCAGAACAAAGTGAAAATCTGTATCCCGTGTAACCAGGGCAATTACATTTACTGCAGGATTATAAATAGCACTCGTTGCATCAACAGCCATGCACACATCCACATCCGAAGGAGTTGTAACCACTTCATAGCCCTCATTTATTGCCGCTTCAACTAATTTTGACGGTGCATTCTGATTTAAATAAACACGGCAAATTTTTATTAAACCAATTGTCTTTAAATTTTCCTTGATCTCCCTCAAACTTAAATTTACATCCCTCCTCAACACATTCGGACCATCTACAAAAACAGCCAGCTTGTGCTTTTTCTTTAAAAGGTTTTTAAATTTCTCTATCTCAATCATCGCTGATGCCATCTTAACTTAAATAAAATTAAATAAAAATTTGATGCGGTCACCGGGATTCGGACCCGAGTTACGAAATTGGCAATCTCGTGTGATACCACTACACCATGACCGCAGTAATATAAACACAACAATAAACAATAATAAGAATTATGAATGATATAAATTAAATTTTAAAATTTAAATTTTACCTTAAATATTTTTTATGTGGCTTTTTTAAATTTTAGTTGGATATATTTGTCTGCTATGCTTTTAAGATCATCAGGTAAATATTCCTGTGGGGCAGCAAGTATGACTTTTTTTCCTTTTTCCTTTGCCTTTTTCATAACCCACTTAAAGTCCTTATCTCTTGTGGCCAGCACTATTCCGTCAATATTCCCTTCATAAATTTCACTGACAACATCAACAATCATTTTGGCGTCTATGTCCTTGAACGAATCATCATCTACTTCAAAGCCAGCTTTCTCAGACATTTTCTTTACACCTGCTATGTGATCTATTTCCCGTTTTATTATATTCTCCGCGTTTGACTGATGTGTTTTCCTCATTATATCAGGATCAGGATTCTTTAAATAAACTCGTGCAATTTTTATTTTCACCTCACTTCGTTCGGAGATGTTTGAATCCTTTGCGGATTTAAACATCACCTCACTTCGTTCGGAGATGTTTGAATCCTTTGCGGATTTAAACATCACCTCACTTCGTTCGGAGATGTTTGAATCCTTTGCGGATTTAAACATCACCTCACTTCGTTCGGAGATGTTTGAATCCTTTGCGGATTTAAACATCACCTCACTTCGTTCGGAGATGTTTGAATCCTTTGCGGATTTAAACATCACCTCACTTCGTTCGGAGATGTTTGAATCCTTTGCGGATTTAAACATGCCCATGCCGCTTACTTTTTGTTTAAGAACTTGCAGGTCAATTTTTTCATCCCACGAAAGGATATTGGGACCATCTACAAAAACACCTAAATTTAAAACATTTGTCAGGGGTTTTGATTCTTTATGTTGTTCGGGTTGCCGTGCCGGTTCTTCCTTTTTTCGTCTAAAAATATCCATCAGTCCCATTTTATATTAGCATTTTATATTAAATTTAAAAATTTAAAAATTTACTCCTTTTTACGGGAGGATATTAAAGGCACAAACATACATTCGCACAACGATGTCTTTTTAATTTTTGTCTGTGAAATTTTTTCAGCCAGAATTAAATTTTGAATACTGCTTCCGACGGGAATAACCATCTTTCCGCCGACCTTTAATTGCTCTATCAGCGGACCCGGAATTTCAACGGGTGCTGCCGTAACAATTATTTTATCATAAGGTGCTTCATCTTTATATCCGTAATAACCATCTCCGGGCAATATTTTAATGTTAGTGTACTTTTTCAGTTTTTCTTTTGTAATTTCTATAAGTTCGGGAATTCGTTCAACAGTATAAATTTTTCCTTTTGTTGCGAGTTCAGCGAGGATTGCCGCCTGATATCCGCTTCCGCAGCCAATTTCCAAAATTTTATCAGTCCCCTGAATATCAAGCACTTCTGTCATTATCCCGACGATGCTCGGGGCGGAAATTGTCTGTTTAAAACCAATCGGAAGAGGATAGTCGGAATAAGCATCTGCCATATATTCCTTCGGAACAAATTTTGCCCTGTCAACCTTTAGCATAGCAGATATAACTTTCTCACTCTTTATGTAATTATACTTTATCAGGTGCCGAATCATTCCTTTCTTTGCTCCTTCAATATTAAATTTTAATTCCATTTATAACTAAATCAGACAATATATTAAATTTAAAAATTTATTTTTTGATGATAACTTTTTTTATTGAATTTTTACTCAGGAAATCGCAGGCAGAATTATATTTTGAATTATTATTATCATTAACAAAATTATCATTATTATCATTATTACTTCCACTATCAATCCCATCCTTTCTGCTATTGCAGGATGGACATTAATCCTGATCATTATAATTTTTATCATTTGCGAAATTGTTTTTATATTTGCATGGATTATTGTCGGCAGAAAGATTATCATTAATAGTATCTTCCGAACTCTCATTTTTATCAATATTATTTTCATTTGTGACATTAACCACCTCTTTTTTATCATCATGATCATCATTTTTTTTGATATGCCGGGATGTCTCAATACAACCCAAAACCATATCAGAATGTTTATGACTGATATCCTTACTCTCCCTGACAGCAGCATTAGTGTATTTATTATCAGAATTGGAGTTAGTATTATTAATAGTATTATCATTATTGTTCTTGGTATATCTATCATTAATATTATGATTGGCATCATTAATAGTGCCAGGGATATTATCCAAATTGCATCAATTTTCATTTTCAAATAATATTTGTTGAAATTTTCACAGGTAAATTTTTATCACCTCACTTGCGCTCACTTTTGTTCGTATCTTTTAAAACATTCAAGATTTTTAAAATTCTGTTTATGGCATTTAAAACAAACAAAATTTAAAAATTTTTGGTGATAACTTTTTCAAAAAAGTTATCTCGCTCTGCTGAATCATTCCTTTCTTTGCTCCTTCAATATTAAATTTTAATTCCATTTATGAGTTTTAAATTGAACAAAATTCAAAATACCTGCTGTAAATTTGGCACAACCTGTTTTTTCCTTGACATCAATCCTGGAATATAAACGGAATTTCCCTCAAATTTTGTATTAAATGCCTTTTCAATTTTACTTTTATCCCCGACAAAGAATAATTCACTTCCTTCCTTGATTGTATCCGTTGCCACAAAAACAGTCATTTCATAGTTCTTATTTTTTAAATTTTCCAGAAATTTTGAAATTTGAGCTTTTATTTCGTAAATTTCATTAATGTCAACGAGCTCGGTTTGTCCTATTCCGACTTTTTTTCCGCTGAAATCAAATTCCTTAAAGTCCGCCATAATTATGCTTTCAATTAGTTTTCCCCTGATGCTGCCCTTTGCTTTCTTTATATCAATTCCAAATTTAATAATATCATCTATTCCCACCGCCTTTGCCAGTTCGTTTGCTATTTTTTTGTCTTCTTCTGTCGTTGTGGGCGATTTAAAAACCACCGTGTCTGAAAGAATTGCAGAAAGTAACAATCCCTTTATTTTTTTCTTTTCATCTGTGCTTTCTATTTTCTCTATATTGCTTTCAAAATATTTTGCGATGAGCGTTGCCGTGCTTCCCAGTGGTTCGGTTAAAAATTTTATCGGTTTATCGCAGGAAAATTTTATCTTATGATGGTCAATTACTTCCAGAATTTCTGCTTTTTCAATTCCGTCTGCACTTTGCTGAAATTCATTATGGTCAACGAGAATCACCTTTTTTCCTTCGGCATTGCCCAGCAATTCAGGAACCTCAACACCAAATCGCTCCAGCACAAAATTTGTTTCTTCATTTATTTCTCCAAGTCGTGCAGGTGTGAAATTTTTTATTTTTGCATACGCAATTGCCGAACAAATTGTGTCCGTATCGGGACTTTTGTGTCCGAAAACATAAATTTCCTCCATTTTAATAAATTTAGATAATATGCTGATGTTGTTAATTATTATTTAAAAATTAATTTTTCAAATAAAAAGAAATTATTAATTTATCTAATTTCAGATGGACATCTATAACTTAAAGAAAATTTCAGATAAAATAAGGGCTTATGTTATATTAAGCACAACAATTGCACAAAGCGGACATCCCGGAGGAAGTTTATCAGCAGCAGATATAATTGCAGCATTATATTTTCACAAATTACGACATAATCCAAAAAACCCGAAATGGGAATACCGGGACAGGTTTGTGCTGAGTAAAGGACATTGCTGTCCGGCTGTGTATGCTGCTCTGGCATTAAACGGATATTTTGGTCTTGACGAATTAAAATTTTTAAGGAAATTTAACACAAATAATCCTGAAAATAACCCAAAACTACGACATTTGCAGGGGCATCCGAATGCTTTACTAACTCCCGGGATTGAGGCATCAACCGGCTCATTAGGACAGGGACTTTCCATTGTCGTCGGAATGGCAATTGCCGAAAAAATTGACAGAAAAGAAGAGAATAAGCGGGAATATGAAATTTATACTTTGCTTGGAGATGGAGAATGTGATGAAGGACAAATCTGGGAGGCGGCAATGTCTGCGGGCCATTATAAATTAGATAATCTTACGGCAATTGTTGACAGAAATCGTTTGCAGATAGACGGAAATACGGAAGAAGTTATGTCTTTAAATTCAGTCGGAGAAAAATTTGAGGCATTTGGATGGGATGTAGTTGAAATTGACGGACACGATTTTGAGCAAATAATTAAGGCACTTGATGAGCCACACATACAAAATAAGCCAAAGGTCATTATTGCGAATACAACAAAAGGAAAAGGTGTTAAATTTATGGAAAACAACGCAAAATGGCATGGCACGGCGTGTAATTTTTCACAATGTATTGAGGCGTTAAAGGATTTGGGATTTGTTGATGAGAACAGCGAAATTTATAAAAACAAAGACAGCGAAGAATACAAAAATAAAGAAAAACAAGGGGAAATTTATTTAAATTTGTTTGATGGAATTTCAGGATTATAAAATTTTAAATTTTCACCTTTTGCATTCCTTTATTCGCTGTTATGTAGATGTTGACGAAGGGGGTTTTTCTAATAATTTTGCTATAATATATCCTCCTAACGCGCCAAGCCCCAATGTTATCAAAGTTCGGATTCCATCATCCAACTCACGTATTTTAGCATCCTTATTCAAAATATCTGCAAGATCCAGCGCTTCTGATTCAGTAATCGTCAGATCTTCAACCTTTGTCAGCAAATACTTTTTCCTTTCTTCTAATTTAGTTTCTAATGACATTTTATTTTTTTAACCATTCTTTCATTAATAATTTAAGAGTAAGATTTTGACCCACCATGAAAGTTTTTAATTTCCAATACTTTTCATTTAGTTCATCATGTGACTCTTTCAATGTTTGGGTAGATTTATGAGTTTCATCGATTTTAGTTTCGATAAATGTTAATCTTTCTCTTATGGGTGGTTTTGTATAGATTTCGCTTTCAATACTATTCAATCTTCCGTTAAGTTTAACAGCGATTCCAACAATTGTTATAATACCTAATATCACACCAATTATGATGTAAATTTCTGAAATTGCTATGTTCATCTTATGTTAAATTAAGTTATATATTAAGATATTATTAAAATATAGGATAAATTTTAACTTCAATTACTCATCAGGTATTTCACCTTTTACATTCCTTGAGCAGATAATCAGCAATCTTCTCATAAACATTGAGCTTTGTTGCCTTCTGAAATCCGTCAAAAGCAGGAGAACAATTCACTTCAAGAACTTTGTAATCATTATTTTCTTTATCTTCTATAATATCAACTCCTGAAATTTTGCATTTTACCGCTTTGCTTGCCTTAACTGAAATTTCCTTTAATTCGTCACAGACATTAAATGCAACCGCCTTTCCGCCGGTACTTATTCCGTTCTTATTCATTCCCTTTCCTGCAATTCTATAAATTCCGCCGATTACTTCATCCCCTACAACAATAATTCTCATATCTCCCTTATTCTTTATAAATTTTTGAAATATTGCAACCTTATTATTTAAAGCGAACATAGAAAGTATATCTCCTGCCGTTGATTTTTCACCTGTAATTATAATTCCGATTCCACCTTTTCCGCTCATCGGCTTGAATACAAATTTGTCGTTTTTATTTTTACTTTTTGAGTTAAGAATCTGAAAGTATGTGTGCATTTCATCGTTGCTTGCGTATGTTTCGGGAATATTAATTCCACATTTTTTCAGATAATAATAACCTAAGTATTTGTCCTTTGAAAGTCGTATTCCATCTGTCGGATTTATAACATTCATTCCTTCATTTTCAAGCATCTCAACCGTATCAAAAAGAAATTTATCCTTCTCGTTTAAAATTTCGTTTTGTCGCAAAAAAATCAAGTCGTGATTTAATAAATTTATGCCCTCCGAATTAGCATACTTTTTAATGTGCTGTGCCACATAGCGGAAATTTCTTCCCTCATTAAAGTAGGTAAATTTAAACTGGGCATCAAATTTTGCAGATATAAAATTCCGGGCAATAAAGGTTACTTCCGCACCCTTGCTTTTCAGGGCATGGACAAGTCCTTTGTCTCTTTCATCCTTTGGAATTATTGCAATTTTCATCATTACTTACTTTAAAATTTTTAAAATTTCCTCAAACTCCCTAACACTCAATTGTCCCTCTGCGGTCTTTTCCTCAACACTGACATAAGTCAAAAATCCGAAATAATGATTTAAAACCCTGCTCAATTTTCCATATTTTCCCATTCCGAGCATTATGACATTTCTGAAATTTTTCTCTTCCGTCAAAAATGGCAAAATTTTATAATTGTCCCCCCAGGAATTAAATTTAACGGCAATTTTCTTTATGACTTTTCCTTTGCATTCCGCTTTAATTTTTTCCATATCATCCAGAATTTTTTCTGTTTCTTCTCTGCCCGGACATTCTGAAAAGTTGTGGTATGACAGGATTAAATTTGAATTTAAAAAGTCCTTCATTTTCTCATGTTCCTGCTGGAAACTCTTTACTTCAATTGTCAGATAATCGGAAAATTTTGCTACATGCTTTAAAATTTCGGTTCGTTCATCTTCGCTGCCGGTAAAATTTCCGCCTTCATCCTTCAGCATACAGGTTGCAATTTTTATTTTGTTTTTGATTCCGCCTGTTTTGCTTATGTTCTGAAAGTCGTTTAAATTTTTAAATTCGGCAATGTCTAAATAATCAAGGCGGAATTCAATTGCATCAACTGGCTTCAAATTTCCGATTTTTTCTGCTAAATTTAGTATGTCCTTAAAATTTTTCTTTGCTATTACTGCACAGAGCATTTTGAATTTTTTGATTTTTGGTTATTTTTCTTTATCTTGATGTTTAATTTGTTTTGCCTTTTTTTCTGTTAGGTGGAGATAATTCTCGTTTGATATAATTGACTTGCCTGTTTTTTGTTCAATTTCTTTCCGCGTATTTTTTGCAATTGTTCCGCCTTCAATTGCCGAGTCCTTGCATTCTTCAAATCCTTGCGAATCCTTTGAAATTGTAATATCAGTAGTTGCTTTCTCGCCGAGCATTGTCAGAATCAATTCCCAGTCATTCATATTATCTCTTAAATTTTGTTCATCTCTTTTGATATTTTTGAATTCTTTATATTCTTTAACCGTCTTTCCAAATGTCGCTTTTGAAATCTCATTTGTCAGTATCGCAAATTCGTTTGCTTCTTTTATATCTCTGTTTTTCCATTCATCAGTCAAATCCTGCCTTATGGCGATTCCTCTGAGTCGTTTATCAATCCACTCCTTTGGATAACCTTTAAGTTCATAATATGTTTTTACACGATCCTGTGCAAGTTCCGGATTTTCAATTTCCTGAATTCTCTCATAACCGACTTTGGCAAGCCATCTCTTGAATGGTTCGGCTTTCTTTGAGGGAATTGACTGGATAATCCTGAACATGTTTTCTGTGTTTGCACAATCAGTATCATATTTTTTACCGTCTGATGACAGTAGTTTCAGTTGTAAACAAATTGTTAACAACTGAGATTCTCTCTTTTTCAAAACTCCCCAGTACTGCCGCGGAGCAGGGCTGTCAGTTAAGACCTCAACAACATCCACTACTGAAAAATACCATTCGTTATTATGCCACTCCCTTCTGATTTCCTTTCCCCGAAATACAACTAATGCTTTATCTGAGTCCATTTTTTGATTAAATTACTTTTAGATTGCTTAAATTTTATTTTAATTTTGCGTGCAATTTGCGTGCATTTTGCGTGCAATTTATTTCAGCATGTAATTTGTTGCACGTCCAATTCCTGCTCTTTTTATCAAATTTAATTTTTCTATCTCTGAAATATCATAATTGGCGGTTCTCAATGAAATATCAAACATTTTTACATATTGTTCCCTTGTAATTGAATCATTATCTGTTAAATACTCAAGAATCTTAATTTGCCTTTTATTAAGGTTTAAATTCCTCACCCTTTCCCTGATTAAGTCCTTCTTTATTATTTTCTCGCCCCTGTTTTTCACATCAACCATCTGCGATTTCAAAGCATCGGTGAAATATTCTATCCATGAGGTCATGTCCATGTTGTTCTCCCTGACATTCTGGATTGCGTCATAATAATCCTTCCTGTTTTTATCATAGTACTCTGATATGCTGAAAAGCTTTTTAAAGTCATAGCCGGTTTTATAGAGAATCAGTGTGCATAAAAGGCGGGCTGTTCTTCCGTTGCCGTCTAAAAAAGGATGAATGTGAACGAACTGGAACTGTGCAATCCCTGCAACAATTATAGGCGAAATATCTTTTGCACTGTTAATCCAGTCAATAAGCTCATCCATTAATTTTTCTACTTCCGATGCATGTGGCGGAGTGTATATAACCTCACGGGTCCGTGAATTAACAATATAATTTTGTATTGTCCTGTAATTCCCGGGGTCAGCAGAACCACCTCTCACACCTTCAACAAGAATTTTATGAATGTCTCTGATAATGTCCCCTGTTACCAGCTCTTCAACCTTCACATACCCTGAAACATAATCCATTGCTTGTTTGTAGTTGAAAAGTTCCATCTCATCATCAGCATCCACGCCCTCAACCTTCTCACCTGAAAGAATTTTCTCTGCCTGCTCAAATGTAAGTTCCGTTCCCTCTATGTGAGTTGAATGATGCGACTCAAGAATCAATGCTCTTTTCTGCATCCTGGAAAGCCACTCAGTTTTAAGTTCGGCAGCTTCAAGAAAGCCCCTTGCTCTCTCTATCTCTGCAAGGTTGTTATTTGTTCTGTTTGTTATAACGAATTTCGGAGTAAACATTTTGCTTTGTTTTAGATATTTATAATGCGTTTTCTGAATTTATTTTTTATTAAAATTTTCTAATCTCATCAATAAACTTGCCAAATCCTGAACATTAAATTTTTCTAACTCTTCTTTTTTCTCAATTAAATTTACTATGGAATGTGCTTTTGAATTTGCACCTTTCCTAAATGGTTCAACTGATGAAATAAATTTTTCAAATGTGTCCTTATCAACTTTAAAATCATCTTTTTTACCTTCAAGATTTTCTAATAATCGGGTAAAATCATGAAACCTGTGTTTGTCTTCTCTATAATAAACCTCTCTGGCTGATTTGGTTTTATTACCATATTTATTTCTCAAAACATCTATTAGTAAATTTTCAATTAACTTTCTACTTAGGATTAAAACAGCAGTATAAGCACCATAAGTATAACAGAGATTAATTTCATCTTCTAATTTCTGGTAAAAATAGTCTGAATGTTTCAATGTTATAAATTTTTCTTTTGTGTCCATAGGTTTTTTAAATTTATCATTTTCTTCCATTTCTATAAGTTTTAAAAGGTGATCTATCACAGAAATTATTGGGCCTATTGGTTCATCCCATTTCTCATCTAAACGCTTTTGCATTACTACGAATGAATTTTTATCATATGGCAGAACTGCGGATGCAAAATCAAAAATACCTTTAAGTTTTGCATATATATCAGGATTTATTGGTTCAGAAATCAATTTATTTCCCAGCTTATCTGTTTTGTATCGAAAATTACCTTCTATTAATTCCTTTCTAATTAACTTTACTCTTTCTTTAAGTTTGTTTAAATTATTCATTTTCAATTATTTTAACCCATTTATGTGATTTAATTTCATTAATTAAATTTAAAATTTCCTTATCGTGTATCAAATTATCATAAACCTCTTTTATTGCATTCAATTTTTCAGAGCTAGAAATTAGACTCGAAATATCAGCAAGGTAAGGAGAAACAAGATTAATTAAATTTGTCTTTAATTCATCAAAATAAATTTCATAGACCAATGAATCAATAATTTGGGTGTCAAAGAATTCAATCAGTTCTTTTTCTGAATTTCGGCGTTCTTCGGTTTCGTTCAGGAAAACTAAATAAGTAAAAACTTCTTTGATTGGCGATTTTAGATTATTTCCCTTCCTTACTTGATAATCATAGTTAAGTATGTGGCTTATTTCAGTATAGGATAAACCATATAATTTTCCTAAAACTAAATCAATCAAATCAATGTGCCATTTAACTTTACTTGTTAAAAATCTATTTCTTTCCGAATCAAATTTTGAGAATAAATCATTAAGAAACTTTTCTCTCATCTTTTTGAGCAGCAGAGTTTTACTTGAAATAATTTTTTCATCTAACACAGGTATTGTCATATAAATATCAGAATTAGTGTCTCTTCCATCACCAAAAATTCTAAACCAAAAATAAAATAATGATGAGTTAAATAACAGTAAGATAATATCATAGTATTCCTGATTTATAAAAATAGGTTTTATTTTTGTGCTTTTATATGGTTCTCTATCCCAAGCATTATACCAATAGTTCCCGCTTGTTCGTATCCACAGTTTTTTACCACTTTTGTTAATTGTATAATCTATTGTTTTATCAAATCTCAATAGTTTTTCTAATATATCTACATTGATTTTTTCGCCCAGTTTTGGCAATCTATGTTTTTCTTTTATGGACACAAAACCCCTATTTCCCAATAAAAAATTCGTTGTGTTTTCGGTTTTTAGTTTATATAAATCAGGCATTTCTCTATATAAAATGCTGGAAAATATTCCATTATGTTTTTCTTTATTTTTATTATAACAAACCAAAATGGAAACTGATTGTGACATGCTACTAAAAATTCTGCACTTGTCTCTGTCAAAATTATAAAGGCTTGCTTTTTCAAAAGAATTAAATATTAACTCTCTTGATTTAGACAATTCTTTGCTAAAAGTTATCGCAAAAGTGATGATGAAACTAAAATTACCAGTATTTTTTAATATGGATTGACTTTTCTCAATGAAAGGACTTGCAATTTCAGAAGTTGTAGAATATTTATATGTAGAATGTATTATCTCCTTCTCAATTTCACTAAGTATATTTCCATATGGCGGATTCCCAATAACAACATCAAACCCTCTTTCCTCAGCCGGTTTTTCCGGATCAAAAACATCATAGAATTCAAATCCCCAGTGGAATGGATTTAATTTTTCTAATTCTTCCTTTTCTATTTTTATCTTTTTATCTCTAAATTCTCTTAATAATTTCTCATTCAAAACTGGTCGGAATTTCTCGTTTATATTTTCAATATTTTTTTTCAATTCCTCCGCTTGTTTTGAGTTCTTTGTCTTTTTGTATTCATTTACAAACATACCTTTTGTTCTCATTATTTCTTTAACCGTTTTTATCTCCATTCTCGCCTGATATTCTTTTGGTTCTGTTAAGGTTCTCTGTTCTGGCTCAATTTTTTCTAATTCAAATAACCCAAACTGCTCGTCAATAGGTGCTTCAACAAATCCAATCAATGAATTCCCACACATAATATTATAATCAATATTTGGCAACGGCTCAATATTATTTTTATCAACATCAGAAACCATAGAAAGCCACAGCCGTAATTTGCAGATTTCAACTGCTCCCTCCTGAATATCAACACCATAGAGATTATTTGTTATTATTGTTCTCTTAATATAATACTCAACTGTATTCATGTTCGCTATCTCTTCCAATTCCTTCTTAAAATTTTCTTTGTCTTTTTCCGCTAAAATTTTGCTACATGTTCTGTATATTGGAATTAAAACATATAAAGCAGCAACTAAAAAAGCACCCGAACCGCAGGCGTTATCTAGAATAGTTAATTTTTTCAGAACATCAAAATAAAGAAACCTTATCATTTCAATTTCTCTTCTACCATGATCCTTTTTCTGATCCTTTTTCTTCAGAAGTTCATCATAAATATATCTGTATTTTGTCCCGAATTTTTCATTAATTCTGTCAGTGATGTAAGGATAAATTGTATTCATAGAAATATAGTTAGTTATCTCTTCAGGCGTATAGTAAGAGCCGGTTTCTTTCTGTGTTGCTGCAATAACACTTTTCTCATAAATGTGTCCTAAAATTGCAGGCGTAAGCACGGTAGAATCTCCTTTCTGTTCCTCAACAACCCATTCATATTTATTCAGCAAATCAAAGACATCCTTCCACCCATCATTTTTTATTTTTATACTCTCATTTTCAAAGTCCTTTTCCCTGAACAAACCGCCGTTTAAATACGGCACTTTACCGAAATCTACATCTTTTATGATAACCTCTTTGGACATATCATGCTCTTTGTTAAGAACATCAAAAAATAAGGGTCTAAGAAAATTTATGTAATAATTTATATCTTTATCTTTTCCAGAATACCTGTCAGAGAGATATTTTTTATCCAACACACCTTTTGTTTGCAGAAAATATAAAAAAATAATCCTATCCATTAAAACTTGAGCGTAAAGTTCAGGATTTACCTTTTCAATAGTTATGTCCTTGCTTAATCTCTTTATTATGCCTTTATATTCTTCAAAAAATTTCTTAACTATTTCCTTAACATCAAATAAATTTTCCAAGGTCTCATTGAAAATATCATCTTTATATTTTAAACCTTTCAACTTATTCAACAAACTTAATCGTGTTTCGGTAGGGAGATTTTGAGTCCTGTTTTTATCACAAGTAAACTTAAAAGGATCCCCAACCTGCCTCATAAAACAAAACTTATCAAATTCCTTAGTATATAGTAAATAATAAATTACATTTTGTCCTATTTCTTTAAGTTCCTTTCGGTACCATGACCATTCAGCAACACTTTCAGGAAACCTATCTATTTCTTTAAGTCGTATCTTGTATAATTTAGAAACATTGAATTCTCGAAATTCCTCATTGTAATCTCTAAATTCCCTCTCATTAAAAAATTCTACTAAATCGCCGTAATTTTTAACATTTTCAAGTTCCATTTTAATCAAATATTATGAATGCTTTTAACTTTCCATCAATATCATCTGTTTTTTTAATCTCTATACTCATTTTTTCATTAAGTTCTTTAAGATCGTTATAAAGTTCTTGTTTATTTTCATTCATATCTTTTGTTTTATAATTTGTTTTGTTTTTACTTTTACCTTTATACTTTATCCATTTCCTGCGGAAATCTATCATCTCTTTTTCACATTGGATGGATACATTTTTCTTTCCAAATTCAGATAAAAAAGAAAGTATCATTTTATTTATCTCTTTATCGGCTTTATTTAATTTGGTTTGCTGTAATGTTTTGTTTATTTCTCTTACTATTTCCTGCTTGTAGTTATCAATATCGCTGTTTGAGAGAACATACTGTGCCTTTCTACCTTCATGCCTTAATTCAATAAGTTTCTTTTCTTCAAAATTTTTGATTTGATCTTTGGTCTCATCTGTTAATCTGCCTTTATACTCTTCTTCAAATTCAACATCTAAGGGAAATTCTTTATCATAGTCCCCATTCAATTTCCTAATATAACTTAAAAGAGAGACCTTGTCAAGTTTATCTTTTTCATTAATTAAATAAAAGAATCCTATACCTTTTTGTTTTGAACTTAAATTAGTATAGAAAACACTTTTTGGCACTTCCATATTGTTTATTTCTTCCTTGATTAGATTGGGATCTTTTTCTCTCATTTTCACATAAATTACCTTTGTTATAAAGTTTATAAGATTATATAAATCTCCTTTTTTAGTATCAGCATAATTTTTTTCTATTTCATCAAGCTTGTTATTCCTTGTGTTTTCAATTATAGTATGTAATTCCTCCTCTGTTAATACAGGGTACTCTCCACCGATAAATTCTATGATGTTTGTAATTTTTTGTTTTAGTGTTTTTACAAGTTCAATTTCTTTATCAAATTTATCTTCCGGAATAAAATTTTTTACCCAGATATCTTTATTATTACTTAATCTGTCAACCCTCCCTATCCTCTGAATTAAGCGAACAGGGTTCCAGGGCAGGTCATAATTTATTATGATATCCGCTTCTGGAATATTGACTCCTTCACTTAATGTATCTGTTGAAAGAAGCAATCTTGTATTTTCCTCATTTTTAAATTTATACAACTGCTCTATTTTGTTTTCTGTTAAACCAGTTATTTTTACTTTCTCTTCCTTTTTTATAATATCTTCAAGACAGTTGTCAAGATAATTTATAGTATCTGCAAATTGCGAAAAAAGTAAAATTTTTTCTCTCTTATGATTATTTATAAACTCTTTAAGTACATCTAATTTTGGATCTACAAAACTATTTTCGCCAATTCTTAACTTTTCAACTAATTTCTTAAAATTTTTTATCTTCTCTAAATCTTCAGTAGTATATTGTTTATATATACTCAAATCATTTTCTGTTAATTTAATGTCTTCGGACAACTCCTCATCAACAAAATCCCGAACATCTTTTTGTGACATTTTAGCATAAGATTCTTTTAATCTTTTATTTATTTCATTTAGTCCTGATGCGGACTCAAAAATCTTTAAAAGTCCATTATCTTTTTCTTCAAGATTACATAATGACTTATAAAAAGAATATATGCTGCTTTCCAGTCGTTTATATAATTGCACTTTGTATATCCCTGGCAGGCGGCCTTTTTCACTTTCTTGTTTAAATGGATTATATATGGTTAAATGAGGTAAATTCAAATTTGTTATGAAATCAATAACCTTAGTTATCTGCTTACCGTCTTTTTCATATCTTTCATACATTTCCCCATATACTTTTTTATACTTCTGAACATCTCCGCAATATGGATTTATATCGTAGAGATCATATCTTTTATTTGCTTCTATTAAAACGGGATCTTTTAAGGTTATCTTCTCGCCATTTATCACCAAATCCATATCTTTATATATTTCTTTTAAATCCAATCTTGTTGTTCTCGGCATTAATTCATTTATAAGTTTTTTGACATCGTTGTTTTTGATATCTTCTAATCTCTTTTTTAGATCGTTCAAATCTTTTTTATTTTCATCACTCAAATCTTCTTCTCTTTCAAATCTTCTAATCTTTTTAAAGATAGTATTATATTCTTCCAGATTGTTATAATGTGTGATAAGATTATTTCTCTTAAACCTCTCATCATCAAAGAATATGTTAATAAGGTTGTATAAATCAGCCGGCGTGTTGTTTATAGGAGTTCCTGTTAGAGTTATAAATTTTGTGTCTTTCGTATTGTTCCTTATTTTTTTAATTGCCTCCATCAAATTCTGATATCTTTTTCTTTCACGATTCCTGAAATTGTGAACTTCATCTATGGCGATTATGTTATATTTTTTGTATTCTTCCGGATTAAACTTTTTCCCCTGAAATTCATACATTGATATATATTTAACATCTTTTGGATTAACACCATTTTGTCTTAAGTATCCCTGTTTAATTTTCTCTGTTGAATCTGCCATCCATTGTTCTTCTACTTCACCGGGGCGCCCAATCAATAATGCTTCACCTATCTTTTTCCCTTCTTCATTATAAAGATAGTCCTTTATCAATTGCGATGCAACATAACTTTTTCCAAGACCCACAGAACTTGCTATAATACAACCGCCATTTTCTTCAATACTCTTTTTTGCCCAAATGTAATCATTAATCTGGTGAGGTAAAAGTAAACTATCAAGGAGATTCTCTGCATGAAAGTATTTAATCAGCAACTTAACAAATTTTAAAGGTTTAACATATTTATAGCCCTCTTCTTCATCTTTCCATATATTTTTATATTTTCCAATTATTTTAAGAAGATCGGTATTTAGGTCCTCTGAATTTGGAACTATAAATTCATCAAACCATTTTTCAATATCTCTTAGTACGGCCGGCTCAGAAACCTGTGCGTTAAATTCTATATTTCCGGTTTTGTATCCTAAACCAGCAGGTGTAAAATTTGAAGAACCAAAAACACATAATGAATTTATGTTAAGAAGTTTATGCTCTTGTTTTAATCCAAAAAAATATACCTTTGCATGAAGTGGAGGTTGTTTAAAGATATAAAATTTTATGCCTTTACTTTCATCTTCGTTTCGTTTTTTCATAAGTTCAAATAAATTCAAAGTACCTTTTTTCTTATTTTCTTCATCCGTGCATTCTAAAGAATTTTCAAATTCCTCCTTTATATCTTCTTTATTTTGTTTAAAATCCAAATATTCTTCAAATTCCTCCTTTGTTGCTTTTGTTGTTCTACATCCTATTACTATATCTATTTTAGTATCCTGTGCATAGCTTGAGACCAAATTAAAACCTTCAACATAAAAAAATCCTGAGACGATTTTTGCATATTCTGACTTGCTTAAAAGTTCCGCTAAAACATCCCCTAATTTTTGATGCTTATTGTCTATAATGTTGGGATACGGATTTTGATCTGAACTCATTTTAAAACATAATTTAGATTACAAAATTTAATATTGCTGATTTTATATTTAAATTTATAATGATAGTAAAAATTTTAAAATTTTCTGAATTCTGCTGAATGAAATAAGATTGTTGTAAATTAAATCAACCCTGTTATTTGTTGCGGATTTGATGTGGATTTGTTGCGGATTTGTGTCGGATTTGTGTCCGTTTTGTGTCAGATTTGCGTCCATTTTGTGTCGGATTTGTGTCAGATTTGTGTCCGTTTTGTGTCGGATTTGTGGCGGATTTTGGGCGGATTTTGGGCGGATTTGTGTCAGATTTGCGTCCATTTTGTGTCTATTTTTCTTTATCTCCGTCATCTGTTTCAATTTTAACAATAAATTTCTAATAAACCATTTAAATCTTCTTTATCCCGATTATCTTTTCAATAAAATCATCCATGTCCTTCATATTTATTATTTTTTCATTGGCAATTACATATATCGTATCATATATGAACCACAACATCATTATTCCAAAGAAAACAGATAAAAACGGATTCATATACTCAAGATGAAAGAATGATAAAATTGAAAAATTTGTGGCAAAGATGATATAAAGAACAATAATTACAGCAATATTTCCGATTATTCGTTTTTGTGTTGTCTTGCTTATTATTAAAAACGAATGAAGTATGACAAATATTTCTTTAATGATCTTGCTTATTTTAATTATGCTGTGGATGGTAAACGGAAGAGATAAAACCAGTAATATTATTCCTTCTTTAAGATAGCCGGATTCCGACAAAATATAAGAAACCGCAAATATTGCCAGTATTGCAATTGTATCCTTCCAGAGACCTTTTCCTTCGGCATAGACCTTTTTTGTAATTTCTTCTTCAAGACCTGTTTTTGTTTTGTATATTCTTAACGCAAATTTATCAAAAAGGGATGGCTTTGGAATAAGCATATTCAGTCCTTTAAAAATTTTCGGATTTAATGCCAGAGACGAGAGAAATGCGGAAATAATGAAAACAATTCCGAAAGCACTTAAAATTTCGCTGGCAATAAGCCCTTTATTTGTTGCATCTATAAGTAAGACGAGGGAAAATTCACTAAGGGAAAGCATGAGCGCTGATGAACGAAGTGCCTGTTCTTTATTATATTCCAGGGAATGATAGAGAAAAAACACCGTATAAAATTTAAGGAAAAGATTCAGGATGACGAACAGAATGATAATTACGAATCCGTTTATTACCTCCTCAATATGTATCATCATGCCGACAGAAAAGAAAAATAATGTAATGAAAAGTATGGTAAACGGTTCAAAAATTTTCTGGATTGTCCCGCTGTGCCTTGTTGAGCCGACTAAATTTCCAGCAATAAACGCGCCGATTAGCCCGGAAAATCCGATAAAATTTGTCAGTGCTGCCATTACGATGCAGAGTATAATTGTGACTAACAGTATGTTTTCTTCAGCCCTACGTTCCACAAAAAAACTGAAAATTTTATCTATTACTTTCAGAAGCACAAAATAAGAAAACAGAATCAGCAGAAAAATTTTAACAATTGAAAATTCTATGTCAGCAGTTCCGGATATTAAAGCCATCAATATAATAACAATTATGTCTTCTATAACTAAAACACCAATCATCATCTGTATTTCTTTCTCTTTAAGAATGCCTCTTTCTTCCGCTATTTTTGCTACTATTGCGGTTGATGAAAATGTAAATGCACCCGCGAGCACAATGGCTATTCCAGGGGAAAACAAAAATAAGAAGAGCTGATAGCATATCATGAAGATGAAGAAAAATTTAAGCAATGCAATAATTACTATTGAAAAAGCGTTCTTCCCGATTTTTTTCATGTCAAATTCCATACCTATGAGAAACAGCAAAAGCAGAATTCCGATTTCGGAGAAAAATTTGATTTCATCCGGCTGAAAGATACCGACATAAGCGAAACAGATGCCCGCAAATATAACTCCGATTATGTAACTCTGCCGCAGTAAAATGAATGCGGTTGTTACCAATACAATTGCAATAATGGCAAGCGAGATTAAATTTATATCCATCGGCTTTAAAATTTAGTTTTGCTTTAAAATTTAGTTTTATTTTGGTTTAAAATTTATTTAAATTTATTTTTAAACTATTTATTTACCATTCTAATTTTGTATTTGTTTAGCACCACAGAGGCACAGAGAAAATAATTTTAAGTTTAATTTTAGTTTATTATTAGTATTAGTCCTTTAAAAAAACCTCACACAAAGTCACAGAGCCATTTTCAAAACGGAGAGTTTTGAAAATCTCCGAACGAAGTGAGGTGACAGAGCATATATCTCATAGTTCTTTGTGTCTTTTTCAAAATCAACAGATTTTGAAAATCTCCGAGCATTTCAAACTTGTTTGAAATACACGAACGGAGTGAGCGTAAGAGCGAGGTGACTGTGTCTCCGTGTGAGGAATTACATTTTAATTATCTAAACAATTACCTAATTTTTATAGAATCCTAATTCTAACCTTATAAATTTATAAATTTTAAGATGAATGGGATGAACGACAGTATATCTTCAATGTCTGAAATTTCCGAAATCACATCGCTTACATTCACTCCCGTTCGTGTATTTTCAAATATGTTTGAAAATTACCTCGCTGTTGTTCGGAGATTTCAAAATTTATGAAATTTTGAAATCGCCCGGAAATTTCAAAGGAGATATTTGAAATAGCAAAGGATAAAGAAATTTTAAATTTACAGAAAAATACAAAAAGTCATAAAGATATCAAAATAGTTTGAAATGGAGAGAGAAATAATTGCCAGGCTAAAAATAACATTTGAAGAGTATGTAAAAGAATCTGACGGTGTTGAATTCTGGTTTGCCCGGGATTTGCAGGTATTATTGGGATATACTCAGTGGAGAAATTTCGTGTTAGTTATAGATAAAGCAAAAGAGTCATGCAAAAACTCAGGACAGAAAATTGAAGACCATTTTGCTGATGTCAGCAAAAAGGTTAAAATTGGTTCTGAGGCGGAAAGAGAAATTGATGATTTGATGCTTACGCGATATGCCTGTTATCTGATTGCCCAGAACGGGGACCCGAGAAAGGAGGAAATTGCATTTGCCCAAAGTTATTTTGCGGTGCAGACAAGAAAGCAGGAGATTATTGAGGAAAGAATAACATTAAGTGAACGACTGAATGCCCGGCAAAAATTGGTTGAATCCGAAACAGAACTTTCAAAACTGATATATGAGCGCGGAGTTGATGATGACGGTTTTGCACGGATTAGAAGCAAAGGAGACCAGACACTTTTCGGCGGATTTGCAACCTCAATGATGAAAAAACGACTGAACATTCCTGAAAACAGACCCCTGGCAGATTTTTTGCCGGCAATTACTATTACTGCAAAGAACCTTGCAACCGAAATTACAAACTTTAATGTTAAAAAAGATGACCTTCATGGCGAAGAGAATATCACAACAGAACATATTAGAAATAATGCAGATATTCGTTCGTTGTTATCTAAAAGAGGAATAAAGCCGGAAGAATTGCCCCCGGAAGAAGACATAAAGAAACTTGAAAGAAAAGTAAAGAAAGATGGCAAGAATCTTGCCGAAAATTCAAAAAAGGTCTTGACTCAAAAATAAACAACCAAATCTGTTTTATCACCAAAAATGATGATTGCTTATAATAACAAGTAAGGATGCAATGCAATAAACATGCAATCTTAAATTTTTAAATATTTTTAAATTTATTTTACAATCTTAATTCTAAACTTATAAATTTAAATTTTATAAATTTTAAAATGGAGCAACAAATACTTGAAAAATACATTGAAGCGGGAAAAATCGCAAAAGAGGTTGTGGACTGGAGCAAAAATTTAATAAAGCCGGATGCAAAGACCCTTGACATTGCAGAATGTATTGAAAATAAAATAAAAGAAAAGGCAGAGCTCGCTTTCCCGGTGAACATTTCTATCAACAATATTGCCGCACATTCAACACCGTCATGGAATGATGAGTCAGTTATAGGAGAAAGTGTTGTTAAAATTGACATAGGAGTTGCGGTTGACGGATATATTGCAGATACCGCTTATACGATTGATTTAACCGGAAAGTATGGAAAAATGCTGGATGCAAATAAGGCGGCATTAGAGAATGCATTAAAAATTTTAAAACCAAATTTAAAAATTTCCGAAATCGGAAAAGTTGTAGAAGAAACAATAAAGAGTTACGGATACAAGCCGATTGAAAATTTAACGGGCCACCAGATGGAGCAGTATGCCTTACACGGAGGGATTGCAATTCCAAATGTCCATACGATGGACAGTAAAACATTAAAGGAAGATATGGTTATAGCAATAGAACCCTTTGCTACAGACGGAATCGGGAGTGTGACAGAAACAAATAAGTATGAAATTTATAGTTTAATGCAAATAAAGCCGGTAAGGATGACTGAAGAAAGAAATTTGTTAAATGGCCTTGAAGCAAGAAAGGGTATGCCCTTCGCAAAAAGATGGTTTAAGACAATTCCGGAAGTAACATTAAATTTAATACTTCAGGATATGGTAAATAGAGGCATAATAAGAAAACACGGAATGTTCAGGGAAAAAGGCAACGGAATGGTAAGTCAGTTTGAGCATACTGCAATAATAACAAAGGACGGGGCGCTCATAACAACATTATAACAATTATAACACATCATAAGCCCTAAATTTTTAAATTTAACCTTTTCAGCAATTCGCACCTCTTGCATATTTCCCCGCTGCATAAATTTCCGCAGATTTTACAGAAACGGACACCCTCTATTTTGTAGTCCTTCAATAATAAATTTCTTAACTTTTGATTGCTTTCAAATATCTGAAAATTACTGCCGGGATGCTTCCCGTTCAGCAAATTTAAAATGTCCTTGAATGTTTTCCTGTATGCGTCTTTTCTGTATGGACATATATGTTCAAAATTTAATTCCGGAAAATTTATTTTTGCATATAACTTTACTTCGTCTTCGGGCGATTTTATAAATGGTTTTATTCTTGGAACCGTCTTTGCATCTTTAATCAATCCGCTTCCCCAGATTATCCGCTCAATGTCTCCTCTGACGATGTTCATCAAAAACGACTGATCTTCATCCTCCAAATTATGGGCAATTGCCATTTTGTTGCAGCCCAGTTCCTTTGCTTTCCTGTTCATTATATCCCTTCTTAACACACCGCAATAAGTACATAAGCCCTCACTTCCGCCAAATTTATTATTTTTATTATTACAAATTTTTAAATGTATTTCATCAATTGTCATTCCGAATTCATCTTTAAAGGAATAAATGTGATGCTCAATTCCGAGTTTTTGGCACACTTCTTTCGCATTATTTAATGTGCTGCTGCCATACTCGTCATTAATTCCGACATCTATTGTCATTGCCAGAATTTCGGTTCTTCGTTTTTCTGAAAAATTTTTTAGAAAGTAAAGCAGTGAAGATGAGTCCTTTCCGCCGGATAAGCCAACGGCAATTTTGTCACCTACATCGAGCATATTGAAATTTCTTATGGTTGCTCTTGCTCTTTTTTCAAAATATTCAACAAAGCAGGTCTTGCATAAATTTAATCCGTTGTAGCGTAAATTTATTGTTGCTTCCTTTTTACATTTTGTGCAATACATTTTTAATTCTTAATTTTCATTTTTTATTATTTCCCAGTGGCCGCCTTTATCCGGGCCAATACGTCCGATTATTCCAATTTCCTTTAATTTTGCAATATTATTTCTAATATTTTTCTCACTTATGCCTACGGTTTGACTGAGTTCTTTTTGAGTTATATTTTTGTTCTTCATTATTTCTTGTAATATCTTTCGTTGATTTTGATTAAGTTTTTCTAGGTCTTTTTCTAGGTCTTTTTCTAGGTCTTTTTCTAGGTCTTTTTCTAGGTCTTTTTCGGGGACATTTTTCAATTTTGTTTTTAGCGGAAATTCAATTTTATAAAAAATAATCCCGTTTTCAACAATCGGTTCAAGGTTATAATGCGACTTCCATCCGTTGAACATTTTATCAAATCCGTATCCAGCATTTTCTGCGATCTTCAACACTCTGAATATCTTTATCAGAATGGGGTTTCTTGGCAGAGTCAATTCTTGTTTTCTCAACACTTCAACAGGTGCAGGCAAACTTCCAGGATTCATGAATTCAATTCTATCCGAGAATACCCTTATTCTTGGCTTCATTGTGCTGAAATAATCCGAATGTGCTAAAAGATTTACAAGAGCTTCTCTGATCGCTAAAACCTGTGGCTGATTTTCATCTCTGAACACACCTTTTGTTTTAAAAGGAATATCTATTTTAGTAAGAAGCCGTTCAAAGATAATGAAGAAGTAATTATATATATTTTTCTGTACAGGCATTCTATAAGTGTATCTTTCAGGTGCGTCTGAGTATGATGTACCTCGTATCTCCATGTAATCTATCATAAAATCAGAAAATATCCCGTTTATACTCTCCCCATTTCCAAACATTAAAAGACCCGCAACAGTCACTTTTCCGTCAATGGTCACTCGTAGTTTTTCAAATAATTCTGAGTCAGAAAGATTGCTATACTGGTTTGCAGAATCCAGATTTTTAATGTAATTTTTAAACCGCGTCAATGTCTCTTTATCTAAGTCCTTTAATTTAAATTTGGTAACTTCCTTATCTTTTGTTCCAAATGCAGAATCTCTCAAAATGGCATTGAGTTCTTCCTGAGTTGCCCTTTGGTCTCCGCTACCGGTTCTTATGAAAGTGTTTTTATGGCTGTCATAAAAAACAGGTTTATTTTCAGAAGCAGAAATATAAAACGCAAGAACTATTTTTTCGCCAAAATTATACTTTTGGCATTTAACCTCTAATTTTTTATTAAATTTCAGCCCACTCCTTAAAACGCTTATAAAATCCTGCTCTATTTTCTCAGGATTTTCAACACCATTAATATCATATTTTTTACCTTCTTTTTTCACTCCAAAAACAAGCCGGCCCCCGGATGTATTTGAAAAAGAACTAACTGTCTCCCAGGAACTTTTTGGAACATCGGATTTTGCTTCTTTTACTTCAAAGTCCTCCCATTCAATATCTCCAAGTTTTTGAATAAGTTCTTCTTTGCTTAAATTTTTCATTGCCGTGATTTTTTGAAATGACTGAAAAT
>JAGWDQ010000125.1 GCA_018260615.1 Candidatus Altarchaeum sp.
TCTTTATGAAGAAATCACAGAAGAATTTTGGGTTGCCGATGAATATCTCGTAGTTTATAGTGAAAATAGTATGAAAAAGTGTTTGAAAATGATAAAGGACAAGGAGGAATTGTATAAAACCGAAGGCGTCTATATTGAAAAGGACGGTGATAATGAAGTTATTAAAATGAGAACTATCATAATCTGGAATAAAAACAGTGATAAAAAAATCTGGTTTTATCCACTTACCTCCAGAGAGGAACTGTCTACTCTTGATGCTATAGATTTCACAAAATCAAGACAATGTATTGAGAACTCTTACAAACGAGGAATAAAAAAGTGTTTACTTGACGCATTCCCTGGCGGAAGATGTCTTGTAGAGAAACCACGCATCGAGAAACCGGACGCAGCACAAATTAAACAACTTGAAAGACAGATAAAGGTTTCTGACAAATGGATAAAAAAATATAATGAAAGAATAGCGAATCTGAATCAGTTACTTGAAGGTAGTAAAATTACAAGTAAATGGCACAGAAGAGGAGTTGATGAATGTCTTTCGAATATAGAGAAACACGAAAATGAGAATCTTGTCAGACTGGCAAAAATCAGATATGGCGAAGGAGGGCCAGAACCAGTGATTGAGGATGTTGAACTTGTTGATATGTCTGGTATGCAAATCCGTAATCAAATCAAAAATTTCTCGATAATTGGTCGCGATGAGACAATGAGGTCTTTTATTGAAAATGGTCTTAAACCTATTTTGAAGAAAGAATCAGAAGATAGAGCAAAAAAGAATGGAAAAAACGCAGATGAGATTTATCAAAAGAGAATTAGAAACATCAAACAATGCAATGTGGAGAAGCCATTATTCCGAAGTGATGGAATAATTATAGTTGATGATTCAAGAAGAGTTGCTGTAGTCGTGATAGATGTAGATGATGATGAAATATACAAAAAAGCATTCATGCGATGGTATCCAATGTTGAATAAAATGGGAGGTAAACTACGAATTGATGATGATGTCGGATATGATTTGAAGTTTTATGGATTAGATGACGGTGAAAAATTTGAGGATGTGGTTTCGAGAGGAATCGACGCACTGGATGTTTTATAAAATTTTGAACATGCAAAACTTACGAAATCAGGGGTCTTAAAGAAATTACTGAAACAATTACCTTTATTTTAAATTTTATATACTCCCAAATTTCTGAACGATTTTAAATATGGACGAAGTGAGCTTTTAAGCGAGTGAAATAAATTTAACCATCAAATGTTAATAAATTCAATATATACTATAATTTCTTAAGTAATTTCACAACCTCAAGATGATTATGCAGATTAAACCTTGAATATGACAGGAACATTCCGACTTTAATAGTATATGCATCCTTCGGAAGAATTTTAAACAAGTCCTCATCTGTCCAGTCATCACCTATTGCCAGTACAAAATCATAATCATCATTCATAAATTGCATTGCCGCACTGCCCTTATTTACTCCTCCGTTCCTGACTTCAATTACCTTGCTTCCCTGTAAAACCTGAACATCTAAATTTGCAGTGAAATTTATTATTTCATCCCTAAGTTCCTTTGCCTTTTGCGATGCCAGTTCAACATCGCTTTTTCTGTAATGCCACACTACTGAAAAATCCTTTTCTTCAATAAAAGAATAAGGGACCCTATCCACATAATCCTGAAGTATGGAAAGTATTTTTGGTTTCCATTTTGTATCTAATTTTCTAATCTGTCTCCATTCACCATCACCATCCTTTTCTTTTATATGGACACCATGTTCTGCTATGAATCCAACATTAAAATTTCCGAACAGTTTCTGAAGCGTTTTCCTGTCCCTGCCACTTATAATTATTACATAATTTTTATCATCATCTGAAATTTTCCTTAAAATTTCTAAAATTTCGTCGCCCGGAATTGCATCTTCAGGACGGTCAGCAAAAGGAACTAATGTTCCGTCGTAATCTAAAAATATAAGTCGTTTGTTTGCATTAACATAGTCATTTATCATCAGTCCTTCATCATTCTTATTCAGCAATCTCATTTCAAGTATTTTCTGTTCTTCCTTCACAGATAACAACTCTGAAATAAAATCATCGCCCCATTTAATTATGTCATACCTTCTCAATCTGTCCTGCATAATTTTATTGCGTCTGATTTGTTCTTCCACAGGCATCTCTAATGCCAACTTTAATCCGTCTGCTATTTCTTCAAGGGAGTTTGGATTTATTATAATTGCCTCTCCAAGTTCTTTTGACGCTCCTGCCATCTCACTCAAAATTAAAACGCCCTTTTCATCACTTCTTGTGGCAATATATTCCTTTGCGATTAAATTCATCCCGTCTCTCAAAGGAGTTATTAAGGCAACATCGCTAATTGCGTAATAAGATGTCAGCATCTCAAACGGAAGTGAAGTGAACTGATAATTTATCGGAGTCCATTTAATATTTCCAAATTTTCCGTTTATCCTTCCGATATATTCATCAATCTGTCTTTTCATCGCCTGATAATGCTCAACCACAACGCGGGAAGGAACTAAAACGAGAACAAGCGCGACTTTATTATGCCACTGCGGATTCTTCTCCAAAAATAATTCATATCCCTGCAAACGATTTATTATACCTTTCGTATAGTCCAGGCGGTCAATTGATAAAATAATTTTAAAATTTTTCAACACCTTTTCAATTTTTCCAAAATTTTTCTTTACCTTTATGTTATCAATAGACCTGTTAAATTTGTTAAAGTCAATACCCATCGGAAATACATCCGCTTTAATGATTCTGTTGCCATAAATTTTTCCCATCTCATGATCATAGCCGAGAACGCGAATAATTGACCTTAAGAAATGCTGAACATATCCATGCGTATGGAAGCCAATAATATCCGCTCCTAACATCCCGTCAAGTATATCTCTTTGCCATTTTCCCGGAATAAGGCAAAATATTTCATAAGAAGGAAAAGGAATATGAAGGAAAAAGCCAATAGAAATGTCTTGAATTTTGCCTCTCAAAATTTTTGGGAGAAGCATCAAATGATAGTCCTGTATCCAGACGATATCGTCTTTCCTTAAAATTTCCATCAATGCATCGCAAAAAATTTTATTAACCTCGTTGTAAAAATTCCAGTATTCCTCCTTATACCTGACATAAGAAGAGAAGTAGTGGAATAACGGCCATAATGTGCTATTGCAAAATCCGTTATAAAAATTTTCCATACTTTTTTCAGGCAGAAAAACAGGATGGCATTTAAATTTTTTAAGTTTCTCTTTAACCACTTCCTTTTCTTCATCTCCGAATGTAGCTCCGGGCCACCCAACCCACACATAATCATCAAATGCCTCATGTTTGCCCTCCAAATATGTCTTTAATCCGGAAACCAGACCGCCGGGACTTTGCTGAAATTTAAATTTTTCTCCGTTCTTTTTTGTTGCGAGCGGCAAACGATTTGCAACAATAACCAGTCTTCGCTCTTTTTTCATTGTTTCTCATTTTTAAAATATATATTCCTTGCAGGAAATGAAATTTCTATTCCTTCTTTATCATATCTTGCTTTTAATTTTTTAATAAATTCGTGAGTAACCGGATATTGGTCAACAAATTTCTCAACCCTTAAAATTATGCTGAAATTTATATTTGAATCATCAAATTTATTGTATCTGATGAAAGGTTCAAAATTTTTAACTGCTCCGGCAACATTTTGCTGTATTTCCTTTGCCACTTCAATAGTTATTTTTTCAACATTTTCAAGGTCAGAATTATAAGAAACCCCGCAAGGCAGAACTACTGCCATCTCCTCTTCAAGAGTATAATAATTTGTAACTATGTTTTGTGATAATTTTAAATTAGGGATTATAATATAATTATTTTGTAATGTCTTAATGCGAACGCTTCTCCACCCGACATCTTCAACATAACCCTTCATCCCGTTTTCCAGTTCTATATACTCGCCAATCTTTATACGACGATCTGCGATAATAAAAACGCCTGCAAAGAAATTTGATAAAGGATCCTGCAATGCCAAAGCAATTGCCAGTCCGGCAATTCCCAAGCCGGCTATAAGAGGAGTAATTTGAACTTTAAAGACCTCGCTTAAAATATATATTGCAGCAATCGCATACACAAATCCGATAATTATTTTTCTTAATATCGGTAAAAACTGCTCTTCAAATTTTGTGTCTGTTTTTATTGGTATTTCTGAGCTGTACCATTTTATAAATCCATTAATTATTCTATCAACAAACAATACTATAATTAAAATAAATATCAGAGTAAAAATTTTCTGAATCTCGGAGTGATAATTTAAAGTAAGATTTAATTGCATTAATGCGAAATATAATCCGATAAAAATCATCAGGAAATTTACAGGCAATTTTATTATTTTCAAAATTTCATCGTCAAGTGTCGTTTTTGTTTTTTTCACCCATTTTATAACAAATTTTTCAAGAATGAAATTTGCGAGCTTTGCAACAATTGCAGAGACCGTTATTATAATTAAAGCAATTACTACATCTGAATAATTTTCAATACCCAACATTTTAAATTTTTGATTATATATTACGATTAAAACAATAAAAAATAAGTTCGTTTCACTCTCATTTAAAATTTATTTGTAACTATTCAGCCATCTAAATTACGGGTAAGTCCTTTGACTTTTTACGCTCACTTCCTTCGTGTATTTACAAAATGTTTCAAACATTTTGTAAGATTGAAAATCTTATAGATTTTCAGTATTTCAAACAAGTTTGAAAATTGCATTTTTTGAAAATTTTCACAGGTAATTTAAAAATGCTTCAGCATTTTTAAAGATTGAAAATCTTATAGATTTTCAGTATAGATTTTCAGTAATTTTATACTATATAGGACTTACGCATTTTACCTTGTGAAAAAACTTAAAAACCAAAAATTTGTATTGCTTTTGCGTAAGTCCTGCTATGTATATTAGACCAGTTGCGAAATAATTTTCAATCTATTGTTATTTTAAATTTATTTAAAATCTCCGAACAGAGTGAGGTGACAATATATTTACAACAATTATGAATTTTTTCCCTCATTTTAAATTTATTTAAAATCTCCGAGCAACAGCGAGGTGATAAAAAAATAAATTTTAAGAGGGTTAATCTATTGTCATAGTATAAAATAGCTCATATAAACTATTTCGCAACAACTCTAATAAGTTCGTTTCACTCTCATTTAAAATTTATTTGTAACTATTCAGCCATCTAAATTACGGGTAAGTCCTTTGACTTTTTACGCTCACTTCCTTCGTGTATTTACAAAATGTTTCAAACATTTTGTAAGATTGAAAATCTTATAGATTTTCAGTATTTCAAACAAGTTTGAAAATTGCATTTTTTGAAAATTTTCACAGGTAATTTAAAAATGCTTCAGCATTTTTAAAGATTGAAAATTTTATAAATTTTCAGTATTTAAAAATCTTGTAGATTTTTAAAGATTGAAAATCTCATTTAAAAATACTTCAAGTATTTTTAAAGATTGAAAATCTTGTAGATTTTCAGTAATTTTATACTATGTAGGACTTACGCATTTTACCTTGTGAAAAAACTTAAAAACCAAAAATTTGTATTGCTTTTGCGTAAGTCCTGCTATGTATATTGTACAAAAGTTTCCCATTTCAATTTATTCCCTTAACAAATCACCTCAATGTTGTTCGGAGATTTTAAAATCTGCTGATTTTAAAATCACCTCATTTCATTCAGAGATTTTAACTTGACTTTGTCATATTTCAAAACATCATCTAAAAATTTAAAATTTTTAAAGCCGAAAATTGCCGAAATACGAATTTAAAATTTTTATTTTTAAGCAATAAAAAAATCACACAGATTTTTTTAGATTGAAAACTCAAAGTTTTCAGTATAAAGCATTTAAAATTTTAATCTGACAAAGTCAAGTTAAAATCTGTTGATTTTTAAATGACATTTTGAGTTTATTTAGGGCGTCCTAACTCGTGAAAAAAACCACCTGCTTACTGGTGCCGATTAACGAGTTTTTACCTTAAAAACCCACAAAATATGCTGGTTTCAAAAAAACCAGTATCGTTTGATTAGATTTAGGAGTGGTTTTTTGGAGCATTAGGACGCCCTATATGTATATATTTAATCTTAATAATTTAACGAACTCGGAAACTTTTGATTGTATTGATATATTCGTACCATTAAAATGTATTCAACACCTCTGAATAGTTACATTTGTTTTAAAGATTGAAAATCTCAAAGATTTTCGGTGCTCATCCCTTTAAATTGGGTTAATTAATTTGTGAGTGATATTTTAAAAATCTGCTTAAAAGAAATCTCAAAATTGAATATTATAAATTTAATTTTAAACACCATATTTATAAAAATATTGGCAAAAAAACAAATATATAATTATCCCAATTTTAGTGGGTCAGCACCAGATTTTCAGTATTTAAAAATTTCGTAAATTTTTAAAGATTGAAACCTCACAGGTTTCAGTATATTTCAAAAATTTCATTTTTGAAATCACTTCACTCTGATAGTTTATTTTCAAGATAAATCTTGAAAATAATTTCGCTTCGTTCAAATATTTTCAAATAATTTACTTATTTGAAAATGACACCTTTCAAATGGATTCAGGAGTATTTGTTTATGACTGCTATTCAAAGGATATTTTCAAACTTGTGAAAATTTTTATAACTCCAATTAAAACCATAAAGTAAATGCTTACTGCTCATCTTTTTTGATAAAAACCATTTGGGTGGGATATGCAAACTCTATCCCCTCTTTCTCAAATCTTTCCCTGATAGCAAAGTTTATATCCTGCTGGATGTCCATGTATTTATTGTAGTCGCTGGAGTTAACATAATAAACAATTTCAAAATTCAAACTGAAATCGCCGAATTCCTTAAAGTGAACTCTGTTGAGGTCAGCCAGTTCGATTTTATCAAAAATATCCTTTATTATTTTAAGAATCATTTTCAGTTTTTCTGTCGATGTCTCGTAGATCACACCACACTTAAAGACAATCCTCCTTTTTTCCATCTTTTTATAATTATTGATTCTGCTGGATGTCAGTTCCTGGTTTGAAATGACTATTTCCTGGCCCCATAAACTCTCCAGCCTGGTGGTTTTTATACCCGTGTGCTTAACAACTCCCATATCATTTCCCACTATGATAAAATCGCCTCTCTTAAAGGGTTTGTCAAAATATATAGAAAAAGATGCGAATATGTCGGCAAGGACGCTCTGCAGAGCAATGGCAATCGCAAGCCCGCCGATTCCAAGCCCGGCGATTAATACAGATATGTCGTAAAAATTTGATAAAATGAGGAGTGCTGCAATCAGCCACAAGGAGAATTTCAGGATTCTACTAAGGAGCTCTATAACAGAAGTGTCTTCTTCCCCTTTCTCTTCGCGCCGCCTTTGTATTGTTTTGTGCGTAATGTAATCAATTACATCTTGTAGGATCCTAACAGCGTAATAAATAATGGACAAAAGTATGAAGTAATACATAAAGGTCCCTATATGCTCTGGTATTTTGATGAACATCATAGCAAAATACAACGACAACAATACATAAAAAGGCCAGCCCACCTTATCAATACTATTAATCACAAAATCATCTAAATCTGTTTTGGTTTTGTAGGATAATTTTTTTAGTTTGCGGATTACCCAATATTTAAAAATTTTTAAGATACCAATCGCTAATACAAATATCACTAAAGCTACTATGTATTCACCTATAGAATTACCTACAATCGGGTAAGCCAAAATATCCGTGCTGTTAAATGCCATAGTAAATATTATTATTCAATTTTTGTAATTACTCACCCCCTATAAAAAATTACGGGTAAATTTTTGATTTTTACGCTCACTCCGTTCGTGTATTTCAAAAACTTCGTTTTTGAAATTGTATTTTTTTTGAAATTTTCACAGGTAATTTAAAAATCTTGCAGATTTTTAAAGATTGAAAACTCATAGTTTTCAGTAATTTCCTACCCCGTGAGTAGTTACCAATTTTTTAGTAATTATTCAGAGGTCTTAATTTTATGATAATATATTACGATTAAAACAATAAAAACCGCATCAAATTTAAGTAAATCATTCATAAGTTTTAACTTATTTCAATTTCGTTAAAATCGTTAAAATAATCTCACCTCGTTCGGATATTTCAATACTTTGTATTTGAAATGCTTTCAGTGGTTGTTCATCTCATCATAATGATCAGACCGCCCGTTACTCATCATAAAGCATTAGATTATGGGGCCGGAGGGATTTGAACCCCCATCTGCGGGTATCTCCAATGCATGATTAAATCATGTTATTTTTTCGTCATAGCCAAACGGCTCAGCGCTCCAGCAAAAATTTCTGGAGCCCATCAGGATGCCAGGTTACCCCACAGCCCCTAAATTTATCAAAACATTAAAAATTAGAAATAAAAACAAAAAATATTTATTAAATTTAAGTGTTTAAAGGACGAAACATTAAATTTAAAATAAAATATTAAATTTTTCATGCCCTGTTCTTTCTTACTTTGTGTCCTGCAGGTGTCAGACCTCTGAAGACCCTGTGCTTTTGTTTAGGGGCACATAAGTAATTTACATCTTTGTCTGCCATTATTACGGGATGATACGGATCCACCATTATTACTTCATAATATTTATACTGCCCGTCCTCATAAAGCGGATACGAAGCCAAAATTTCCAGATTCATAAATTTTCTTTGTGTTCTTTCTTCTCCGATTCTCTGAATTGACTTTATCGGAGTTAGTTTTTTATATCCCGTTGGTTTCCTTCCTCCTGATGGAATGCCTATATTTCTTCCCCCTTTTCTTACTCTGCAGACAGCCGTAACAAAGCCCTGCTTTGCTTTGTATCCGTACATTCTTGCCTTGTCTAATCGTATCGGCTTTTCTGTCTGGGTTATCGCTTCTTCATTGTGTCTGAATTTCATTACTCTTTCCTTAATAATTGTCTTTAAGTCCCTGAAATTCGGGTCTTTTAATTTTTTTCTAAGTCCTCTGTAAAGTAATCCTATGTGCTTATACATTGACGGCATTTTTTAAATTTAATTATATTTTGTAAAATTTTAGGTTAGTAATTTAATTTATAAGTATTTAAATTTATCATTTATTTCAAGTTTGGAGATTTCAAAATGCATTGGAAATAACAAAAAAGGAATTTATCATAAGATATAAAGTTCGAATATTTTAAAGATTATTTTAATTTATTTACGGGTAGTTCTAATTTATTTCAATAAAATTTTAAAAAATTAATCAAGTATCATTTGCTCAACAAAATAAATAATGGCATTAGAATTACCTTTTGCAATAAATTTAAACTTTCCTCTTTACGCAATTGCTATAATATCAGCATTTTTAATGACAACATTTAATATGTTTGGTAAATCTATACTAATGCCTAAACAGAAAAGCGATGAAACAATGATTAGGTTTTTGATAATGTCTATGCAAATAATATTTATTTCTATTATTCTCATAGCATTGTTTTATATGTTCGGACTTGTTTTCTCTGCTATTTCTATGGAGATTGTTGCTTTTATAGGATACATAATTTTGTTTATTTCAATGATGGGTATTTTCTTTTTTTCGCTCTCACTACTTATTCTATTACATTCTATGCTTCCGGTTAACATATTCAACGAAAATTTTAAATCCAAAGAAAATGGAAAAAACGAAAAACGAAGGGAGAATAAAAGCAGTTAGTTTGGTGGTTTTTGTAGCTCTTATATTTTTTGTGTCTGCAATGAATGTGTGTGCTCAAAACATCGGAGAAGATTCACAAAAACTTTCATTCTCTATGGCAGTTTTAGGAACACTTATAGGAATAATTTTTTTTATCATTATATTTTATTTTTCCTATAAAAGCACAGCTAAAGGATTTGTGATAGGCAAATTATCATCATGTGGCGGATTAAGTAACCTGATAGAAAAATATAGTGCGGAACCTAAATGTGGAGAAGCAGGAGAGTTAAATCCGGCAATATTTGACGAAGAATTAACCAATATGATGTATGAAAAAGGACAGGAATATAAAATTTTGATAGATAAATATCTTTGTATAGGAAAAGAAGAAAATGAAAAATTTATGCCTTCACAATGGTTGATATACATTTTGCAAATGGGGGAATTACGACGAAAGAAAGATTCCAACACAAAATTTGACAAAGAGTCAGGAATTGTAATGCATGGTAGCAAGGGGAACCCTGTCACACATTACATAATAACTACTGGTTTTGTGTTATATCACAAACACGAAGGTAAAGAAAGGACGGGATGGTATATAGTTCCATTTTCTTCTGAAATAAAAAAATTTGAGAAAAAATTTTCAGATGATTTTGAAAATAGAGGTGTTATTTATAAACCTGTACTCAAAAAAGAGTTGGAAGAAGCAAAAGAGAATTCAAAAGAAGAAATATACTTTTTAACATATGTTGGGGGAAAGTATAGATATGCAAAAAATGAGGAAATAGAAGATTTATTAAGACATCTGAATAACTAAAGATTTTGAAATATGCATGTATTTCATGGGGGAGGTAAATTTTACTCTTGTTCACCTTTTTACTTTTCTTTATAGATTATTTGTTTCTTATTTTTCATTTTGAGAACATAATTTATAAAATAAAAAATTTTATTAGTTACAAACAAATTTAAATTTTAAAATGGAAAATAAAAAGATAAACATAGGGATAGTAGCAGCAGAATTTAATTACGATGTTACTTATGCAATGGTTGAACTTGCAAAGGAGCATGCAAAATTTTTAAATGCAGAAGTTGCTGAGGTAATGAAAGTGCCGGGAACTTATGACATTCCTTTCGGGGTTAAAATTTTGCTGTCAAAGAAGAACATTGATTGTATTGTAACATTAGGGGCGGTTATTGAAGGGCAGACGGACCATGACGATGTTATAGCACAGCAGGCATCAAGGAAGATCATGGATTTAGGACTTGAATTTAACAAGCCGGTTGCACTGGGAATTTCAGGCCCGGGAATGAGTCGTCTTGAAGCACATGAAAGAGTGGATTATGCAAAGAGAGCGGTTGAGGCGGCAGTTAAGATGTGCAGAATTAAATTTGCGAGCGAAGAGAAAGAAAGCGGAGAGTATGCAAAAATAGAAGAAAAAGTTAAAGAACCTAAGGAAGAAACACATAAAGAAAAAGCAGAAGCACCAAAAGAAGAATTGCCTAATGAAGAAGCACATAAAGAAGATGAAAGGTGGATGACATCAGACGAATTTATGAAGAACATTACAGAATGGAAAGGGAAAAGAGGCAGGCCAAAAAAAGCAAAAGGTGAGACAAAAGCAAAAGATAGAGCGAAACGCATGGTAATCGGGAATAAAGAAGGGAAAAAAATCATTGAAGAACCCGGGGAAGAAGTACATAAAGAAGAAATACCTAAAGAAGAAGCAGAAGGATGGATGAGTGCGGATGAGTTTATGGACAAACTTAGGAAGGGACGACACACAGAAGAGGAAAGAAAAGAGAAAACAACAAAGAAAGCGGAGAGGCCAAAGAAAGCAAAATCCGGGAAAAAGTCAAATATCGGAGGAAAACCAAAAAAAGCAGAGGGACTCGCAGAAGGTAAAAAGATTGCAGAGATTGCTGAAAAAAAAATTGAAGAGCCAAAAGAAGAATTAGTGAGTGCGGGGGAATCCGCGAACAAAATTGAGACGGGGATTGCAGAAGAAAAAAAGAAAAGCGGAAAGAAAAGAGGCAGGCCAAAAAAAGCAAAATCTGAGTTAAAAATAAAAGGCAAAGAAAATACGGGGGAGCCCGGAGGACCGGCAAAACTCAAAAAGATCAGGGATGAAGAAAAGGGAAAAATTATTGAAGAAATCAAAAAGAACGGAAGGATCACAACCGGAGAAGTAATGAAAATGTTTAATGTTGCAAAGAGCACGGCATGGAATGCGATGAATGAGCTTTTGAAAGAGGGATGGATTGTAAGAAAGGGAAAGAAAAATACATCCCATTATGTCCTCGCGTGATACAAAAACCAGGTGAACGGCAAAATGAATAAAGATCACCTCGCTTACGCTCGGAGATTTTCAAAACTTACGCTCACTTCGTTCGTGTATTTTAAAAACTTCGTTTTTAAAATTGCGTTTTGAAAATAACCTCACTTCGTTCGGAGATTTAAAATTTTTATGAGAAATTTAAAATGGGATGTGAAGAGGAAAAAAAGGAGCCAGAGTGCATATTTTGTTTTTCCATAAAGGAATCAATACTTAAAGAGATTGACAAAATCGCAGAAGAGGATATGAGTAACAGGGAAGTAATAGTTAAAAAGATGGTCGGACTTGGATTGAGAGAGTTCAGAAAAGCAAAAGCGGCAAAACTATACAAAGAAGAACGGCTGTCCCTTTCCGAAGCGGCGAAAATGGCGGGACTTA
This sequence comes from Candidatus Altarchaeum sp., assembly GCA_018260615.1. Taxonomy (GTDB): domain Archaea; phylum Altiarchaeota; class Altiarchaeia; order Altiarchaeales; family Altiarchaeaceae; genus Altiarchaeum. The sequence goes on from JAGWDQ010000125.1 coordinate 12,378, forward strand.
CGATGAAGCGTATGAAAGAATATCTGGCAGAGAAGGATTACCGGCTGGATTATAGTATTCTGGATATTGAAAGAGAGCTGGGAATTTTATAATTCACTATGGAAGATGTTGAAATTTACGGAGCAAGGGTTATTGATTTAGCGTTGCTGGCTGATGAAAATTTAATTATTGCCGATTTACATTTGGGATATGAAGAGGCATTGATGAACGAAGGAATAGTTATTCCTAAATTTCAGTACAAAAAGATAATAAATCGTTTAGAGAAAATTTTTCAGGCGGCAAATTCTTATGGTAAAGTAAAACGACTTATAATTAACGGTGATTTAAAGCACGAATTCGGAAGGAGCAGCAGACAGGAATATAAGGAAACATCAGAAATTATAAATTTTTTGAAAAATTATGCGGATGATATTGTCTTAATCAGGGGAAATCACGATAACTTTGTAAGCGCAACCGCAGAAAATTTAAATGTTAAATTTTGTGAAAATTTTGCAGTTAAAAATTTTTTCATATTGCACGGTGATAAAATTCCAAAAAATTTTGATGATTTGGCTAAAAATAAAACTATTGTTATTGCTCACGAGCATCCCTGTGTCGGATTGAGAACAGCAGAAAGAACTGAAAAAATGAAGTGCTTTTTAAAGGGAAAATTTGAGGAAAAAAATTTAATCGTCATGCCTGCGTTTAATTTTATTGCCGGGGGAACGGATATTTTGCAGGGAAATTTACTGTCTCCGTTTTTAAAAGAAAATATAGAGAATTTTGAGGTTTTTGGGGTTGAAAATTTTGAGGTATTTTATTTTGGCACTGTCGGGGATTTGATAAATTTAATTTAAATTTAATTGCATTTATTTGTAATATATTTTTAATTACAATATCCAAACTTTGAATAACAAAAAATGGCAAATCATTTTGTTAGATTATTGGAAGAAAGCGGGCAGCACAAAATTTCAAAGGAACTTCCCGATAAAATAAATATACTTGCTCATAAAATCAGAGCATATAAAGAAGGCAAAAATCTTACCTTATTTGAAACGTGTCTTATTGACAGCAAAAAAGAAATATTTTTAAATAGCATAAGGAGCAAAAATCCGGACAGTATGAATAAATACAAGAGAGTTTGTTTGTCACCCATTCGTTATGCAGGAGGTAAAAGTTTGGCTGTTGGCTATGTTTCGGAGTTACTTCCGGATAACATAAAAAGATTAATATCACCTTTTTTTGGTGGCGGCTCTGTTGAAATATCCTGTAATATAAATCTCGGGGTAGAAATTATTGGCTTTGATATTTTTGAAATACTTGCTAAATACTGGAATGTGCAAATAAAATATCCTGATATTTTATATGACAAACTTAAAGAACTAAAACCAACAAAAGAAAATTATAATAAAGTAAAAGAAATCTTAAAAAAACACTGGTTGAAAGAAATTACATTAAACGATATTGATTTAGCCACTTATTATTACTTTAATCATAATTTATCTTATGGACCAAGTTTTTTGGGATGGACTTCTGACATTTATCTTAATGAAAAAAAATATGAATCAATGTTAAATAAAGTAAAAAATTTTAAAGTAAAGAATATAAATGTATCTTGCGCTGATTTTGAAAAAGTATTTAATGATTATCCAAATGATTTCTTTTATTGCGACCCCCCTTATTATTTAGGCAGTGACAGCAAAATGTTTAAAGGTATATACCCGCAAAGGAATTTTCCGATACATCATAATAATTTTAACCACGAAAAGTTAAGGGAATTGTTACATAATCATAAAGGTGGTTTTATTTTATCATATAATGATTGTCCTACAATAAGAGAGGGCTATAAAGATTATAAAATGATATTTCCTTCGTGGCAATACACTATGGGACAGGGTGAAACAAGAATTGGCTTAAACAGAAAGAATAATAATTGCGATAATAATATAAAAAAATCACATGAAATAATAATTTATTCCATACCAAATGAGTAAAAGGAGAGCGATGAGTTCTGCCGAAGCAAGCAGAGTAAAAAAAGCAGGGCATTCTGCTGAAAAAGAATTTGCAGAGTTAATAGGGGGCAAAGTTTATTCGTCTCATACTGGAATGAAAAAAGATGTATTGGACAAAAATAATGACTTTCATTCTGTAAAAAGCGGAAATAAAAAATGGCAAATCTTTTTGTATGGTAAGAAAAGATTTGAAGACGATGATATTTTTCAAGTTCTTAATGGGTTTGCGGAATTATTTTTGGGATGTATATACAGTTTTCCCGAAAGTAGAGAAGAATATTTGAATGATAAAAGATATTTTAAAGAAAAATTAACAAAGTATATGATTGCTTTGAAAGAGAAATTAGAAGTAAAAATTAAGTTAAAAGCATTTTTATCTATGTCATTATTTAATGGCGGAGAAGTTAATTATCTGACTATTAAAGAACATGACGGAACATTTCACATTTTCAAAAATAATGAAGTAATAAATATTTTGTCTGATAATATTGTTGCTGAAAATTCAAAAGCAAGGCAAGATAACCAATTTAACAACCAAAAAGTTGTTTTCAAATACGATGATGTTGCCATTGGAGAGATAGAAATGCGCAACGATAGCAATGTGCATTATAGACAAGTAAAATTCTGGTTGGGCAGAGATAAAACATTTTCCTTACTAACAAAGAACATAAATAAAAAAGAAGAAATGTGTAGTAGAATATTTGTATATGGTCAAGCTATAAAGACCTTTACTTGTTAAACATCTTTAACATACTATTGATGGATGTAACGGATTTAATAAATTTAAACATTTAAATTTAATTGCATTTAAATTTGTAATCATAAATTATTTAAATAAAAAATAAAAATTTAAAAAGTAAATAGATAAATAAACAAAAATGGGTATACTGAAAAGGACAGCAGATATTTTGTCTGCGAAGATACACGGGTTGTTGGACAGGGGAGAAAATCCGAAAGAAATGCTGGACTATAGTTATGAAAAGCAGAAGGAATTATTACAAAATGTAAGCAAAGGAATTGCCGATGTTATGACTGCAAAAAAACAACTTGAAATAAAGAGGGACGAATTGAATGTTGCAGGCGAGAAATATCAGAGGCAGGCAGAGGCGTCTGTAAATGCGGGAAGGGATGATCTGGCAGCAATGGCATTAAGCAGAAAGCAGGAAACAATGCAGTCAATTGAAAATTTAAACCAGCAGATTGCCGGATTAGATAAAAATCTGGAAAATTTAAAGGCAACAAAGCAGAAGTTAGAGGTAAAAATACAGCAATTCGGGGCACACAAGGAAATTTTAAAGGCACAATATGATGCAAGCAAAGCGACAGTTCAGGTGCAGGAATCATTAACCGGATTAAGTGAGGATATGATGGATGTCAAATCAACGGTTGACAGAGTTGAAGGAAAGATACAAAAGCAGAAAGCGAGAGCAGATGCGATAAGCACGATGGTTGATGAGGGAACACTTACTGAGGTTTATTTCGGCTCGGAAAAGAAGGACGATATTGACAGGGAACTGGCAAAAATCGGAGGCAGCAGCGGAGTTAATAACGAATTAGCGGCATTAAAGGCAAAAATGGGAAAATAATAATGTAAAAGTAAAAGTAAAATTTAAGAGGTAAAACATTTAATACATAAAATTTAAAAATTTTAAAAACATCTAAATTTTAAATAAATTTAAAATGACAAACTTTGTTGTCAGGTTGCTGGGAGAAAGCGAGGAATATGAAATTTCAAAGGAACTTCTTGATGAAATGAACGTGCATGATAATAAAATTACGGAATACATAAAAGAGGCAGAGATATTGCAGGATAAAATAAGAAAGGAAATAGAGAAAATGCAGGAAATTGCCAGAAAAGGAAAGGCGGTTGATTTTAAAAAGAGCGATTATGTAATTCCTTTAAAAGATATTACAATTGATGAGGCAATGGAAATTTTTGAAGGCGAAGGGATTATTAAGGGATAGGGAAAATCACTCATGATTGTGTGGAATTTGAAGTTTGAAGGCGGAGAAAGAGCAAGTCCAAAAATTTAGATTATAAAGAATTAAGTCATTAAATTTGAGTGAGTAAATTTAAAAGTAAATTTAAAATGTTCAAAGATTCTGATTTTGAAGTAGATGTCGAACATGAGGTAATTAAATGGCTCGTTGATAGTTCGGGATACACTACTGAAAAGCTTAGTGAACAGTTTGGAACAGGTGGTGAAAATACTATCAAAGAATGGATTGAAGGCAAAAAGAAACCAACAGAAAAGCAATTGGAATATTTGGCTAAATACTTAAAAAGACCCTTGGCAGCGTTCTTTTTGCCAAAACCTCCCGAAGAGAAGCCGCGACCAAAGGACTATAGAATGCTTCCTGGAAAAGAAGGAAAATTTGATCCGAAAACACTTCTTGCGATTAGAACAGCAAGAAGACTTCAGAAAATTAGCAAAGAACTTGCTGAAAATTTGGACAATAAAATAAAACAAAATATTTTTTCTGCGGATTTAACAGATAATCCCAAGAAAATTGCAGAAAGATATAGAAATATCTTTCAGATTACAGACGAGACACAAAAAAACCGGAAAACCCCTCGTGATGCTTTTAAAATGCTAAGAGAATCCATTGAAAAAAGAAATATCCTTGTTTTTCAGATTCCGATGCCTATGGAAGATGCAAGGGGGTTTGCATTATCAGACGATAATCCTTGTGTAATTGTTGTAAATTCAAAAGAAGACCGGATTGAAGCAAGATTATTTACTCTTATGCACGAGTTTGCTCATATTCTTTTAAATAAATCTGGAATTGATATGCCCGAGAATTCTTTATTTATCCTGAACAACCAAAATGAAGTTGAAAAATGGTGCAACGAATTCGCATCCGAGTTCTTACTACCGGAAAAAACAGCTATGGAGATATTCACTAAAAATAAAATGACTCTTACCACTACAGAAACATTGAATACATTTAAAAAAAAATACAAAGTAAGCAAACTTATGCTTCTTTACAATATGCGAAAACTAAATTATATAACTGACATACAGGTTGACGAGGTCGTTGGAAGATACAAACCAGTTCAAAAAGAATCTAAAAAAACAAAGAGGAAACCAGGTGGACCTGCACCGGATGTCAGATGTCTTAGTGAAAAAGGAAAGAAATTTATCTCTCTCGTATCTAAAAATCTTGACAAAAATTTTATAACCGAAAGAGATGCATTGGATTATCTCTCAATAAAATCTACACAATATAATAAAATATTATCTAAAATAAGGGAATAGCATGACAAGAAATATTTATGTTATTGATACCTCTTCTTTACTCGAAATAAAACCGGAAAAATATCCTTTTGATATATTTGTCGGTATGTGGAAAGATTTGGAAAAGTTAGTAAAAAATGGAAGGATCATATCCTCTAAACTTGTTTTTGAAGAATTAGAAAAAATGGATGATGGTATGTACAAATGGGCAAAAGAAAATGAAAACATATTTACAGAAAATACTCCTGAACGAAACAAGTTAGTTTCCGAAATTCTTAAATATGATAATTTTTCTGCCCTAATTGATCCTGATGCAAAAGGAGAACAGGCAGATCCTTTTATTATTGCAATGGCATTAGAAAAAGAGCAGCGGCATTTATCTTTTAACGAAGAAATAAAAAAGATTGTGGTTACAGAGGAAAGGTCGGACAAGTATTTGTTTACCTGGGATGATAATGACAATGACGGAATCCGAAAATTTTTGAAGAATAAATTAAAACAAGAGTGGGTAAAAGATGCAGAAATCAGAAAAACAAACGGCAATATAATCATTACAAAAAATGAAAACAAAATTACACTCAAACTTCACAATGAAGAAAACAAAGCAAACTTAGAAATCTACGATGGAAAGAATTATAATTACGACGAATACATTTCTAAAAAAAATGTTAATGGCAAGATAGGCATCTATAAGAAAAGCAATAAGATAAAAATATCTTTTGTATGTCAACATTTTAAAATTGAATGCATAAATATTTTTGGTTTATTCAGAAAAGAAAAATGGAGTTGGTAAAAACAATTAATGTTTCCTAATAATATGATTGAAATAATTCCGGTAATAGATATAAAGAAAGGCAAGGCGGTCAGAGCATATAAAGGAGAAAGAGAGAAGTATAATGAGATTGGCGATGTGTCAGATATCGTTGAAAAATACCGTCTGAATAAATTTACCAAAATTTACATTGCGGATTTGGATGCGATAATGCATGGTTTTAAATTTGGAAATTTTGATTTAATCAAAGACATTGCTGCAAACAATGCAGTAAATTTAATGGTTGATTTCGGAATAAAGAACATTGAAGAATATAATGTGATAAAAGAAAAGGTAGCAAAGACCAGTACTAAAAATATTGACCTGCTCGTGGGAACAGAGACCTATTTGTCATCGGAATTTCCAGATGATGCAATTATAAGCATAGACGCGTTTGACGGAGAAGTTTCAGGCAGAAATTTTGAGTCCGTTGTCCGATTTTTAAAGAGCAATACAAATCCATTCATAACTATTGACTTAAAGCGCATCGGAACTTCAAATCCAAACACTGAATTGTGCAAAAAGATATACGAAGGTGTCGGAAGGAAATTTATTTATGGTGGCGGTGCGACAAGCAGCAATATTCTTATATTAGCGCAATACTGCAGCGGTGCAATTATAGGCACGGAAATTTATGGAAAATTAAATCTGATATAGGTTTGATTAGATTACATTTGGGTTTAAATTTTTAAATTTATTTGTTTAATTTTATTTCGTTCTAATTTATAACTGATTGTAATATATAACATAATTTTATTATTCGTTTATCAAAATGAAATGTGAATGTGGCGGAGAGTTTGAACCATATCTGGAGGAGATTGACGGTATTTCAATGGACTGTCTTAAGTGTAACAAATGCGGAAAAATTCTATACACTTCCGAGCAGATGAAGGATTTTATGAGTATGAAGGCAATGATAAAGAAAACTACCACAAAAAGAAAAATTATTGTTTTGGGGCATTCTTATGCTATTACCCTTCCGAAATCACTTGAAAAAATCGGATTGAAGGCGGGACAGAGGGTTTCTATGAAGATGACCGGGAAGAAAACATTAGAGGTTAAATTCGGGGAAGAGGGCGAAGAGAAAAAAGAAGAGGTTGCAGAAGAAGAGAAATAAGTATTGATAAAGTGTATTTTGGGAAATTTAAAAATTTATAGAAACTATTTAGAGGCGTATGGAAATATACCTTACAAACTCGAAATTTTTTAAATTTAATCGTATAACATGTATTTATTTTCGTACAGGAAAGTTCGTTTTATTATTTTCACACAGAGACACGAAGACACAAAGAGCAGAGTTACCCCCTATCTTTCTGGCTTTTTAAAAAACTTGTAGTTTTTTAAAGATTGAAACCGAAGGTTTCAGTATGTGTGAGTATTCTTTTATCAAAATTTAATTATTTATTTAATATCTAATTATTTGCAGGAAAATTATTAATCCTGCATCATTATAACCGTTTTTAAACTAAAATAAAATGAGTGCCCAGAATATAGGAATGAAAATATTTGGTCTTTTAGGAATACCTGTAATTGAAAGTTGTTCTTCCGAAGATTTTCCGGAAAAAGTGCCAAACTTATTTAATATTGCAAAACAAGAAATACTAATATCAACTGACCTTCACCCCGATTTTTACAATAATGAATCAGTTAAAGCTTCTATTAAAGCCGCAATTAATAGGAATGTTGATATTGAGATTCTAATTGATAAAGGACCTCATGACATTTTTAAAATTCAATGGTTAAAAGAAAATTTAGATAAAGGCAGAATAAAGGCATTTTATAGTAAGGATAAAATTAGACATATTATAGTGGCGGATGGAAAACATATCCGGGAGGAAACTACTCATGATAGAAGCAATTACGATAAAGCAAAAAATGATATAATAATAAATGCAGGCAGTATAGCGGCTTTTACTAGAGATACTCTTAAATTAATGATGAGTGAATCAGAGCCATATAAAACTGATAAGACCAATGACAAAAATAGCAAAAATGTTTGATTTTTTATTTAATAGTTTGTATTCATTGTATTCGTATTTATCTCAACTTTTGTTTGAATATTGCCCGGGTAATGATTCTTCGTATTATGGATCATTGCTGATTTTTACGGGTGTTTCTTTTGGCATGGTTTCTGCTTTTATTTCGTTAACACATAGTAATTATTCTAAACTTGTTAAGGATAATAAAGAAAACATTAAATCAGGAAATGATGTCGGAAGAAAATTTAGTTTAGAAAAACTGGCTGTAATTGAATGTTACGCATCTAAAAATACCGGGATATTCCTTTTTATAGCATTCTTATTTTTGTCGGGTGGTTTTTTTGACATTTTTTATATGATTTTCAATTGGTTAACTTTCGGGAAATTTTCTTTTATCGTTATTCTGGTTGCATTAATTATTTTATTAAGTGTCGTGTTTTGGATGGGCTTGTTAATTATAAAAACAATATACATAAGAGAGATTAGAATGAAATTATTTAAAGCATTGAAAAATGTAATTGATTGGGCGAAACCAAAAGTAGATAAACAAATAGATAAACACGGGCAAAATACAAAATAATCATATAAAATATTTATGGGTGATGTTAGATTGTATGGATATTCTAAACCTTGACAGATTATTTACTTCTTACTTTTACAATAATTTCGCTTCATTCAAAATGGAAAAATTTCATAAATTTGATTTAGAGGAAAATTTAGGGGAAAAGCAAAAATATATTGATGAGGGCTGGATAGAAACAAAACTGACATTTGCGGCAAAGGATAAAACCGAAGCAGGGGAATTCTTTGCTCTTGCTGTTGAAAATTTTGAAACAAAAAGGACAAAACCCATTAGGATTTCATTTCACGAGATTCAGCAATCTCCCTTTGTCGGTGCAATAATCATAAACACTTTAATTTATGATATTGAAGAGTTAATACGGCTTGTATTAAATTTTGCCCCGGTTGCAGTTGAAATAAAAAAAGAAAGAGTTGAATTGAGTTTGGTTACTCTGAATCAGATTTTTCTTGATATAAGTGACATCGTTAAGACATTTGAACACCTCTCCAAAATGGAAATTTATTCAAAGGATACAAATATTGAAAGTGCGGAAATTTATGCAAATGTCATACTTGAATTTCATCATGAAAACAGGGAATTAGTTGAAGAAAGGATGAACGATGCGCTCAATAAGATAAAAGCAATTGCAAATGTTATTTCCCAAAACAGGGATGAAATTTTGGAAGAATATGAAGAAGCAGGCGGTAATGCAAAATGCGGATGTGCGGGAAATACGGAAGAAACAGAGGAAACTGATGAAAGAGATGAGACCGAAAGAGAGACCGAAAAAGAGGCAGAAAAAAAGAAATTTTATTTCGGAAATGTTGAAATGGAGTTAAAAGCAAATCTTTTTGCATTTGTTGATATAATAACACAGTTTAAGCCAGTATCAATAGAAGCAGGTGCTCCCCACAGCATGACGATGAGCAGGGATGAAATTTATACTCTGATAGGAAAACTTTTGTTAATTACTCAAAGGCATACCGAGAGGATTGTTCAGTCAAAAAAGGTTGCCGATGAATCATAATTTTCTTCCAGCTCAACGGAAATTTTTAAATTTTTACTCTTAAATTTTTCCTTTAATCGGTTTACGATATATTCCGCAACATATTCTGCTGTTGTTGCCCGTATAGGTATAAAAGCGATATCATCATTCGGAATTTCATAATTTTTCCCCTGAACACTGATTTTATTAGTTGCAGTATTGTCTTTTCTGTTTTCTGCGGACAGGGGCAGCATAACCTTATGGTCAAATTCATTGCAGATGTCATCAAGCGTCTCTTTTGCTTTGTCAAAATCAATTTGCCTTCCGTCTTTATCTAAATTTCCATAAAATTTTGCCGTAATCTTAAAGTTATGTCCGTGAATATACTCGCTCTCCAAAAAATGTGCAGCGGAAAAATCCGACGAAATTTCAACATACTGCATTTTATCGTTTAGAAAAATTTAAAATGAAAAACCAAACTATGAAAAACGAAATAAAGTAAGTAAATAAAAAATAATAAAAATAAAAAATTTCTGTCTTCAGACAATATCAATATATTTCTTACTGCTGAAGTACGCTGCTCAACTTTGCAATAATGTCGTCTATAATCTTCTGGTCTGCAGGGAAACCTAAACCTTCCTTGTATTTCTTGCCTCCGTCGGGTGTAAAATATCCCTTTGAGATACTTACAAATTCATTTTCGTTCTCTCCCCCTTTGACTTTCTTCCTTGCAATTTCCAAAAACTTGTTGTTTCCATAAGTCACTGCATCTGTCTTAATCACTTCATACTCTACTCTTTCCCTTCTTTCATCTCTTCTGTCATACGCCATTTTATTTTCTTGTTTTTGTGTTTTGTATTTTATTGAATTTAATTACGAATAGGTATAAATATTAATAAATAAAATTTATAAAATTTATCCACTAAATACTGATTATTCTTTCCGGATGTGCATAAATGTTAAATCTACTGCCCCTCACAAAGCCAATTAATGTTACATTCGTATTTTCCGCAACTTTAATTGCCGAATATGTTACAGCAGTTCTTGTTACCGCAACAGGAATTCCAAGCCGTGAAATTTTTGCTATGATATCTGCGGGCAATCTTCCGGATGTGAAAAGAATACTGTTTGCAAAATTTATGTTGTTGATTATTCCATATCCGAAAATTTTATCCGCCGCAACATGCCTGCTTATGTCCTCAATAGCAATAAATTGAGCCAAATTTTCTCCGAACATCAGGCCCGCTATATGCATTCCGCCTGTCTTTTTCCATATTTCCGCACTTTCCATCGTTCTGTTCATTCCTTCAAAAATTTTTTCAGGAGTTACGGATAAATCCGATAAAACAACAATGTCCTGCACGGTAACATCGTAGTCCTCTTTTCCTTTTATTATTTTTCTTGGCCTTAACTTGCTCATACAGTCAGAGGAAAGATACAATTCAAATTTCTGGCTGAAATTGGTGTCATCCGTATAAATTCTCACTTCATCTTTCTCAATTAAAATTTTCTTTATGGCATCTTTTTCCAAAATTCCCTCTCCGACACACAATCCAACTGCTAATTCCTTTTCATAACCTCCTGAACAGGATAAGTCAGCGATAAATAGAGCATTAATGTAAAATTTTAAATTTTTTTCAATTACAACATCGTCCATAATGGTTGTAAAATTTTTACCTTCAACCCTGATAATTTTAAATTTTTCATACATTTTTAAAAATTTTACCGATAAATTTTGTGCTTTCAATTTTTTCGTTTTTTCCTTTCAATAAAATTAATTGCATTCTTAATAATTTCTTTGCCATATATCAAATTAAATCTCTCAAGAACTTCAAGCGCTTCCCTTAAATAGATAAGTGCATTATCCAAATCCCCTTTATCCGAATAGATGATCCCGATATTTCCCAATTGATTTGCTTCACCCTGCTTATATCCGATTTCCCTGTCAATTTTTAAAGCATCCTGATGATATTTAAGTGCATTATCCAAATCCCCTTTATTTTTTAAGATGAGCCCGATATTTCCCAAGTCAGATGCTTCACCCTGCTTATATCCGATTTCCCCGTGAATTTTTAAAGCATCCTGAAGATATTTAAGTGCATTATCCAAATCCCCTTTATCCGAATAGATGAGCCCGATATTTCCCAAGTCAGATGCTTCACCCTGCTTATATCCGATTTC
>JAGWDQ010000126.1:0-11710 GCA_018260615.1 Candidatus Altarchaeum sp.
GTTCTGTTGTGTTTGAAGCAACACTCTTTGAAACATTTAAATCGGCTTTGTAAACTGTTATGTTTGTTGTATCCGCAGTAATTGTAACTGTTGTCTGATTATTATCTAAATCCAATCCTGTTGCATTTGCAAAATTTTCATTTTGTTCTTCTGCTACACATGTCTTTGTATAAACCGAGAAATTTAAAATTATACCCTGGTTTGGTTTTAGTAAGAAATTTTCTTCAAGAGAAAAGGTTATATTTTGCTGGCCGTTTGCTTCGGGAGTAGTAATGTTGGTGATATTGACATCTGTTGAAGGGGTGTAATTTATCTGCAATCCGAGAAAATCAAAACCAATTGTGGCTCCTGCTAGTGGAGTTACATTGCACTTAAACTGAGGGGTTGTGAAATCACTTTTTATCATATCAAGCAAAGGAGAAGAAGTATCTGTACTATTACAGGTAAAATTTATATCGCTTGAACCCAATAAAGTAGTACTGTTTGGAAAACTACAAACTTCTTGCCATTGTCCAGATGTTTTATTAAACCAGGAAATATTTACACGTGCATTTACACTTATTACATCTCCATTAACTTCGCAAACAACACTTGCATTGTTAATAGCATTTACGGCATAAATACTTGTATTGAATGTTCCATTGACTGCATAAGACTCCATTGCAGACAATGTCTTTGTTGCTCTATTATCATCGGAAGCATTTATCTTTGCAGTTACATCCGTTCCATCACTGTCTGTTGCACTTACAGGTCCTTTATATCCCCAGGTTTTATTTTCAATGTTTCCGATAAATGTTGCAGTTGTATTTCCCGCATAATTATAGCTAAAGCATTTTGGCAGGTGATCTGTTATGTTTATTGCTTTAATTGTTGCATTTCCGATATTGGTTAAATTTATTGAAATTTTTGTGAAATTTCCCGGTTCTGTTGTCTGTTCCCATGTTTTCTTTATTTGTGCATAAGGATAATAAACTGTAACATTTGCTGATGTCTTTGTAACACTTATAGCATTCCCGCTTTCGTTTACTCCTTCGGCACTTGCGTTATTAATATTTGTCCATTCACTTGCATTTGAGGTTGTATATGCTCTAAACATCAGGGTTAAATTTTCGCCCGGAAGTAATTTGTTATCCGGAATTGATGTTGCTGCAAAAGTGCATACTAATCCCGCATTACAATTTGTAACAAAACAACCGCTTGTATTTCCTAAATGTGTTAAATTCCACTTAACTAATTGTCTGTCTCCCGGAGAAGCAGGATATGATGTTTCGGTATTTGCATCGTTCCATGTTCTGTTATATGTTAAATCTGAAATTGCGGTACAAGTAACAAACCCCACAACCACCGTGCATGTTCCAGAACAGTTCTTCCACACTCTTTCATATTTTATGCTTGCAAAATTTTCCGCTTCATTTAATGTCTTATTAAATTTCCATCCGTTTGGCAGCAAGTCGGTAATGTTTATTTTACTAATATTCCCCGACTCGTTATTCTGAATTTTTATTGTCCAGTCCGTCCAATTTCCCGGCTCCGATGTTAAAGTACTTGCGGTTTTTTCTATAAACACAGATGTGGTCAGAGTTACATAAACCAATCCTGCCAATAAGAATAAACCAGTCAAAAGTACAATTTTTCCGCTATTCATCTTTTAGTGCTTATGCTTATCTGCATAAAAAATTTGAAAAAAATTTTACAGCAATGATTTAAACCACGATGTAAATTTAACTTTCTGAATTGTAAATGTTTTGTCTAGTTCTATTATTTTTTTATCCTCTAACTTTTTGAGTGCCATTGACAAACTTGACTTCGGAAGATTTGTACCTCGCGATATTTCCGTTCTTAATAAGTCCCCGCCGTGTTCCATAAGAAGATTAATAACAATTCTCTCGTTTTCTGTTAAAGATGACAATAAATTTTCTCTCTCTTTTTGAGTTCTCTCTTTAAACATTTCGTCTCTTTCTTTCTCTTTTCTTTCCGCTTCTGCTTTATATTCTTCTTTTTTCTTATCTTCCGCAGAAGATAAAGATACGGGTGCATTTCCATCCGGGGTTGTCTGAGATGCCGGGATAGTTGTGGGGGCGGGTGTCGGGAGGGTTGCAGATGTTATCATTGTTACACGGGACTTTTCTTCCGCTTCCTTTTCTTCCGCTTCTTTTTCTTCCGCTTCTTTTTCTTCTGTTTTTTTTATGCCTGTCTCAACTTTATCAATTTTCTCTTCTGTTTTTTCTACATTATGCTGGACCCGCAAAATATAAAAGAACACGAGAATTATCCCTGAAGCAAAGATTGCGAGGAATAACAACCAATCCTGATGAGTATAATTTAGTGTATTCTGCGGATTATTTGTGCCACTAGTTCCGTTACTTTTTACAAAATTTGATGACGAATCATTTGTTAAATTTTCTATTTTAAATATGCCTTCAAGTGCGGGAATATCTATATCAGAAAAATTTGTGTATGCGGTAATCAGTGAGAAATCAAGTGTTTTTGTCTCATTTTCCCTGACTGTCAGGTTTATGCTGTCCAAATATAAATTTTCTTTGCTGTCAATATATGTCACAACAACAAGGTAATTTCCGGAAGTTAAATTTATTGCATACTTTCCATTCACTGTTGCTACCTGCTGCATACTGCCTGCACTGTCATAAATTTTTACTTCCGCACCATTTAAATTTTCTCCGTTCGCTCCAATGACATTTCCTTTGATTTCCGCCGCCAGTGAACATTGCAAAATTGAGGTAATCAAAAGCATTATTAAAAGCAATATGACTGCAGCAGATACAAAATTCCTTAAATTTTTTGGTTTTATTTTGGTTTTATTTTGTTTCGTTTCGGGAGACATTTTCTAATGTATTTTTTAACATTTCTATATCTTTTTCCATTTCGGATAGGTTGTAGTTAGCACTTTCATTAATTGCCTGTTCCATGTCAATAAGCGACTGATATTCATCTTCCGGTGAAGGTGTAAAATATGTATCCTGAGGCACATATTCCATATCCGTATAATCTTCAGGATACTCTCCCGGGCTGGTTGTCATGATGAGATAAATTATACATAAAGATATTATAAACAAAATTCCTATGAGCAAAGTTTTCTTATCTATTTTTGTAAATAGTGATGATAATTTTATATTTTTCATTTTGAAAAATTTATGTTTTTTCCTTCCCATGCCTTGTTAACACACAGACCTTTATTGCACGCTTTATAAGCAGCAGATACAAAATTCCTTAAATTTTTATGACTGGTTTTTGGAGACATTTTCTAATGTATCTTCTAACATTTCCATATCTTTTTCCATTTCGGATAGATTGTAGTTAGCACTTTCATTAAGTGCATGTTCCATCTCAATAAGGGACTGCTCTTTATCTTCCGGTGAAGGCGTGGAATATGTATCGGGAGGTATATATTCCGTATCCGTATAATCTTCAGGATACTCTCCCGGGCCGGTTGTCATGATGAGATAAATTATACATAAAGATATTATAAACAAAATTCCTACAATTATAGTTTCCTTATCTATTTTTGTAAATAGTGATGATAATTTTATATTTTTCATTTTGAAAAATTTATGTTTTTTCCTTCCCATGCCTTGTTAACACACAGACCTTTATTGCACGCTTTATATGTTCCGGTTCCTGTTAATGTGGCATTTCCGTTTCCCGTGATTGCTATATTTATATCCTTTCCGCTTATCTCAATTATTAAATTATTTCCTGTAATTTCAATATTTCCTTCTCCGCCATAGACCTTACCTTCGCCTGAATTTATCTCTTTTAAATTTTTGGGAGAAATTTGTACGCTGCTTAAGTCCCCTTTTAATGTTACGCTTCCGATAACATAAATTTTAACATTTGCCTTGCTTTCATTATCTCCCTCCCTTATATTTATTACCGCTTTCCCGTCCCCTTTTGCTACGAATGTTGAATCGGCCGATTCCAGTTCGCTGAGCCATCCGTCAGGGATTGAATTGTATATGTCATTTAATCCGGTTTTTGTTTTATAGAGTGATGTGTATGTGCTTTTAAATAAGTTCTCTGCTTCTGCCAGTGACTCGGATGTAGACAGATTCATAAGATTGACGCACTTTTGATAATTTGCATAAGACTGGTTTAACAGGTTATTTAGTTTGCATAATTTTTCCTCAATCTCCGTCGTATTATGTCCGGATGCTTTAAGTTGTGCAATATTCTCATTGATCTTTAAGGAGTCCTCAACCAGGCCGGCAATTACTATTTTCGTCTTATACTTTAATATAGTAGTGACAACCATTCCCCTCATGTTTTGTGACTGGGTGTATGTTTCCTGCAACTCTTTAATAAAATTTTTAAGCATATCTACATTTAGCTGCGATTTTGAGTCCGTTTGTGATGTGCTTTCATTTAATCTTTTTTTAATATCTCTTATTTTGTCCAGTAATCGGTTAATCCGGGAAATTTGTTCCTTTTTTGTTATATCATCAAACGAATTCTCTGATAAAATTCTTTTCTTTAACATTTCGTTATAATTTTCCAGCACAATAGACAGATTCATGGTAAAGTCCCCGGTGGAGCTGATAAAATTTTCGTATTTTTCATCATTTTTGTTTTCAAGATATTTTTCCCTTGAAATAAGCCACATCGCCTTTGCTTCGCTGTAATTTGATAATGATTCAAAATAGTTATTTTTTGCGATTTCATAGTCATATTCCAGTGCGGACTTATTTAAATTTACATCTTCTCCGATAACCACATTCGTTCCTGCAAGTAAAAGTAAAACCAAAATAAAGAAAAGAAAAGTAATGTATGTAGTTGAATTTACTGTTTTACATTTTCCTGAAAAATTTTTAAATTTTTCCATAGCCCCCGAATTAAACATAACTTAAATTTTACACGGTTCAAACTTTTGGTAAAATTGTATTTGTAATTATTCTTGATAATATAAATTAAATTTATGAATAAAAGATTTAAAAGAAAATTTAAAATTATAAAATGGAAATTAAAAAATTAAAGAACTTCCTTGACGAATACCTTAAAATTGCGGAAATTGAGGATGTGTCTGTAAATGGGTTGCAGGTTGAAGGAAAGAAAAATGTCAATAAAATCTGCTTTGCGGTTGATGCGTGCGCGGAAACATTTAAATTAGCAAAGAAGGAAAATGCAGATATGTTATTTGTTCATCACGGAATGATATGGGGAGGAATAAAGAAGGTTACAGGAATAAATTACCTGCGATTGAAATTTCTGATTGAGAACAAAATTTCTCTTTATGCTTCACATTTACCGCTTGACAAACACGAAGAAGTAGGAAACAACATACAATTTTTAAAAATTTTCGGAATAAATGAAGCAATTGAGGACTTCGGGACATATCACGGAATAAAGATAGGGTATGCAGGAAGGTTTGAAAAGGAAAAAAATTTAAGCGATTTTGTCAGCGAGATTGAAAAACAACTGAATACAAAATGCAAAATTTTAAAATTTGGAAAAGAGAAAATAAAAAGTGTCGGAGTTGTTTCCGGTGGTGCCGCTTCTTTAATTGATGAAGCAATTGAGAATGTTGACTGCTTTGTAACCGGAGAGCCATCGCATCAGGTTTATCACATCGCAAAGGAAGGAAAAATTAATGTAATTTTTGCAGGACATTATGCAACAGAAACGGTTGGAGTAAAAGCAATGGCAGAGTTCATCGGCAAAAAATTTGGAATTGAAACGAAATTTATTGATGTGCCGACTGGACTTTAAATTTTTATTTTCCGAAATAATTGCTCAACTGCAAAAAAATCTGCTCGGCTAATGCGGACTTTTGCTATGAACCTTGATTATCATCTCGGCAGTAGTCCTTCCTGATAAGGCAACTGTTATAGTTCCGCCTCCTGATGTTGTCCAATGACCGGCCAAATACAAATTTTTAACAGGCGTCTCGGGTTGCAACCTACTCGTGCCGCTTTGATCCGGAGTTGAAGCCCAGCCATACGCTGCTCCTTCAGAGTTCTGAGTATATCGTTCCAAAGTTAAAGGAGTCGCTGCATCACTCAGGATAATGTGCTTTGACAATTCGGGTATAACTCTTTCGGCTGTTTTGATTAGTTGATGCATTTTTTCATCTTTTAGTTTTTTATACGAACTTCCTTTTTTGCCATTTTCTGTTCCCCAATTTTCATTATAAGTATATGGAACCGGATAGATTAGTCCGATGATGTGCTTGTTATCAGGAGCTAAAGTAGTGTCATTCAATGTAGGTATATTAATTCCGCAGCCAAGCTCAAATTTACCTTGAAGGCATGAATCATATATATGGTCAGTATCATAGGAAGGATAACAAAATATCTCATACTCATTGATTCCCTTATCTCTTGGATTCATATCAACGCCTAACCACACCTGAAAAAAAGAGACAGATGGTCCCATTTGATTTAAACTATTCAAGAACTTACTGTTCAGTTTCCCCGGTTCTATCATCTTCAAAAAGGTCTGTCTTGCATCAGCATTAGAGACAACATATTTTGCATTTATTTTATCCCCTTTTGCTGTTTCCACTCCCATCGCCTTGTTATTCTCTATGAGGATTTTTGTAACCTTATTGCCCAACTGAAGTTCTCCGCCATATTTTTTCAGTGCTTTTGCTAGTATGTTAGCTAAAACCTGACTCCCGCCTTTTGGATAATAGTGACCTTCGAAGTGAGCACTATAAAGATAACCAGCCATTTGCGTAGCCGAGACCTTAGAAGGAGGCAATCCAACATAAGGCCATCCGGAGGAGATTATGGATCTTAATTTATCATCTTCGATGAAATCTGCCAGCATTTCTGCAAAAGTTTTCTTGTAATACTTAAAAATCAGTGGAAATTTCAACGGAACAAATATTTTGTCCCATATAAGTAAAGGATTTGGTAGTTTTTCTGCCTCTTCTTTCAACCCCTTTATTGTATTGAATAGTTTAGAAATCCCTTTTTCTTCTTTTGGAAACTTCTTTGAGAGCATTGAGATATATTCATTTAAATCCGCAGGAATTGAAAATGATTCATCACCGAAGAAAACCCTATAAAGAGGATCAATTTTGTGCAGTTCAATTTCTTTTTCAACCTCTAACTCTTTGAGAATTTGATAGAATCTGCCTCTTTCTCCCAGACCTTCTGAAAAGTGCACAGCAGCATCAAAGATAAATCCGTTTCTCTTAAAAGATGTGCAATATCCGCCCGGAATAGAATGCTGTTCAATGACTAAAGTTTTAAGTCCGCTCTTAGCAAGGATGGCTCCGCATGTAAGACCTCCAAGACCCGCTCCAATTATTACGACATCATATTTTTTCACCTCGTTTTCTTCCATAACCATTTTAAAAAACTTGTAAATAAATATAAATATGAATATAAATACAAACTTTCATAAAATAATTTAATTACCTCCCAAGTTTCCCGCTCACCTGTAAAAGTTTGGGCATAATTTTTGTTTTTACGAGTAATTAATTTTTCAAATTTTAAAATTACCCGTGAATTTTTTATCGTACAGGAAAGTTCGTTTTATTGTTCTCTAATCTCGCTGTTGCTCGGATATTTTCAAAAACTCCGCGTTTTGAAAATCGCACCAAGACACGGAGACACAAAGGGCAATGTTGCTCTGTGACTTTGTGGCTTTGTGTGAGTATTCTTCTGATTTTTTTAATAGTGGGAAATATGGGTTACCTACAAGAAAATAAAAATATATTTTTGGGATTTATAAGGAAATTAACGAAGTCGTGTTAAGTGAAGGATTTTACTTATTTATTTTATCGGTTGCCTTATTATTGTTTTTAATTTTTCCGGTGCTGTTTTACGGGGGTCACTCAAATAAATCTCGTGATGTTTCCCTGAAAATTTATATCCCTTTTCTTTAATAAAAGCGTGAATTTTTTCAATAGTTGTATGTTCCGCATCATAATGCCCCACATACAATATTTGGGCAGATAACCCTTCATGCAGGTTTTCAAGCCGTATTTTAGAAAGGAATGGTAAATTTTTCTTCTTTTTAACTTCTTCAAGTGCTTTGCCGAATATATCTTTTGTTACATATTCCGGCTGCATAATCATCAGCGTCCATTTCCATCTGTCCTTATCCATGCCTTCAAGACCAAATGATGCCATATCATCAGCCCACCAAAGTCCTTCAAGAGGCATGACAACATAGTCAACTGAATTTTCTTTTTTGAGCATAAATTTAATAGTATAAGACACGGCATACAATGTTTCTATTGCATCTTTAAACTCCTGAGATGTGTTTGGATTTCCTGCACCGTCAATCATGAGAAAATTCATCTGTGGGACATCAACAATTACAACCTCTTTTGCAGAAGAATTATACAGGTCTTTGAGTTCCTTTTTGAAATCAGTTTTTTCCATTTTAAAAATTTGTAAATAATTATGGGTTAATGATATATTTAACAAAATAAACTATTGAATTCGCAGTTGTTTCAGGTATAAACCCGTTATCTGTAAAAAATTTTATCGCATTTAAATTTTTATCTGAAACCCTTGCCGTGCATGTCCTAACATTGTTTTCTTCTGCAAAATTTAATAAGTATTGTAAAAGGGCAGTTCCAATGTGCCGGTTTAAAAATTTTCTGTCAACAGCTATTGGGCCGATTTCTGTCGATGCGTCAGGATAAAAATAAATTCCGCAAAAACCCTTAATGATTTTATCGTCCCAGACAAAAATTTTAAAATTTTTATCCTCTAATGAATAAAGTAAGAACAATTCATCTATCGGAAATTCAAAATTTTGCAGATAGGAATTATAAATTT
Source organism: Candidatus Altarchaeum sp. (assembly GCA_018260615.1). GTDB lineage: Archaea > Altiarchaeota > Altiarchaeia > Altiarchaeales > Altiarchaeaceae > Altiarchaeum. The sequence goes on from JAGWDQ010000126.1 coordinate 8,754, forward strand.
CTACAATTGTTTTTAAATCATCATGTCTTGCTTCTCTTATCATTTTTTTAGGAATTTTAATGCATCTTCAATGATACTTATGTGGTCAAATGCCAGTTGCTCGTGTAAAATTTCGCTTATTTTGAAAAATTTTGCATTTTTCGCATCATCGCCTGCTAATGGATTTGAATTTTCCAGCGGGACGCACAAAAATGCCGCCGTTATAGTGTGTCCTCTCGGGTCTCTGTCCGGTTTTGAATACACGCCGATTAATTTCACGACTTTAACATCTAAATTTGTTTCCTCTTTTGCTTCTCTGATACATGCATCTTCAACTGATTCTCCGTATTCTACAAAGCCGCCGGGAAGTGCAAAATTTCCCTGAAACGGAGGATTTTTGCGTTGGATTAGCAAAATTTCGTATTCATCATCAGTCCTTCCTTTTCTCCAAATAACTGCGTCGGCAGTATTCTTTATGTGCTTTTCCATTTTGAAATTTTTTATCGTACAGGAAAGTTCGTTTTATTGTTCTCTCACACCAAGACACGGAGACACAAAGGGCAATGTTGCTCTGTGACTTTGTGACTTTGTGTGAGCATTTTTTATGAAAAAGTTTCACTAATCAAAACTTACTTTTAATTTTGCAATTTTCATAAGAATTAGCAATGCCTGAATAAATATTGAAACTATAATTTTTAATGTGATTGCAATATATTAGAAACTTATGTTTCAATGAAATCATAACATATTAGAAACATAATTTTCAATGAAATCCCAATATATTAGAAAATGGCAGACAAAATAAAAACAGAGGAATTTTATCGGTTGTGGATATCCGAAACTGATAATTTGCTTGAAGGATACTTGTACAATGAAGAAAGAAAACTATATTCAACGAGGGATAAATTTTTCTATTATTGTTCTCTTTTGGAGCGGTTTTTGAATAATCAGATAGATGAGGTAGAAAAGATTCGTCTCTTATCCGGAATAAGAGGAGTTGGAAAAACAACGCTATTATCCCAGATTTTTTATGCTTCAAAATTTATTCGGGAATCCCAAAAACAAAATTATCCGAAAATAATTGAGGGAAATTACAAAAAAATATATATGGAGGCAAGTATTTTGTCAGGTAAGGGAATTAAACTAGGTGAATTTTTTGATTTTTATCAGGAAATAAACAACTTTCGTTTTGTGAATTTAAAGGAAAAACTGCTAATACTTTTAGACGAGGTTCATTATGATAAAGAATGGGGATTGTTTTTGAAAAATCTTTTTGATGTTACAAAGGGACACAACAACATTTTAGTAATTGCAACAGGATCATCTGCTTTAAAACTGAAGATTAATCCCGATTTATCCAGAAGATCACTTTTAGATGAAATTTATCCGCTGAAATTTAATGAATATGCTCTTTTAAAATTTAATGGGTCTCCTTTAAATTTTTCTGCCCAGCTCGTTAATACCATCCTGCTCAGTAAAAATGCGAATGAATTGTATGAGTCCTTTCAGAAAGTCATTCCAAAAATTAATACCTGTTTTTCAAATTTACCTCCGAAAACAGAGGAAGAATTTTTCTATTACGGAGGATTTCCTTTTATTTTAAAGGTCAGAGATAAGTCATTGACATATCAGTTAATTGATAATGTAATTGACAAATTAATCATCAATGATATTTTAGAAATTGAAAATTTTAGATCCCAAACTATATCCAATATCAAAAATGTTTTAAATTTAATATCTGTTTCGGAAACAACTAATCTTAACACTTTATCTGCTATCCTCAATCTTAATCATATATCTTTGAGGAATATAATTGATGCATTAGTTCAAAGCGGTATTTTAGTAGAAATAAGAAGTTACGGGGAGGGATTCGGAAAAGTAAGAAAACCAATAAAATTTTTATTTATTACGCCCTCTTTGAGAGTGGGAATTTTAAAAGGAATTCTGCCTTCGGGAGTTAAGGGAAAAATTTTGGAAGATTATTTAGCGCTGGTTTTTGTTCGCGATTTTTTAAAGCATAAATTGTTCAGAAAAATTGACTTGATGTATGATTCATCTTCCGGCGGGGCGGATTTTATATTAAAAGCGGATGACAAAAAAATTATCTTTGAAGTTGGTTTCGGAGACAAGAATGAAGGAATAAGGCAAATAAAGACAACCGCAAAAAATATCAGGGGATTTGATTATGGGATAATTATTAGTGCAGGAAGCAGCAACATTGAAATTGTTGAGGATAAAATAATAAAGGTTCCGCTAAAATTATGGCTTGCTATTTAAATTTTAAGAATTTAAATTTTAAGACACAAACTAAATAAATTAAATTTCCACAATAATCTTTTCTGCTAATTCCCTAACACTTTCATAAAATTTTCCCTCCGAAACCAAAGTTCCTTTAATAGTTGCATCTCTTACCTCTTCACTTGCCGGAATTGTGTGAAACAATTTTAAATTTAAATTTTCCGAAAGATACTCCTCTTCCTCTTTATTCCTTATTTTATTCCCTATAACATCCGCCTTTATTTTCAACTCGTTTGCAAATTTAATTATGTCTTTTGTAACGGAAACAGAGCCATAGCCGGGTTCGCAAATTACAAAAATTTGAGTAACGCCTTTAACCGTGCCTCTGCTCATTATTTCAAGACCCGCTTCCATATCAATGACTGAAATTTCATTTCGCTTTAATACAATTTCCATCAGCATTGCTCTGAGTATGGAATTTTCGGGACATAAGCAGCCCATTCCCGCTTTTTCAACGCCGCCGATTGCAAGCAGATATAACTTTTCTGAAATTTTGACGGAAAATTTATCAGTTAAGTCCGAGACACGGGGCTTTAAATTTACTAATCCGTTTTCTAATCGCGCTCTGCCTTCAACCACATCTTTTATTTTGTTTACCGGAGTTATATTTTCATATCCGAGAAGTGTGGATAAATTTTTTGTCGCATCTGCGTCTATGAGTAAAATTTTGCCAACGGCAT